>NCCR01000330.1 GCA_002279765.1 Verrucomicrobia bacterium 12-59-8 | reverse complement strand
GCCCACCCAGCGGCAGATGAAGCGCCCGCTCGTGTTGTGAATCAGGCTGCCCTTGGGCAGCAGATCGAGCTGCGTCAGAATTTGGAAGCCATTGCAGATGCCCAGCGCATAGCCGCCCTTGTCCACGAAGGACTTCAACTGGTCGCCGAGCTTTGATTTCGTGATGAGCTGCGCGATGCGGCCCGACATCACGTAGTCGCCATAGCTGAAGCCGCCGGAGAACACGATCATCTGCGCCTTGTCGAGCGAAGCAGGCTCCAGCAGCGCCACTGGCAGCACCTCCGCAGTAAAGCCCGCCGCTTCCAGCGCACGAGCGGTTTCGGCATCGCAATTGGTTCCAGGAAATTTGAGAAGAAGGGCGTGGGGCATGGTTGATCTAACCCGCATCTAGGCGAAGCCGCCGCGTGTTGCAACCAGACATGCGCGCAGCTCGCAGTTCCATCCCTCGGCCCTCCGCAGATCTCGCCTAAACATCGGCAGATTCATGCGCCCCTCAAATCTGCCGATCCGGCTCAGCGGATGCCACAATGGTGCCCCACCCTTCATCTCCCCAGGCAAGTCGCATCACATGGTCACCCACATCACGCGGCCATGCGGAGAGCAGGCCACGCATTCGCTCCGCATCATTGGCAAAGAGCGCGCGTGAAACCTCCTCAAAGCCCGGAAGGTCGCCAGCAATGGTGCCCATGAACTGGTAGGCCCGTTCAAGGGCTCTTCGCACCTGGTCCTTCTCGCTGCTCTGGCGTCGGGCTTCCTCGACCAATTTCCTCAGAGCCACCGATGAGCCACCTGACTGCGTGTCCAGCCACGCCCAATGCCGAGGGAGCAGCGTCACCTCACGCGGCACCACCCCCAGCTTGGGCCGCCCACGCCCCCGAGGCTGGGCAGTCTCTTCTGCCGCCTCATCTACCAGGGCAGACTCATTGGATGGGAACAGCGCGGCCAGTCGGGCGCAGCACTCCTCGTCTGTCCCCCGGCTATCTACTTCGACGGTGCGTCCCGTGGCATCGTCAAAAATTAAGACCGGGCTGAGGGAGCCGCTTTCAAGCGCTCGCTTAAGCGCCAGGGCGTTCTCCCGCAAAGCCCCCGTCGCGATCCGTTGGTGGCCATCAAAGGTGGTGAAGGTGTGGTTGGGGTGTTGTACAGTCATGTGGAACTTCATATAATATTACCCGGATAAAAATCAACATGTTTTTATCCGGGTAATAATAAATCCATCCAACCTCTGCATTTCGTCCTTTTTTGTCGGAGCCACGTAAAGGAGTCATGGCGCTATCAACCTGCCGCGCTTTGCCCGGTTGCACACGGCGGGGCATGCGTTAGTTTTCACCAGCCATGTTCAAAGAACTCCTCTCCCCTCAGAACACTTTCATCTACGGCGTCGTGCTCTGCGGCATTTTCCTCGTACAGTCCCTCTGGGGCCACTGGAAGACCAAGCGCGAACTCAAGCGCTACAAAGGCATGCTCAGCGACAAGCTCGACCTCGACTCCAAGCAAAGCCAGGACATCAACAAAGAGCGCAACGTGCTGAAGCAGGAGAACGAAAACCTGCGCATGCAAATCGCCCGCCTCAACGAGCGCCCTGACAACAAGATGCAGCGCGAACTCGAAATCCTCGCCCGCGCCGAGAAGCAGATGGTCATCAGCGCCCCCGGATTTGCCCCTGCATGGGAGATGGCCAAATCGGCCGCACTTGGCCAGCTTGAAAACGAAGAGAAGGGCCAGTCCTTCCCCCAGAAAATTTTCCGCAAACTCATCGGTTCCGGCTCGGCACAAACCAACGTCGCCCTGCCAGAATCCGCCGCTGCAGCCGCAAAAAACGGCGAAGCCACCGCCTCCGCCGCCTGAGCCACAGCGTGCAATGACCCGAACCGAGGCTTGGCTCGTACTGAACCTGCTCCCACAGGTCGGTCCTGTGCGTGTGCGCAAACTGTTGCAGCACTTCGGCAGCCCTGAGCGCATCCTCAGCGCCAAAAGCAGCGACATACTCCAAATCGAAGGCTTCGGCCTCGCGCAGGCAGAGCACATCGCCGCCTGGGAAACCCAGGTCGATCTCGCCGACGAACTCAAGAAGCTCAAGGAGCGCGATCTCACCCTGCTTACGCAGGAAGACGAACTCTACCCGCCGCTCCTGCGCGAAATCTACAACCCACCTCTCGTCCTCACCGTCTGGGGCGAACTCACCAAGCGAGACCACAACGCCCTCGGCGTCGTCGGCAGCCGCCATGCCACGCACTACGGCCTCAGTACCACCAAGAAGCTCAGCTTCCAGATCGCCTATGCAGGCTACACCGTCGTTAGTGGACTTGCCCGTGGCATCGACACTGCTGCGCATGAGGCCGCGCTGGCCGCTAAAGGCCGCACCATCGCCGTCATCGGCTCAGGCATCGGCAAGCTCTACCCGCCTGAAAACATGGCCCTCGCCGAACGCATCGCGCAAAACGGCGCGGTGGTCAGCGAGTATCCAGTTGATCGCCCGGCCGACAAACAAACCTTTCCCTACCGCAACCGCATCGTCGCCGGCTGGACCTGCGGCTTGATCGTTGTCGAGGCCCCGCTGCGCAGCGGCTCCCTCATCACCGCCCAGCAGGCCACCGAGCAGGGCCGCACTGTCTATGCCGTGCCCGGCCCCATCGACAAACCCACCTCCGCCGGCTGCAACCGCCTCATTCAGCAGGGAGCCAAACTCATCATGGATGGAGCCGATGTGCTCGATGACTTGATGACACTCTTCCCCACCGCGCCCAAGGCACCGCTGGTCCAAGAATCCCCGCCAGCCGTCATGCTCACGCTGGAGGAAGAAATCCTCTACAACGCGATCAGCACCGACGAAGCCCACATCAACGACATCACCACCACCTCCGGCCTCACAACCGCAACGGTATCAGCGACGCTGATGCGGCTGGAGATGAAGCGGTTGATCCGTGCGCTGCCGGGGCGGAGGTATGTGCGTCTGGTGTGAGATCAAAGCCTGCGCGTTGCACTGAAGCCGGGCACAACCATCAGGGATCAACCACGTCAGCAGCGTCACCAATCAGGGCAAAATACGCTTCATGATCTACAAAGAGACGTTCACAGCGGAGACATTCCTCAAGTTCCTCAAACAGAGCGTGAAGGCGGCAGGCAGGCGTAAAAATCATCATGATCGTGGACAATCTGCTCGGAACTCAATCCAGATGAGCATCGTTTAAGTATGCCGACCTTCTGCACTCGAGCCCCCGCCAGAGAGGTGGTTCCGAGGCAGTGCATCCACGCTAGCCAGTCCGCCCATCGGAGGGACCGACATGGTTTAGAAACCGACGGATTCCGCTGAAAATGGAGACAGACAGTCTCTTTCACGTTGCTGAATCAAATACATGGCTAACATGTGTTAATAATTTGTACTTGTTTGCCGATGTGGCCATTAACGATCACTGTGGATTACAAAATCAACCAGAATAGCCGGAATTGACCTACGATCCCGAGGGTGCCGTTACCGGCTCATAAGCACGGAGGGCTGACACAAGCGTTGCCTTGGCTGCCAAGCCTCAGATCACGCCCCCCACCGTTGGTTTTTCATCGGCGGAACCGCGTAGCGGTGACTCGCGCCTAGCAACGCCTCCTTGTGATTGGCGATGGCTGTGAATTTAACCTGTGTTAATATTATGTACCTCTTTCTTAATGTGGCATTTAAGGAGATTCACCCCTCGCGAAACAGGCTCGGATAACCTGATTGGCAGCTGCTTCATGGAATTCCCAGCAGCGGCGCAACTTTCACGCGAGCTTCCAAGCCTCCCGCATCGGCCTGAGCAGCATCTGATTCGCCTGCTCGTCGTTTTCGAAGCGTTCAGCCTTCGGATCAAACTTCAGCGGGCGCTTGAGGACGGCGGAGATGGCACCGATGTGGCAGGTGGTGGCGGCGCGCTGGGCGATCTCTGCCGTGGCGGCGGTGCGGCCCCGAGAGTAAACGGCGTCGATGAAGTTGCGGTGGTGGTTCTTGGACTCGTAGAGCTTCACGTCGCTGTCCTTGAGTTTTACGCGCAGGATGGCGTCGTCGCTGGCCTTGAGTACTTCGGACTCGGTGTAGATCCAGCCCTCACTGCCGATGAACCGGGTGCCCCACTTCGTCTTGTCGTCCGTGCTGACCATGATGACGCGCACACCATTGTTGTACTGATACTCGATGCGGAAGCTCTCGGCGGCGTCGTAGATGCCCTTGTCACGGCGCTTCACCTCGGTGGCGCTGACCTCGCTGGGCGTGGAGTCGTCCATACCGGCACCCCATTGGGCTACGTCCAGGAAGTGCGCACCCCAGTCGGTGATGTAGCCGGGGGCGTAGGCTTCGATCCAGCGGAAGTTGAAATGGCAGCGTGCCGCCGTGTAGGGTTGCTCTGCCGCCGGGCCGAGCCACATGGCGTAGTCGAGGTGCGCAGGCGCGGCCTCGGTGGCCTCCAGCCCAGTGTAGCCGCCGCGAATGGCAAACTTCCCCGGCACGCCGATCTCGATTTCCTTGAGCTGGCCGATGTAGCCATTCCGCACGCGCTCGCAGGCCATGCGCACCTTCAGGCCGGAGCGCCGCCAGGTGCCGCACTGCAGCACGCGCTTATTCTCCGCCACCGCACGGCAGATGGCGCGGCCTTCGACGATGCTGGCTCCCCGCCTTCGCGGCGGCGATGGCCACATTGGAGTGCCAGTGGTCGGGCGTGGCGTTCATCACGGCATCCACATCACTGCGGGCCAGCACCTCACGGAAATCCTTGTATACCGAACCCTCAGGAACTCCGGCCAGCTTGGCCGCCGCGGAGGCGTGCTGGGCATCCACATCACAAATGGCGACAACCTGCACGCGTTCATCCGCCATCAGCGCCCGCAAATTGCTCGTCCCCTGCCCGCCCACGCCGATGCAGGCAAGCCGTACTTTCTCATTCGGCGACACCGAACCTGCACGCCCAAGCGTGGCAGCGGAGACGATGAAAGGAACGGCGGTGCTAAGAAACTGACGACGAGTGGGAGACGCAGGTGTGGCCATGGGAAAGAAACGCACATCGTCTCCGATATTCATCACGCTCAAACGCACGCCCCTCTTATGCCCCTGCCCCGCCGCCGCGATTTTCTGCAAACCACCGGCCTGGGCTTCATGACGGCACGCAACTAGCTCTTTCTTAACACTCCATGCAATCCTCCCTCAAGATCAAGCTCTCCCTCTTCATGTTCCTCCAGTACTTCATCTGGAGCAGTTGGTACATGACGCTAGGCAGCTACCTCGGCACCCTGGGCTTTAGCGGCACCGAGATCGGCGCGACCTATGGTGCGTTTGCGTGGGGTGCCATCCTCTCGCCCTTCATCGTCGGCTTGATCGCCGACCGCTTCTTTGCCTCCGAGAAAATCATCGCCGTTCTCGGCATCGCTGGTGGTCTTGTGATGCTCTACATCCCGCAGTTGAAGACCTTCGGCAGCGTCTATCCCACGCTCATCCTTTACTGCACGCTCTACGCGCCGACGCTCGCTCTGGGCAACTCCATCTCCATGACCCATCTGGCGGACGCGAAGAAAGACTTCCCCTTCGTGAAGATCTTCTCCGCCGTGGGCTGGATTGCGGGGGGCGTGGTGCTCAGCCAGTTGAAGGGCGAGCAGTCAGCACTGCAATACTACCTCGCTGGCGGCACTTCGCTGGTATTTGGCCTCTTCGCCCTGACGCTGCCGCATACGCCGCCGAAGAAGAAGGGGCAGAATGTGCCACTGAGCGAAGTCCTCGGCCTCGATGCGCTGGCTTTGCTCAAAAAGCCCACCTTTGCCATCTTCATCCTGTGCATGTTCCTCATCTGCATTCCTCTGTACTTCTACTTCGTGAACCTGGGCACCTACCTCACGCAGTTGAAATGGGTGGACTGGGCGCAAAAGATGACGCTCGCGCAGGTTTCCGACATTATCTTCCTCATCCTGCTGCCGCTGATGCTCAAAAAGCTCGGCTACAAAAAGACCATTTTCCTCGGCATCCTCGCCTGGGCCGCGCGCTACTTCATGCTCAGCTCCAGCGCCTCAAGCAGCGGCACCGTGCTCATCTATGCCGCAATCCTGCTGCACGGCGTCTGCTACGATTTCCTCTTCATCGCCGGACAGCTCTACGTGGACAGCGAAGCCAACGAACGCATTCGCGGCGCCGCGCAGGGCCTCATCGCCATCATCCTGTGGGGCTTCGGCTCCCTCGTCGGCACCTACCTCGCCGGCTACTTCATGGACCAGCACAAACTCGCCGCGCCCAACGGCAGCATCACCCACGACTGGTCCGCCATCTGGGCCACGCCTGCGTGGATCGCCGTGAGCGTGCTGGTCGTCTTTGTGATCTTCTTCCGCGAACCGAAGAAATCGTCTGCGGCATCATGACGGACTGTCGGTAGCCGTGGTGTTCACGGCCTCGTCACCTGCAAACGCATCATTCGGCGGGTGTTTCCACTGAAGGGGACGACGTCGCCCACCTCCACGGTGTCAGGAGAGGTTCCGGGATCGACAATGTGCGGAGTGTTGCCACCGGCGACGGTATTCCACTGCCATGCGCCTGTGCCCTGCTTGGTCGCCACTGTTGTCCAGTTCAGCAGATCATCTGTGGCCTGCACGGTATAAGTCACGTCAGCGGGGGCCGGATTGGGCAGGGTGAAACGGATGGCGAGGCGGTCGCTGAGCAGTGAATTGGCAGAACCATTCACGATGCTGGACAGGGCGGAGGAAGCGGTGGCGACGAGGGGACTGCGGCCCAGGGCATACTTGAGCAGATTCGGCAGGCCGTCGCCGACATAGGAAGCATCATCGGCGAGATTGCCGGCAGTAGCATTGGTTCCAAAGTGGGTGAGTCTCCAGGCCGTAAATTCCGGCATGACTGTGGTGGAGACAATCTTGCTCACGGTGTTGTTACCAGCGTTTGTCACAAAGAGGTTGCCAGAACTGTCAACGGCCAAGGCTAGAGCCTCGCCGAAAAGTCCACCAATGCCGAAGAAAAAACCACTTGTACCGGTGAAGAATATCGCGGAAGGCGTGGTGGCTCCCGGTGCAAACTTGCTCACCGTGCTGCCACTGGCGTTTAGCACAAAGAGGTTTCCAGAACTGTCGAAGACCAGGTCAGTAGGCCAGCTGAGGCCCGTGAGAGTCGCGGAAGGCGTGGTGGCTCCCGGCGCAAACTTGCTCACCGTGCCAGCACCAAAGTTTGCCACAAAGAGGTTGCCAGAACTGTCAAAGACCAGATCACCAGGCCAGTGAAGACCGGTGAGTGTCGTAAAGGGCGTGGTGGCTCCCGGCGCAAACGTTTTCACCGTGTTGTCACCACGGATTGCCACGAAGAGGTAACCGGAACTGTCACAGGCCAGGCTACTAGGGCTGCCGAGAGCGAAGTAGCCGCCGGTGAGTATCGCAGAAGGCGTGGTAGCTCCCGGCGCAAACTTGATCACTGAGTTGTAATTGGAGTTTGCCACGAAGAGGTTGTCGGCACTGTCAAAGGCCAGGTCGTTAGAGCCGCTGCCGGGGAGTGTGGCGGAAGGCGTGGTGGCTCCAGGTGCAACCTTGCTCAACGTGCCGTCACTGTTTCCCACGAAGAGGTTGCCGGAACTATCGAAGCCCAGCGATATAGGTCCGTTGAGACCCGCGAGCGTGGCAGAAGGCGTGGTGGCTCCCGGCGCAAACTTGCTCACCGTGTTGGCACCAAAGTTGGCCACAAAGAGGTTGCCGGCACTGTCAAAGGCCAGGTCGTTGGGAGCGTTAAGACCGGTTAGCGTGGTGATGGTGTAGTTCTGCGCCACCGTGGCGACCTGCACAGCGGCACCGGAGGAGATCCCGCTGACGGATACTGTGGCCAGCAAAGCTCCAAGATTGGTGGGCGGAATGGTGAAGGTTACTGTCAGCGTCGTGGAGGTCGCCGCTGTCACAGTCCCCTCGGCGCTATTGGTGCCATTGTAGAAGTCCACCGTATTGTTGCCGGGGGTCGTGTCATCAAAACCGGTGCCGATGATGTTGAGCGTCGGGGCGTCATTAAACTGGTTCGCGGTGCTTCTGGTGAGGGTGGGCGGGACCGCGTACTTAAAGAGGGAGTTTGCGGCATTCGTGCCAACGGATGTGGTGACCAAGACGCTGGCTCCGTCCAGTGCGGCGTGAGCGCCCGTCGTGAGGACGAGCGTAGTACCTGTGTTGGTGCCAAGGGTTGCCGGCGTACCACCGATGGTCACTGCCGTGGCTCCAGCCAGATTGACACCGGTGATGCTCACGCTGGTCCCACCTACGATGCTGCCGACGCTGGGGGTGACGCTGAAAAGGACCGGGAGCGGCGTGAGGATAAACTCGCTTACCGTGTGGTTTCCCCTGTTTGCCACAAAGAGGTTGCCGGAACTGTCAAAGGCAAGTTTGTCGGGCCAGTAGAGACCGGTGAACGTGGCGGAAGGCGTGGTGGCTCCCGGGGCAAATTTGCTCACATCATAGCCATCGACGTTTGCCACAAAGAGGTTGCCGGCACTGTCAACGGCGAGGGCATGAGGCCCGTTGAGACCGGTGAGTGTGGCGGAAGGCGTGGTGGCTCCAGGTGCAAACTTGCTCACTGTGTCGGTAAGAGAGTTTGCCACAAAGAGGTTGCCGGTGCTGTCAAAGGCCAGGGCAAAAGGCCCGTTGAGACCGGTGAGTGTGGCGGAAGGCGTGGTGGCTCCCGGCGCAAACTTGCTCACCGTATTGTTATTGGGGGTTGCCACAAAGAGATTGCCGGAACTGTCAACGGCCAGGGCATGAGGCGACTCGTTGAGACCGGTGAGCGTGGCGGAAGGTGTGGTGGCTCCCGGGGCAAACTTGCTCACCGTGGTGCCACCATAGTTTGCCACATAGAGATTGTCCGAACTGTCAATGGCCAGTCTGTAGGGCAGGTTGAGCCCGGTGAGCGTAACGGAAGGCGTGGTGGCTCCCGGCGCAAACTTGCTCACCGTGTCCGCAGGAAAGTTTGCCACATAGAGGTTGCCGGCACTGTCAAACGCCAGGGCGCTAGGCTGGTTTGCCACAAAGAGGTTGCCGGCACTGTCAAAGGCCAGGGCATTAGGCTCGTTGAGACCGGTGAGTGTGGCGGAAGGCGTGGCGGCTCCCGGCGCAAACTTGCCCACTGTGGTGCCCTCATTGCTTGCCACAAAGAGGTTGCCATCGCTGTCAAATGCCAGACTGCCGGACGAGAAACCAGTGAACGTGAAGTCAGGCGTAGTGCCCGCCTCTGCCACCGGGACGAGCAAACTCATCATAAGAGCAATCAGGAAACAGCGCATGGTTTTCTCCATGCTGATGTGCCCGGCAGAGCTATGACTCGATGGTGAAAACACAAGGCTAGGTAAAAGGCGGTGACCGCTTCCGTCAATCGACAGCGCTGAAATTTTTTAAAAAAAGGCGCAGAGCCAAAGCAAAGCCACGCTCACGCGCTGGCGACTGCTATCTTCCCAAAGCATTTCATAACTCAACACGATTAGCCACTTCCCGTATGGATCTCCATGGCAGTGCTGGTGGCGTTCCCGATCTTCTTCCGCGAGCCAGGTAGTCGCCCGTGTCACAATGGCGAAACCGTCATAAACCGTGGTCGGGCTGGCGAGATTCGAACTCACGACCTCTTGCACCCCATGCAAGCGTTCTACCAGGCTGAACTACAGCCCGACCTAGGTTTGACGT
>NCCR01000329.1 GCA_002279765.1 Verrucomicrobia bacterium 12-59-8 | reverse complement strand
GAAGTAGAGCGCTTCCTTGGCAATATGCGCGCCGGGGCCGAAGGTGTTGATCGCTGCCCGCGCGAGAGGATCGCGAATAAATGGCACGATCGAGAGGTTGCTGCGCCAGCCGTTGATCACGGTGGACGATGCGGCCTGCGCCGCCTGGATGCGTGCGAGGGCTGCGGGGATCGCGGCAGCGAGTGTCGCCCTCAACTGGGGTCCGCGCTGCGTCGCGCTGCCGATACCCAGCGGTGCGAAACGTGCAAGGTTGCCAGTATCCTCCGGTAGCGGAGGATACTGGCGTACCAGCGCGTCGAGTTCGTCGAAGAAGCCGGCATCGAAGGCCGTCAGGTCGAGTGCAGGGATCGCGTTGATCGAGTTGGCACGGGCAATGGCGGGCAAGCGTCCTTGTGGCCAGGCGGATAGCGGCCCCGTGGAATAGGAAGCGTGGATGGCCTGCGCCGCCGGGAGATCGGTCGATCCGCTGACCAGAGTGCGCACCAGCGCGAGAACCTTGCCGGTCGGTGCGGCAATTCCTGTCACGCCGGGCGGAAGTGTGCCGTTCCATCCCGGTGCGGTGATGGCGTAGGCGCCCGCTTTGGTGCCGGTCACCCGCCTGCCGATATAGGAGAAGCTGTCGCCATAGGTGTCGAGTAACTGGATCGAATAGTAGCGGTCGTGCGTATCCGGCACTGCAATCACCTGCGGCCCGCCGGTAAGGTCGAGCCAGGCGAAACCATAGAGCGTGTCGATGTTCGGTCCCGCCGCATGCGTCGCGGGAGTGGCAAGATCGGGACTCAGATAGAACTGGTTGAAGCTCAGGCCGGCCTTTCTTGCGATTTCGATGTAACGCCCGCTCAACACCAGCGGCAGGCCCCAGATGAACGCATCTTCGGCGAGTTGCGACAGGCTGTCCGCAGCGCGCACGGATGACAGGGGAAGCAAGGCGCCGGCCCCTGCGAGGCCTACGGCACCGAGGAATTGACGGCGGGAGGGGGCAAAATCGAGCATGGGACGAATCCTGTGCGAAGCTGGTCGATGGGAGGCAGGATCGGCCTGACGGCAAGGGTTGCCGAGGCGCCCCCGCGCATGTCATGTCGGCCCAGACAAAAGGATCAGGGCAGGAATGACCAGGCTGAAGGTGGGCGTCGCAGGCGCCGGCGTTTTCGGGATGAAGCGGGCGGTTCCAGACGATCTGATGATCCCAGTCGCGGCCCCAGCCGGTATCGGTGCCGGTGTGCCATTTTCCAATCTGTGCGGTGTGGTAGCCCTGCTTGCGCATTTCTGCAGGGATGAAGGGGCACTGCTTGGGATCGTAGGTGCTGCCGGGGTATTTGCCCTCCATGGACATGGACTCGATGCCGTGGGGGAAGCGGCCAGTGAGCATGGTGGCGCGCGAGGGCATGCACCATGAGCCGAGATAGGCGGCATGAAAGCGCACGCCGTTTTTCGCTAGCGCATCAATGTTCGGCGTCTTCACCCAAGGCCATGAGCCGGGATAGCAGCCGACGGTTTTCGTCGATTGATCGTCGGCGTAGATGAAGAGGATGTTGGGCCGCTTTGCCTCTGCTGCGACTGAATGAAACGTGAAGAGGCAGAGGAGGAGGGCGACGAATGCTTTCATGGTGCGCGATTAACGTCGCGCACTATGGCATTGTAGCCGCAAAAAGGTTTTCGAATTTACTCAGGCGGCGTTTCCCTGGGAAGGGGGCGGCAGCTTGGCCATGGGGGGGCGTGCGGCACCTGGTGGCGGTTTCGCCATCGGAGGTGCAGGTGGTTTGGCGATGGGCTTTGAAACGGGGGCCGAAGGGGGTATGGCGAGAGGTTTGGTCGCGCCCGTGAAAGGTGGCGGTAGTGGTGGCTTTGCACCGGGGACCACGGGGGGCTTTGCCACAGGTGCCATTGGCGGCGGGGTGACAGGCATGACCGATGGGCGAACGATGGACGAGAGCACGGAAGACTGCGGCGGCCCAGGAGGCGCCTGCTTGGGCGCGTGCACCTGCTGAATCATGTCCCAAAGCCTGAGGCCGCGCAGCAAGGGGTGCACACGCAGAGCGGCGAGCACATTGTCCTTCGTCGCCGGTGGTTCGGTGGCGAGCTGATCGTAGGAACCTTCGCGCTGAGCGGCAAGCATGCTGCCGAGCGCGGCCAGAATGGCAGCCTCCGATGGCGTCATGTGATGGAAGGTGTTCTTGGATTTGAAGGTGTTGAGCAGCTCCATCGTGAGCTGACCGGAGACAGGCGCATTGTAGTTGCGCAGCAGCAGCGTGTCGCCCGCGGCTTCCTTGATACGCTCCAGCACCTTGCTGGTGACGACGCGCACCTTGCTGCCGCCCCACTCGAACCAGCGGTCGGAGCCGTCGAAGTTGTCGTAGCTTTTGCGGATGTCGCCTTCGCTGGTGGTGACGGGAGGTGCGACCATGAGCTCGATGAGATCGCGTGCGCGTTCGCCGAGATCGATGGCGGTGGGAGTGACGGCTTCGGCCTTTGCGACAGCGACGGCCTGCTGCAGCAGGGCGTCCATCTTTTCCGCCAGGCTGGTTTTGGGAGCAGTGAGTGCGGCGGGAACTGGAATGGCGGCAACAGCGGGCGGCTCCTTTGCGGCTTCCACCACGGCAACCGCCATGGGTACGACCTCGGCCGGGACAGGCGGTGGCAGCGATGGCAGCGATGGCTGGGCAGCGACCACTGCCCCGATTTCCGGTGGCAAGGCCGACGGGGCGGTGCGCAGGGCAAATGCCTCGGCAGCAGCGGCGAGGAGATGACGTGGGAAAATGGCGCCACCCGCAGTGAGGCGGGCGACGTCTTCGTCGAGCAAGGGATGAATGGCGGAAGTGATGCCGTCTTTTTTGCGCTGCTCGACGAGTGCGGGAGTGTCGAGGCGGCAGTTGAGCAGGAGGCGTTTCTGCTCGTTGGCGATGGGCAGCATGTCGATGACCGGAAGACGGAAACCGAGGGGCGCGTTTGAGTCCGGCACACCGACGCGCCCGCGAAGGGCCTGGGTGAGAGCGGCGTCCCATGCGGCGAAGCGTTCAGCAACAAGGCCGATGAGGACGACCCAGTTTTCGCTTTGATCGATCAGCGCAAAGAGGAGGCGCTGCATTTCATCAAACTGCGGCTGGGTGACGACGAGATCGAGCTGATCGAGCACAAGGACCACCGGCGCACCGGCCTGTGAGGCGAGCTTGCCAAAGAGCTGAATGACGCCGCCCATCTCCGAGCGAGCCAGCGGCTCGGCGACACCGAGGAATTTCAGTTCGTTCTCGGTGAGATTCCTTGTCATCGCGCAGCACACTGAGCAGGCAGCGCAGCACGCTGCGGGGGACCATGGGATGCTCTGCCTCCAGGAGCTGCACCGCCTCATGGATCATTTCTTTGCGGGTTTCGAGGGAGATACCGGCCCAGGCCTCGTGCAATTGAGGAAAGGTGAACTCCTGCTCCACGACCGGCTTGAGCAAAGCATAGGCGAGGAGACGAAGCTGGCTGTAGGGGGACTCTTTGCCGTCTTTGTCGCGGGCGGGATGGCGCAGGCTGCCGACGAAGCGGGTGAGGATGAAGTTTTCCAACGCCTCCGGCTGCAGCGGCGGATTCGGCGCATACGCATAGAAGATGCTGTCCGCACATTCACGCCGCAGGCGCGAGAAGAGGTGGGATTTGCCCGAGCCACCGGCACCGCGCACAAAACGGACCTGGCTGCGATGCTGTGCGCGTACCTGATCCACCACGATGCGCAGCGCGCCGAACGGCCCGGAATTGATGTAGGGCACGTCCAGGAATGCTGTTGAATTCCACAGATCATTCTCGCCCACACTGGTGGATATGAATGGATTCAGGTCAGCGTAGGAGGACATGGTCTTAGGAATCAGTTCAGTATTCGGGAGAGCGGAGAAGGATCAGGAAATCCAGCACCAAGAGTAACCGGGAGGACCGAGGGACATCGGAACAAGCAGGGCACGTTCATGATTTGGGAGGTCTTGCGGCCTTTCGCAAGGTTCTAACAGGAGGTGCCCATTGTTGTAAAGCGTCTCAAGCAAACTTCGTAAAACCTGACTATCAGCCACACCGCCACGTTCTGCCGCCCAAGCCTGATAATGAGCGAAGGTGCGGGGGATGGGGATCATCGACGTTGAAGAGCGGAGGCGGTCGGAGTCATACCAGACACGCAGCTCGGCCTCGCCGGGAGTGATGACGGATTCGGTGGGTGGAGCAGGCGGGACTCCGTCCAGCCAGGCGATGAAGTCATCCAACGTGGCTGGCTGCGCACGTGCGCTGTTCACTGTATCGAGAGTTTTCTGCAGAGCACGACGCTGAGCCGCGCCGAGCAGTTCGGAAGGCCTAAGCCTGCGGGCATACACGAGGCGTTTGCTGCCGGGTAGTACAAACGCGGTGCCCTGGGTGTGGAGTTGCGCCAGGGAGGCTTCAAAGTGGGGATGCAGCGCCGCTGGCAGCTTGGTTTTCAGCTTCGCGGCTGGCTGCTCTTTTTTGGAGGCGTGCACCTGATGCTTGAGGAGTGCCGAGGTGGCAGCTTCCGGGCTGTGCAGTGTGAAGAGGGGCTGAGGCTTGGCGCTGGTGCCTGCGGCGATGCGGTTCAGCGTGCCGGCGGCGGACAGCGACTCCAGCATTGAGGCCACTGCTTTGGGCGTGGCTGCCCGGCCGACTGCGGGCTTGATGAGTTTGGCAATGTCAGCGGCTTTGAGCGGAAGGTCGCTGCGGCTCAGGGCATCGTGGATGGCGTGTTCGAGAGTCATGGTGGTTCAGCGGCGGAGGGCTTCGACCTGGCGGTCCAGCCAGCAGGTGACATCGTGAATCACTTCCTCGCGCTGCACATCGTGCAGCAGCAGGTGGTAGGAGCGGGTGTACCAGAGCAGCTTTTTGGCGGGGCTGCGTATTTCGGCAAAGAGGGCCTGGATCTGATCGGCGGAGGAGAGCACGTCATTGGGCGACGCGACGAAGAGGACGGCCATTTTCAGCCGGTGCGCCGATCCGGTGTTTGCATCCAGCATGCCGCCAATGGTGGAGAGGAGACGCAATGAGAAAGCGCTGACATGATGCGGGGTGACCGCCATCTGGCCGCCGTGCGTGGAATTGGAGGTGACCTTGATCTTTGACTCATCCACCCCGGCGAGCTCGCCCAGGGTGTAGCGAGTGCGGGGAGAGAGCTTGGCGGCGGTTTCCAGGAGGAAGCGCTGGAAGCCGCTGATGGTTTTACGCAGTCCGGCAATGGGGGTGGCCAAGATGATGCCGTCAGGATCAGCGCGATCGCCGAGGAAGCCTGCGGCGGTGTGGAGGGAGATGAGGCTGCCGAGGCTTTCGCCGTACCAGTACACGGGCGTCTTGGGATGCCTACGCTTCACGAGTGAGTGAAACGTCGCGAGATCGCGCTGCCAGGCGGTGGCTTTTTTGATGTCGCCACGTTCAGCGACCACTGGATCATTCCCCTGCCCGCGCAAATCGTAGGCATAGACGGTGTAACCGCGCGGTGGCAGTTGCTCGCCCAGATACCAGAAGTCGGACTTGGCACCGCTGAGGCCATGCACTGCGATCACTATGGCGCGTGGCGTGATGCCAGCGGACACCGGCCATGATTTCAACGGCATGGTTTTGCCATCGTAGCTTACCCAGTCTTCAGCACGCAGCATGGCTCGTCCCCCCGTTAATTTTTTCACTGAGGCGCAGCCGCTCAAGACGATTAAAACCATCGGTACAAGCAATCGCTGGATGAAGGTTGCGCGCATTGTCTAGACAAGAATGGCCAGGGCCGACTCGACAAATTTCACCTGCACGCGCACGCGGGTGTCGAAATCGAATTCCGACGGGGATTCGAATGTCAGCGTCACCGGACAACCGCGCACGTGGAGTTCGATGGCCTCCGGCATGCCGGGCAGATGGGTGGGCAGAGTGCGGCGGCGAATCACGCCTTTGTTTGCACGCTGGCCATCGATGTTTCGGCGGGGATCAGGGGCGATCACTTTTGCGCAGCGTTCGATGATTTCATGCCCCACCGTTCGGTGTGCGTGATTGAGTTCATAGAGATAGATGCCCTGCCCGTCGTAATCTTCGTGAAGGCAGAGCCCAAAACGCATGGCCCGGCCGGTGATCCATTGCTGCCATGGGCCGCAGATTTCATCGGATGCGTCGTGAAAGCGGCGGTTGATGTCGAAGCCGCGATGGTCAATGCGAGTGTTGAGGGTGAGGCCGACGGGATTGAGACAGGGGGCGATGAGGAAGGAGCCGCGCTGCAACTGCTTCATATGCTTTTCCGCCCAAGTGAGCAGGCCCCAGGCAGAGCCTGCTTCATCGCCATGAACTCCGGTGGAAAGATAGACTGCGGGCTCTCCGGCCTGAGCCGCGGCTGATTCCAGTACGATCACGGGGAAGACGCCTGCCTGGCATAAAGTTTTTATCTGGCAGCCAGTGGCACGTGCGAGCAAGCTCCAGCGCTGGATGAGATGCTGTGCGTCATGTGCACGATGGGTGGGAAGCAACTTCACTCCCATGAGCATGGCCGGGGCGACTCATTCGTCATTTGGAATTCGTGATTCATGCCTTTTTCTTCCTCCCCTTCCCTTGCTTGGCTGGTGGGGCCTCCTTGGTGCGACCTTCATTGCGCGCCACCTCTTCGGGCTCCGGGATGCGCCCCTGATCGTTCGTTCGTTCGATCCATGCATTCAGAACCGAGTTCAGGCGCTCGCGTGCAGCGCGATGCTCCGGTTGATTTGACTTCGCGAGGTTGTTGATCTCGTGCGGGTCTTCCTGCAGGTCATAGAGTTCTTCTTCGGACATGGTCGGAGCGGCGAGCACGGCTTGCACAGGCGTGAGCTTGTCCTGCGCGGCGAGTTCCTTGATGAGATTCCACACGGGATACTGCTTCTCCTTGTAGGCGTTGTGCTGGAGGAAGGGGCGGTCGGGTGTGAAGTTGTGGATGTAGCGGTAGCGTGCATCGCGCACGGTGCGGAGGCGGAACACGGTCATGTCGCAGCGGTCGCGTGCGCCGAAGACGTACTCGCGTGGGGGTTCGGCATTCGCGCCCATGAAGACCTGGCCCTGCATGCCCTTGGGTTTGGGAACGCCGGCCCATGAGAGAGTGGTGGCGGTGAGATCGATGGACATCAGGAGGCGGTCGCTCACTTTTCCGGCGTCATAGCCTGCGGGTGCAGGCACGCCAGCGGGCCAGCTCATGATGAGCGGTGTGTTGAGGCCTTCTTCATAGCAGAACTGCTTGCCGCGCACGTGTGCAGCGCCGTGATCGCCCAGGAAGCAGATGATGGTGTTTTCCATGAGGCCGTCGCGCTGGAGCAGTTCCATCACTTTGCCGATTTTGCGATCCAGGTCTGTCGCTGCGTCGAGGTACTGAGCCATGTCTTTGCGCGTCACTTCATGGTCCGGGTAGTAGGGCGGAATTTCGACCTTGGCGGGGTCGGCATGCGGTGGACCGTGGAAGGCGCGATGCGTTTCCGAGAAATTGAGCTGCGCATAAAACGGCTGGTGCTGTTTCAAGTCATCCCAGTTGGAGGATTCGAAGGGCTTGCCTGGCTCCTGGAAATTCCAGTCGGTCTTGCCGGTGCCTTTGAATCCGGCCTCGGGCGGCAGGTCGCGCACATTCGCCGTGAAGTAACCGGCTTCGCGCATGCGATCACTGATCACCCGCACTCCCTGTGGCAGGGTGT
>NCCR01000061.1 GCA_002279765.1 Verrucomicrobia bacterium 12-59-8 | reverse complement strand
GTGCTCAAGGAATTTGACGCCATCGATGTTTTTAAAGACGCGGGCAGCGGTGACGGAGGTTTCGGCTTCGAGGGTGGCGGCTTCGATTTGATCGCGTGAGGCACCGGAGCGGTGGAGATCGACGAGGCGCTGGGCGAAGCGCTCGTAGGGGGAGGTTTTGCCGTAGCCGAGGCTGCGGGTGAGGGCCTCGCGCATGAAGGCGAGGTTGCGATTCTCACAGAAGACGAGGGGGATGACGAGCCAGTAGTTGGCGGTGCCGGCGGGGCCGACGGCGCGCTTGAAGCCGTTGAAGGTGCGGGTTTTCCATTTGGAGACGTCGGGGGGCGTCCAGGTGTAGTCGCTCTGCTTGCCGCTGAAGGTGGAAGTGGCGTGGACGACGTTGTGGGTGTGAATCAAGGCCCCGGTGGCGATGGGCTGGGTGGCTTTGCCGACGGTGACGCCGTACATGGTGACTATGTCGCCGACGGCGAAGTCATGGGCGGCGAATTTTTGCTTGGCATGGATTTTTTCGCGGAGGGTCCAGGAGCGGCCGTTCAAGGAGAGCGCGGTGCCTGCGGCGAGGTCTGAGAGGGCGACGATGGCGTCGTCGGCAGGGTGGACTTGGAGGATGGTGGCCATGGTTGCGGAGGGATAAAGCGTTGGAGGGCGAAGGGAAGGCAGAATTTTGAACTTTGCTCTTTCTACCAGACCGGGTTAGATCGGGAATATGCTCGAAATCAACAGTCTCTCCCACGTTGTTCCCGGAAAAGGCAAGGAACCTCTCCGCGTGCTGGAACAGGTCAGCTTCATGGCTCCTGGCGGGCATGTGCTGGCGCTGATCGGGCCCTCTGGCAGTGGCAAGACGACGCTGCTGCGCATTCTCGCGGGTCTGACGGAGCCTGAGGCTGGGACGGTCACGCTGGGCAAGCGGGATCTGATCAAGCAGCCGCTGTATGCGAACCAACTGGGCTGGGTGCCTGCCGGAGATGACAATTTGATCGAGCACCTGACCGTGCGCGAAAACCTAATCAGCGCGGCGATGCTGCGTGGGGCTGGACGCACGCGGGACGAGGCGCTGTCCCGCGTCTCCCATGTGCTGGTGGTGGTGGGACTGGAAAACATCGCCACAGAGCGGACCTCCGCGCTGGCGCTGCCGCAGCGCCGCCGCCTGAAACTGGGCCTGGCGCTGGTGGCGGACCCGGTGATCGTGCTGTGCGATGACTTCACGGTGGGGCTGGATGTGCGCAGCGAGCGCGAGTTTGAGGCGCTGCTGCGGCTGGTGGCCAATGACCGGCCCGACCGCATCGTGATCCACGCCACGGACTCGCTGGCGAATCTGGGGGCGTATGATACGGTGGTAGTGATGCATGAGGGCTACGTGGCCTTTCACGGTCCCGCACGTGCCGTGCCGCACTACTTCACGGTGCCGACCTATGATGAGGTTTATGCCCGTCTGGCGAAACGCCCCGCTCAGCGCTGGGGTGACTCATGGATGAAGCACCGCGACGCGTACTATGCGGCGTTCAAGCTGGGCAGTGGCGTCACGGACAAGCTTTCCGCTGCCGAGGAAGATCCGGGCGATGAGGACCGCACGATCCTCATGAAGCAGAAGGGCGACGAGGATGGTGGTGAAGATGAGGTCAAGAAGACTGACGAGGCCGAGGTGCGGCCGATCATTCCGCTGCCGGGCACGTTCAGCCAGGCGCAGCATCTGGTGAAACGCCGCTGGTCGCTGCTGCGGCGGACTCCGCGTGAGTGGATCGTGCATGCTTCGCTGATGCTGGGTGCGCCGGTGATCGCCGCCCTGCTGCTGCTACCGAATTTAAAGCTGCTCAAGGAAATGCGCGCTGGCAGCACTGACGCCGATGTGGTCTGGCCGGCGGCGTACACAGTCTCGATGATCGCGCTGATTCAGATCCTGCTGGTGCTGTTCATGGCGCTGCGCCTGGGGGCACGTGAGATCGCTGGACGACGCGCCATTTACGAACGCGAGCGCATCGGCGGAGTGACGCCCGCCGCATGGCTGATCGGCTCCCTGCTCTTCATGCTGCCCATCATCCTGGTGCAGAGCATCTGGATGGAGATGTTTCTGGACATCGTCGCTGGCGGACTGCCGGGCACAGGCATGGCCAAGCTGATGCTACCCGCTCTTTCGGGCGCGGCCTTTGCCGCCCTCTGTCTGGGCATTTCCGCCAACGCCAGCAGCAAGGAGCGTGCGCACAGCATCTCGCTCACCCTGCTGTGCGCGAATGTCCTGCTCTGCGGCGCGCTGCTAGGCTTTCCGAAGCTCCTTGGTCATGTGGTGCATCCGTTCATCACGGCACATTACGGCTGGTCAGGCATCATTGACTCGTTGGATAAGACCGCGTACTTCGAGCCTATCGACAAACTGGTGAAGACTTGGTTTGCCACGCCGGATCTCGCGATGAGCATGCTCGGGGTGCATTTCCTGATTGGCGTGGTGCTGGCGTATGTGGGATTGCGTCGGCGTGCGTGATGCAGCGAGGTTCAGGTGAGTGCGCAAATCATGGAATCAAGAATCGTGTCCGCGCACGTACTAGATCACGACTCTTGACGATCCTTTGACCTCTGATTTTTTCTATTTGCCCATGCTTAATTTTGTCCGCTTCAAGCACGCCCGGTTTTCGGCCCGGTTCCCTGACACTTTTCGTTATTCGCGCTCGCATTACTGGATGGCTAAAGTTGAGGGTGAAACGGATCTGTGGCGTGTGGGCTTCACCAAGTTCGCCACGCGCATGCTGGGTGAACTTGTGGATTGTGAGTGGAAGCCCACTGAAGGCGGACCTGTGGCTCCGGGCGACAACATCGGCTGGGTGGAGGGATTCAAAGCGGCATCCGATGTCTATTGCGTGATGAATGGTGCCTTTGCGGGGGGAAACCCGGAGCTGAAGGTGGATGCGTGCATTGTGCGCAGTGACCCGTATGAGCAAGGGTGGCTGTACAGCGTGCGTGGTGAACCCGAGGCTGAAAGCATGGATGTGCAGGGATACATTGAGCTGCTAGGCGGGACGATCCAGCGCATGGCAGAGGAGGGGCATGGGGAAGAGGGAGCGGATGCGGAGTGAGCCTTCTTCGTTAATGCGGACAGCGAAAAAGGGAGTGGCTGGGCTCATGTTCGATCCGTGTGTATCGTCTGCCGATGCGGGATGGAAGAACTGAGAATGGCAGAACTAAGAATGGAAAATGGGACGGACTCGCGCGGGTGGAGGCAGTCAAGGCTCGTGCGGACAAAGGCCCGATCCGAGGTGCCCCTCGTTTGATTTCGCCTTCACTTTCCGAGAAGGAACGCCAGCAAATCGGCCATCTGCTCCTTGCTGATCGCGGCTTCGAGGCCGACGGGCATGAGGGTGCGGTCGAGGGATTTCATTTCTTTGATGGCGCTGCGAGAGATGGTTTCTTTGGCGCCGCCCATCATGGCGAGAACGATGCTGTCGCTGGTTTCGGCTTGGATGAGGCCGGAGAGAATGCGACCGTCTTTGGTTTCGACGGTGTAGGCGCTCCAGCGGGCTTCGAACATGCGGTTGGGATCGAGGATGTCTGAGAGGAGGCCTTCGGGGGGCTTCACTTTCACATCGGAGAGCGGTGGGCCGACATCGACACCGAGGGTGCCATGCTTGTGGCAGGTGATGCAGATGGTGGCGAAGACTTGCTGCCCCTTTTTGGCATCTCCTTTCATGGTGGTAGCGACCATGTAGTCCTGAACGACTTTCGCGCGGTCGCTGCTGGCTTCGCCGAAGAGTTTCTTGGCGAGTTCGGGCATCTCGCCAGTGCCGCGCTGGTAGCGCCAGCGGGTTTCGACATCGACCCAGGCGGTGGGGTAGTCGCCTTTTTCCATGCGCTTGAAGAGATCGAGCGCGGTGGTGGCGTTGGCGGTGAGGATGGGCACAAGGGCGAGTTTGAGCGCGGGTCCGGCCTTGGGCAGGAGTTCATAGATGAGCGGCGCGGTGCTGGTGGCGGGGTATTTCTTCAGCAGGGCCAGTGCGGCGGTTGTCAGTTCCTGGGGCTGATTGGTGGTGAGAAGGGACTTCACCACGGGCTGCACAGCGTCCCATTTGCGCTGGCCTAGCAGAGGCATGACGGCGAGGCGTTCATCCAGTGGTGCCTTTGGATCGGCGATGATTTCGTCGATCTCGGATTGCAGGGTGGCGATTTCCCTGGCGGCGTCTTCGTGGCCTTTGGGGAGTTTGGCGAGACCTTGCAGCAGGGCGGGTTTCCACCAGAGGAGTTTGCCGGGTTCTTTCTGTAGCAGGGAAAGCAGTGCGGTCAGATCTTCGGCATCCGTATCGGCCACAGTGCCGAGGGCAAATGTGCGGATCGTGGTGCTGCGGGTCTCTGAGAAGGTTTTGAAGAAGTCATTGCCGAGGGAGCTGAGGATGTGGCCCATCTGCTTGGTCGCGGAGGAGGCGACCATTTTGGCCATCCATGGATCTTCGGGATACTTCGCGATGAGGGCAGCGAGTTCATTGGCAGCGGTGATGCCCTGAGCTTTGAGAAAGGCTAAGCGCTCGGCGTGCTCAGGTGGCACATCGCCCCAACCGACTTCAGGAATGGCGTGGTATTTGCCGGGAGTCTTGGTAACGAGAGTTTTCGTGCCCTTTGGCACCACGCGCCAGATGCGGCCTTCATTTTCGCCCTGGCGCATGTCGTGGGTTTTGACGAACTCTTCGGGGAAGAAGCGGGCGTGGTCGATCCAGCGGCGGTAGATGTCGCAGATGTAGATGGCACCGTCGGGGCCGGTGGTGAAGTTCACAGGGCGGCTCCATTCATCGCTGCTGCGGAAGAATTCGGTGCGGTCGCCGACGCGGGTGGCTTTGAGTGAAGCGCCGTTGGGCTCGACCTTGTAACGGGTGACGAGCTGGCCGGTGGGATCGGGGACGAAGACGTTGTTTTTCAGCTCGGGCATGAGCTGTCCGCGATAGACGCCGAGGCCGGAGCAGGCGGTGTTGGTACCGGCATGAGCGTCTGCGGTGGTGTGGGTGATCTGCAATGGGAAGACGCGGGTGTCTGCGCCGAAAGGGGCGATGTCTTCGAAGTTTTGCGTGATGCCGGCGTGGGGATTGTGCAGCATGGCCTCGTAGGGCATGACGGTGAACATGAGGGGGTTGCGATTGGAGCAGTAGAAGTGGTGGCCCCAGTCGTCGAAGGCACCGCCGTACTGGCCTTTGCCGCCGGTGGGAGTGATCTTGTCGGTGCGCGGGTCCCATTTGAAATTGCTGCCGGGGATGTTCACGACATCGGCGGGTTTGTCGGCGGGATAGATTTCTTTGGCATCGAGGCCGTTGTTGAAATGGACGCAGCCGTCAAGGCCCCAGCGCGGGGCGCTGACCTGGAGCTGCGCGTGCCTGGGATTGAAGCCTTTGATGAGCGGGCGAATTTCGTCGGCGACGTTGTCACCGTTGGTGTCTTTGAGAAAGAGCACCTGTGAGCGCGTGGTGGCGATGATGCCGCCATTGTAGGGGAGCAGGCCCTGCACGTTGTCCATGTGATCGGCAAAGGTGACTGCCTTATCCATGCGGCCGTCGCCATCTTCATCGGTGAGGAGTTGAATGCGCGAGAGCCAGGGATCGCCGGGGTTCGGCGGGCCGAGGGGGTAGTCGCGCATGTCTGCGACATACATGCGGCCTTGGGCGTCCCAGGTGCATTCGACGGGATCGAGCACGAGGGGCTCGGCGGCGACGAGCTGGACTTCGTAGTCGCCATCGAGCTGGATGTGTTTGAGAGATTCTTCGGGAGAGAGCGCTTTGTCCTGGCCGTCGCGTACAGCGCCAATGTCGCTGCCGCCGCTGGCCTGGATGGCGGCCCACTTTTCCTTGAACTCGCCAAGGGGATAGAGCTCGTAACGACGCACGATCATTTCTGCGCCTTCGGTTTGGAGGAGGATTTTGCCTGCGCTGGGTTTGCAGTCGAAGGCTTCGTTGACCATCGCGCCGTTGACGAAGTATTGCAGGGTGTCGCCTTTGGCGATGACTTCGAGGCGGTTCCATTCGCCCGGGGGGGACTCGACATCTTCGCGGCCGCGGAAGCCGACTTTGTCGGCCCAGTCTTCATCACGGTGTTTCCAGTTGATGCGGCCCTTGGTGACGGTCTGGCGTGGCTCGCCTTGCTTCCAGATTTTTTCTTTGTCGCGATCGAGCGTGTACTCGGAGGAGAGCGAGGTGATCAGTTCTGTGCCGTCGGCGAGTGTGGGAGAAAGCACGAGGATGTCGCCCACGCCGCCTTCGATGATCTGCGCCTCGATGCTGGCCATCCAGGTGTCACCGTAAGCGCCGTGCGGGCCATAGCCATGGAGGAGGATGCCGTTGTCCTTGGCGGCCTTCTCGCGTTTGCCCCAGGTTTTGGTGCCCCATTTGAATTCGAGCACGAGGTGGTAGTCGCGGAAGTTCTCCTTGGTGGCGACGTAACCGTAGCCACGGCCGCTGATGAGAAAGGTGCCGTCGGCGGCAAAGGTCCAAATGTCCTTGGGGTCGTCATGGAAATCGGCCTTGGGATTGACGTGATGGTCCACGTTGCCGGATTTGATCACCTCAAGCAGGTTGATCTTCGTTTTGACGGGTTCGATGGCGGACAGAAGGCCAGCAGAGCAAACCGAAAGCAGGAACAGAAGGGGAAGGATGCGCATGACGTGAATACGGCGAGGGGTGAGCGTACCATTACGGCATGGCTGTCGGCGATGCAGACACGATTGAGGCCAAACTTGGTGCTTTTGTGACGGAGCACCTACTTTTGCAGGTTCTGGCTCATGCGCCCTGACCGGCTAAAGCCGGGACTACAAAACGTGCGCGATGGACTGCGAAGTGATGGGAGCTTTTCGTTCACGGGATCTCTTCATGAGTCCCGTTGCTGGACTCAGGAGAGCTTGTTGCGGAAATCCAGGTAACCAAAGCGGCGGACGACGCGGTATACCTGCGAGGCGGGATCGTAGATGGCGATGTCGGGATGTGGCACGCCATTGAAGGTGGTCGTTTTGACCATGGTGTAATGGGCCATGTCGGCGAAGACGAGACGCTGGCCGATGCGCAGGGGCTCGGGGAATGAGAAGCCGCTGAGGACATCGCCAGCGAGGCAAGACATGCCGCCCATCTTGTACTCGAATGGATGCTCACCTGACAGCCCCGCGCCGAAGATGTGCGGGCGGTAGGGCATCTCCAAAGTGTCCGGCATGTGGGCGGTGGCGGAGATGTCGAGGATGGCGGTGGGTGTGGGGGCCTCGATGATGTCCTGCACTTCGGCAATGAGGTAGCCGGTGTTCAGGCCTGCGGCTTCGCCGGGTTCGATGTAAACGTCTTTGCCCCACTTCTCGCGGAAGGTTCGGAGCACGCGGATGAGGCGCTCGACGTCGTAGTCCTTGCGGGTGATGTGGTGGCCGCCGCCCATGTTGACCCATTGGACCTGTTTGAGAAGACGGGGAAAGCGACGCTCGACGGCGACGACGGTGCGCTCCAGCACATCGGAGTCTTGTTCGCACAGGGCATGAAAGTGCAGGCCTTCGATGCCGGTGAGATCTTCGTCTTCGAGGAGATCGGAACGGATGCCGAGACGACAACCGGGAGAGCAGGGATCGTAGAGGGAGACCTCGACTTCGGAGTGCTCGGGGTTCACGCGGATGCCGGGGCTGGGTGCGTGGCCGGTGGCGGCTTTGGCGGCATCGAGCATGGGCTTGAACTTCCGAAACTGCGCGAGCGAATTGAAGCTGAGGTGATGCGAGATGGGGATGATCTCGCGCATCTCGGCTTCCTTGAAGGCTGGTGCATAGACATGCACCTCACGGCCAAATTCCTGGGCCAGCAGCGCTTCGTTCAATCCGCTGGCGCAGCAGCCGCTGAGGTACTCGCGCATGATGGGGAACACGCTGAACATGGAGAAGCCTTTGAGTGCGAGGAGCACGCGTGCGCCGGATTCACTTTGCACACGGGCGAGCTTTTCCATGTTCTGCCGCAGCAGCGCGACATCCACCACGTAGGCGGGGGTCTCGATGGCGTTGATGTCGAACGAAGGAGCGGGCTGCTCGTAAACGTGGGGAGGCGTGAAGTCAGTGGAGGCCATGAAGGTAGGAGGGGGATGGAAAACTCAGCGCTGCACTTTGGCATCTCCGCCTTCGGCGAGTTTTTGCACTTCGGGGAAGGTGGCCATGCTGGTGTCTCCGGGGGTAGTCATGGCGAGTGCGCCGTGGGCTGCGCCGTAATCGACGGCCTTCTGTGCGTCGTTTTCCACGAGCAGGCCGTGGATGAGTCCGGCGACGAAGCTGTCGCCAGCTCCGATGCGGTCGAGGATGTCGAAGCGTGGATAGTTGCGGCTGCGGTGGAAGCTGCCTTTGTGCCAGCAGAGGGCGCCCCAGTCATTGACGTTGGCGGTGTGCACGCGGCGCAGGGTGGCGGCGATGGTGTGCAAATTTGGATACTGCGTGGCGAGCTTCTCCATCATGGGGCGGAGTTTGGCGTCTTCGGCGGAGAAGATGTCGGTGGGATCCGTCGGCGTGGCGGAGGAGACGGGCGGCTCATCACTGAGCACGCCGATCATGACATTCACGTAGGGGGCGAGCTGACGGTTCAGCGCCTGCGATCCGGCAAAGCCACCGCGCTCCTGCCAGAGGGAGGGGCGGTAGTTGAGGTCATAGCTGACGGTCACGCCGTGTTTCTTGGCAGCCTCACAGGCCTGGATGGTGATCTCGGCGGTGGATTCGGACAATCCGGCAAAGATGCCGCCGGTGTGGAGCCATTTGCAGCCGAGGGTGCCGAAGAGGTGGTCGAAGTCGAAGTCGCCGGGCTTGAGCTGTGAAGCGGCACTGTGACCGCGATCCACGCTGCCTTTGGCCCCGCGCACGCCGAAGCCGCGCTCAGTGAAGTTGATGGGATTGCGGACGCGCTTGCCCATACCGTCGTAGGGCACCCATTTGATGAGCGAGGTGTCCACGCCGCCCTGCAGGATCAGATCTTCGATGAGGCGGCCGATTTCGTTGTCCGCAAAGGCGGTCAAAATACCGGCACGCAGGCCGAAGCAGCGGCGTGCGCCGCGTGCCACATTGTATTCTCCGCCGCCTTCCCAAGCGGTGAACTGGCGCGAGGTGCGCACGCGTCCCTCACCGGGATCGAGGCGCAGGAGGACTTCACCGAGGGACAGTAGATCGTAGGCAGATTGGGCGGACATGGAGCACTAGATATGAAGCGCGACGGGGCAGTGGCAAACAACTCCTCACTGGAAAATGCGACGTGGCAGATAGCGTGCGCGGCAATTTTAAAGCCTAGCAAAATGAAGCTCGCCAGATGACGTGGCGCATTTCATGGTGGCGCACCATGAGCTTCCGAATTCTGACCGCACTCGTTCTCGTCTCTGCATCTCTGCACGCCGCCGATTTTTATTTCCCGCCGCCTGACAGTGAAGGTGGGTGGCGAGAGGCGAAGGGGGAGAAGGAATGCCGAGAGCTCGGTGGCATGGATCTGGTGAAGCTGGAGCCTGCCTATACCATGACCGAGCGCTCCACTGGAAACGGTGGCCTCGTGGTAGTACACAAAGGGTATCTGGTGTTTGAGCGCTACTTTGGCCGCGCGAGTCGCAACAGCAATCCGGACATGGCCTCAACGGGCAAGGCGTTCTGCAGCATCGCGTGTGGGATCATGCTGCATGAGTTTAAGGACAAGATCCCTGAGGGGCTGGATACGAAGGTCTTTACTGAGAAGTATCTGCCGGAGGCTTTTCCGCTGAATGATCCGCGCAAGGCGGACATTAAGCTTGGGCAGTTGCTTTGCATGACTGGGGGCTACTGGGGTGAAGGCCAGACGCCAACGGGTTATGTGAAAGGTGATCCGAAGGCTCAGCAGCTCAAGCCGGTGCCGGGGCAGAACATCAAGGACCTCGACAAGTCATCGCTCAATGTGCCGCTGTGGATTGATCCGGGTGCTGGGTATTCGTATTCCTCCCCTTCCCCGCACATTGCCAGCATCGTGCTGCGCCACGTGACCGGAATGGAGTTGAAGGACTACATTGATGCGCGGCTGGCCAAGCCGCAGGGCTGGGGCGCGTGGGATTACTGCCTGCACCGTGGCGACTTCGTGATGCCGCACGCCAATGGCGCGGGGAGCACCGCGCTGCATGCCACAGACGCGGTGCGCATGGGTTACTGCCTCGCGCATGGTGGCAAGTGGAAGGACCAGCAGCTTATTCCTGCGGATTACATCAAGAAATGCCAGACCTGGAGTCCCTACAATCCGCACACGCCATTCTCGCTGCAGTTTGAGCATAACGCGGACGGGCATGTGGCGGGTGCGCCGAAGGATGCGTTTTGGAAATCGGGGGCGGGTGGTTTTTGTCTCTATGTGGTGCCTTCGCTGGATCTGGTGATTTACAAACTTGGGGGCAAGGACGGCCAGTATGATCCTACGCTGACGCTGATCCCGCAGCCGGAGCAGAAGCATGACCGGGACAACTGGCAGCCGATTCCGGGGAATGCTTTTATGGAAGGCAGCGGTGCGGCCTCGTTGAATCGCGTGCTGGAGATGGTGTGTGCAGCGGTGCGCCTGGACTGAGGCGGATTAATCATCACCCACTTTGCCATAGGCCAGCTGCGCGCGCAGGAGATCGTGCAGGGTGACAACACCGAGGAGGGATTGCTTGTCATCGCAGAGCACGACCATGCCAGCGCGTGAATCGATGATGCGGGACTGAATGACGCGGATGCTCTCCTGAGGATCTACTATGACCGCAGGTTCAACGGCGGGCTCCGCATTGGACAGGAGCGCGCGTTCCATCTCATGCCGGGTGAGCACCCCCACGACCTTGCCGTTTCGCAGCACTGGAAAATTCGAATAAGGATGTCCGTCAAAGGCGGCGCGCATGGATGTGCTGCCGATGTCTGTGAGGGATTCCGGATGGAAGTTGGCAATGGCTGAGGCTGGCAGGTTCTGCCAGGCGCCCAGATCGCGAGGAGGAATGATGCGGTCGAGGTGATGGCCATCCTGCTCCAGCACTTCCTCATAGAAGTTTGAACGCATCATGCGGCGGCTGATCGCCTGGCTGACCAAGACGCCGAGCATCAGAGGCAGCACGAGGGAAAACTGGTGGGTCATTTCAAACACGATCAAAATTCCTGTGACCGGCGCGCGAACGACTGCGCCGAGGCAGGCGCACATGCCCACGACGGCCAGAACGACCTGATCCCCCTCATGCAGTGGCAGCACGAACTGGCCCAGCCCTGCGGCCGCCAGGCCCGCCATGCCGCCAAAAAAGAGCGTTGGCGAAAAAATCCCGCCGCAGCCGCCGAGCCCGTAGCACAGCACGGTGGCGAGCATCTTCGCCAGTAGCAGCAGTGCCGCGAGCTCCCATGCAAGCCTGCCGGAAAGTGCATCTGAAAGATCGTTGTAGCCAAGGCCGAAAACTCCGAGACGCCCGGTCTGCTGCCAGACCAGCATGCCGATGGCCCAGGTCAGCAATGCCCCCACCGCAGGCAGCGCCCAGGGTGGCAGCCGCCGTTGCGCGCGGGACCAGCCTCGGAGGTTCAGACTGCCACGCTGGAAGAGCAAACCGGCCAGAGTCGCGCAGGCGGCCACCCAGGGAGTCAGCACATAGACCTGCCAGCCGGGCTCGTTGGTCACCACCATCTGAAAAGCCGGCTCCGCGCCGAGCGCGCCATGCACCACCAGCGCGCCAATCAAAGAGGCCATGAGCACGTTGCCGAGGAAGCGGCTGTTGAGATCTCCGATGATTTCTTCCAGCACAAAGGTGACGGCTGCGAGAGGTGTGTTGAATGCTGCCGCCAGACCTGCCGCTGCGCCTGCTGCTGCGGGCATGCGGTGCTTGGCTTTGGCCAGTCCCAGCCGTGTGGCGATGACTGAGCCCATGGTGCCCGCCATCTGCACGGATGGGCCTTCGCGCCCGAGGCTCATGCCGCTGCCGATGCTCAGCGCTCCGGCCACAAACTTCACCCACATGATGCGTGGTGACGACCAGCCAAACTCCTTCCAATACGCCAGCTTCAACTGCGGAATGCCGCTGCCTGCCGCAGACGGTCCGGCGAAGTGGAGCAGCAGACCTGAAGCCAGAGAAGCTGACAGCATGAGCGCCAGCGTGCGCCAGGCAAATGATTCAGGCGACTGCACCGCCCAGGTTTCAATCGTGCGGCCATAGAGCAGATGGATGCACTGATGGAAGGCTACAGCGATCCCACCACCGGCCACACCATAAATCGCTGTCGCAACATACAAACGGGGACGCGGCGGCAGCTTGGCAAGGAGGCTGCGGAGGCTCATGCTTACACCAAGCACAGCTTGAAACTCCGTCCACCAACGATCATTGCAGGCAGGCATTTTATTGCCCTCCTCTGAGGCAAATAACAGGCAGCATTCGATGATTGACAGATCAACGCCCGCACGCCTGTTCTCTACCCATCATGATGTTTCGCCAGCTCTTCGCGTTCCTGACCCTTGCCACCGCCACACTCGCCGCAGAAAAGGCCGTAGCTCCTGCCACGCCCTCGCCGTGGGGTGACTTCGTCGAGAAGGATTTTCCATTCTTCAGCAGTGTGCTGGATGCGCGGGAGGTGGGTGAGGGTTTTCCGAAGGACAACCTCACGCCTCGTGGGATCATCTTGAATCTTGGGCACAATCTTTGGGCGTGCTTTGACACGGATCTGCTGCGCATTGCGTGCATCTGGGAAGGCGAGGCTGGGAAACCGCCGGTGAGTGCGGATGCGCTGGCGCCGGGGTCGTATCATGTGGCCGGACAGAAGACGAAGGATGGGCAGGAGTATCTGACGAAGCCGATTGGCAAGGTGTGGCTGGCGAATGGGATTTATCCGGGGTGGCAGGTGGGGGAGAAGCCGAGCTTTGTGGATCCGCGTGAGCCGACGCCGAGTCCGGAGGAGGTGGGGAGAGGGCCTCTGCCCGCAAAGATTGGAGCGTTCAAATCCTTGGTCACAACCAAGGATGGAGTCTGCTTGGAATACACAATCGCGGGTGTTGAAATTCGCGACTGGCTTGGAAGCGACGAAAAGGGCACGGTGGTTGGAAGATTACTCGAAGTGGGCCCTTCGAAGGAGAAGCTTTATCTCGCGATTGGCGGCAATGATTTCAATTTGGAAGAAGCCTTGAAAAAGATTCCAAAAGAACAGGCCCAGGCTTTTCGAGAACAATACAGCAAAGGCAATACCAGCGAGCTGCAACATGGTTTGTTCAGAATCGAAGGCATGATGGACAGCGTGCATAAGCTTGCCATCGAACCTCATGAGCAAAGCATCACTCTGCAGTTCGCTCTATTCCCTTCGAGCGCAGTCCTTGTTGATTTGGCAAAGCAAAAGCTGAACGGCCAGCCCCCTAGCAGCCGTTGGCCCGAAACCCTCATCACCAGCGCCACTCTTTCCACCAAACCGGACGCTTATGTCATTGATGAAATTCCCCTGCCCCTTGAGAATCCGTGGAAGCGGAATGTGAGGCTGGCGGACATCGCGTTTTTGAATGACCAGGGGGATGCGGCGGGGGTGACGTTTGATGGGGATGTGTGGCTGATCTCGGGTTTGAAGGGGGATTTGGAGAAGGTGACGTGGAAGAGGTTTGCGAGCGGGCTGCATGAGCCGATGAGCCTTGTGGCAAGGGCACGAACGTTGAACGATGAACATTCAACATTGAACATTGAATCCAAGCCGGGTGGGAAGGATGCGAAGGCCGATGCTGAGAGTTCGTTGTCGAAGATTGATCTGCTTGTTTTTGATCGCAATGGGATCTGGAAGCTGGTGGACATGAATGGTGACAAGGAGTGCGACCGGTATGAGATGTTCTGTAATCTTTTCGCGCAGACGGCGGAGACGCGGGAGTTTCCGAATTCGATGAAGCTGGGGCCGAAGGGGGAGCTGTATATTTCGAAGGGCGGGCAGGAGGGCACGACTTATGGCAAGGACAATGGGACGGTGATCAAGGTGGCGGCGGATGGGAAGTCGGTGGAGGTCATTGGGTATGGTTTGCGGCAGCCATTCATTGGGGTGAATCAGAAGACGGGGCTGGTGACGGCGAGTGATCAGCAGGGCAACTATGTGCCGTCCACGCCGCTGCATATTATTTCGGATCACCACTTCTATGGGCATCTGCCGACGATTGCGCCGAAGGAGAAGTATCCGGAGACGATCACGGAGCCGCTGACGTGGCTGCCGCATCCGGTGAATCCGAGTGGTGTGACGCAGACGTGGCTGCTGGATGCGAAGATGGGGCCGGTGAATGACGAACTCATCCACATTGGTTACAACAGGCCGGAGCTTTTCCGGGTGCTGATGAATTCGCATTTTGAAAAGCCGCAGGCGGCGGTGGTGAGCTTTAACCGCAACTTTGATTTTCCCACCCTGAATGCGGTGGTGAATCCGGCGGACGGGCAGCTCTATGTGGTGGGCTTCCAGGTGTGGGGGACGGTGGTGAAGAAGATCAGCGGGCTGGCCCGAGTGCGCTACACGGACAAGCCGCGGGTACTGCTCAAGGAGGTGACGCCGACGGACAAGGGGCTACTGCTGCGCTTCAACGCCAAGCTGGATGCGAAGCTGGCGACCGATCCTGACAGCTTCAATGGCGAGCGCTGGAACTACAAACGCACCTTTGAATATGGATCACCGCATTTAAAGCTGGACGGCAGCAGCGGGCAGGAATGGATGACAGCGAGCAGCGCCTACCTGAGCAAGGATGGCATGAGCGTGCTGGTGGGCTTTCCTGACATGAAGGCGGGCGTACACCAGATGCGCATCGGCTGGGGGCTGAAGAGCGTGGACGGTGACAAGGCCGAGAACACGGCGTATTTTTCACCGTGGGAGCTCATGACTTTTGATGCGAAGAAGGAAGGGTTTGATGAGAATCTGAAGGTGGATCTCACGCCGCGCAAAGCGGCGGCTGTGGCCGTGGTGAAAGCAACTGCGGTGGAAGGCGAGCGACTGTATCAGATGTTTGGCTGCATGGCCTGCCACAGCACGGACGGCACGCTGGTCGGCAAGGTGGGGCCGAGCTGGAAGGGGCTGTATGGCAGCGAGCGTGAGATCGCGAAAGGGCAGAAGGGCAAGTTCAAGGCGGATGAGGCTTATCTGCGTGAGTCCATTCTCAGTCCGAGTGCGAAGGTGGTGAAGGGGTTTGAAAAGTTTGACACGGGGATGCCGATTTATTCGGGGATTCTGAATGATGGGCAGATTGAGAGTCTGATTTTGTATATCAAGAGTTTGAAGTAGGGAGCCCTCAGACTGACGGGGGCAGGAGACCCCTGTGCCTTGATTCCAATCCACAGGCTGGCAGCCTGTTTCACGGCCCAAACCCCTTTAATTCATGCTGCGCAGGGCTTCGCGGATGAGTTTGTCGGCGGTGTCCATGCCGGGCTGTTTGGCGAGTTCGTTGACGGCTTTGATGGCTTCGCTCTGCTTGTAACCGAGGGCGATGAGGCCGAGGACGGCATCGGTTTGCGCTTCCTGTTTTGGATCGTGGGCGCCTTTGGCGGTGCGGGAGGCCTGCCAGGCATCGACGACGCCGACTTTGTCTTTGAGTTCGAGCACGATGCGTTCGGCGGTTTTGCCGCCGACGCCTTTGATGCGGGAGAGGGATTTTACATCGCCACTGATGACGGCGTCTTTGAAGGCGGCGACGGGCATGCCGCTGAGGACACTGAGGGCCATCTTGGGGCCGATGCCGGAAACGCGGTCCATGAGGAGGCGGAAGAGATCGCGCTCGTCTGAGGTGATGAAGCCGAAGAGGGTGTGGTCGCGATCGGTGACGTGGTAGTGGGTGAGGAGCTGCACTTTTTCACCGGGCTGCGGGAGCTTGTCGAAGGTGGTGAGTGGGATGAGGACGAGGTAACCCACGCCATTGACGTCGATGGTGGCACGGTGAGGGAGAGCTTCGGCGAGGAGGCCGCGAAGGAAGGCGATCATGCGGGCATGAAGGCGGGTGGGCGCGAAGGTGCAAGCGGAGGTTTGCTGCACGGGTGATTATGCCTCTTCTTCGAATAGCACTCCGTGAAGAATGTTGATCTTGGGTTTGGGAGACATATGGGCATTGAACACGGCAAATGCGCTGCGATGCTCTTTGCAAACGCCGCTGGTGGGCGCTGCGTGCGGCGGGGTTTTGGGTTTGCTTCCCAGTCGTGTGCTGCTGCCCCAGGGAAGCACTCGCTAAAGCTCGGCATCCCTGGGCTGAAATACGGAAGGCCGTTGGCCTTCAAGGCGCAGATAACAAGACTTGAGGACCACTTGGCTGCGTCTTGCAACGCAGCCAAGCGTGTCAGTCTAGTGAGCAAGCCTCATTAAGCGGAGAGCTTTTCCATCAGCTTTTGAGTGCGCTCGATGATGCGCTGGGGCTCATCGAGGAGTCCGGCGGAGAGGAGGGCGTTGTCCAGAATCTGCTCGGTGATGAGACCGGCGGTTTCGGGATCTTTGGTGTGAAGGGCGGAGAGGTTGCGGACGAGTTGGTGGCGCGGATTGATTTCGAAGATGACCTTCGAGCCGGGCATGTCGCCTTCCTTGCCCATGGCCTTCATCATCTGACGAATCTGCGGGCTCATTTCGCCTTCAGGAGTGAGCACGAGGGCGGGGCTGCCGACGAGGCGCTTGCCGGTGCGGACGGTTTCGACCTGGGTGGCGAGGCGTTCTTTGATCCAATCGCAGAGGGAGGTGGCGTCGGCTTCTGCGAGGGCTTCGCCTTCGCTGGTGTCGTCGCCGAGATCGATGTCGGGGGCGTTGACGGACTTGAGGTCTTTGTCTTCGAACTTGCTGAGGCTGGAGATGACGTATTCGTCGATGTGCTCAAACATGTAGAGCACTTCAAAGCCTTTGGCCTTGAAGGCGGCTACGTAGGGGCCGCTTTCGATGGTGCTGCGGGAGGTGGAGACCTGGTAGTAGATCTCCTTCTGGTCTTCCTTCATGCGCTTCACGTATTCGGTGAGGCTGACGGTCTCGCCGGGCTCGGTCATGCTGGATTCAAAACGCAGGAGCTTGGCGATGGCGTCACGGTTGGTGTGGTCGGTGGCGATGCCTTCTTTGAAGAAGCGGCTGAAGCTGGCGTAGAACTCGTTGTACTTCTTCGGATCTTCAACGGCTTCCTTGTCGAGGTGCTTGAGGAGGCGCTTGGCGACGACATCGCCGAGCTTGCGCACCAGGGCGCTGTCCTGCATGGACTCGCGGGAGATGTTCAGGGGCAGGTCTTCGCTGTCGATGACGCCACGGACGAAGCGCATCCACTCAGGGAGCAGCTTCTTGGGTTTCGGGTCGATCAAGACCTTCTTGCAGTAGAGGCCGACGTTGGGCTCCATCTGGCCCATGCCGTAGGATTCCATGTTCTGCGTGGGCGTGAAGAGGAGAGCATTGATGGCGATGGGCGACTCGGCCTGGAAGTGCAGGCGGTAGCTGGGATCATCAAAGGCGTGTGCGGCGAAGCGGTAGAACTCGGTGTACTGCTCTTCGGTGATGCTGTCCTTGGATTTGAGCCAAAGGGCCTCGACAGTGTTCACGCGCTCGGTGTCGAGCATGACCGGGAAAGTGACGAAGTTGGAGTACTTCTCCAGGATCTGCTTCACGCGATGCTTCGTGGCAAACTCGGCGGCGTCTTCCTTGAGATGCAGTACGATTTTACAGCCGCGAGCCTCTTCGGCGGAGTCCTCAATGGTGTAGCTGGTGCTGCCGTCGCTGGTCCAGACGAGGTGCTCGCCGTCGTTGCGCCAGGAATGCGTGTGGACCTCGACTTTGTCGGCGACCATGAAAGCGGAGTAGAAACCGACGCCGAACTGACCGATGAGGGAGGCGTCGTTTTGCTTGCCGGCATTCTTCAGGGCGGCGGCAAAAGCTTTGGAGCCGGAGTGTGCAATGGTGCCGAGGTTTTCGACCAGTTCCGTACGGGTCATGCCGATGCCGTGATCGGCGATGGTCAGCGTGCGAGCGGCTTCATCCGTGGTGATGGTGACTTCCAGCGCGGCGGAGGCGTCGAAGACCTCGTTTTCCGTGAGCTGGGTGAGGCGCATCTTTTCCATCGCATCGGCAGCGTTGGACACCAGTTCGCGAATGAAGATCTCGCGGTCGGTGTAGAGGCTGTGAATGACGATATCGAGGACTTGTTTGACTTCGGCCTGGAATTCGTGGGTCTGGCTCATGGTTGTATGGTTTTTCGTAGGTTTGGGGGTGGATAGAGTAGCGGGTGGGGATCGCGGGTCAAGGCGCGCTAGACACTTCCCGCTCTTCTTTGAGAAGCCTGCCCTGCTGAAATCTCGCAACTTTGTTCGTGCGTTCGCAAGGCTTCCCGCTAACCTCGCGATTCCGTTTTCTCAACCCAAGCAAACACCATGAGCTACTCCTCACCCAAACTTCACAATGCAATGTGGCCCGGACTCGTCGGCAAAGGCGATGGCGAAGGCCAGGAACCACCGATCAGCCTTGAAAAGATGCTGGATCTGACCGCCGCAGCGAATGTGAACGGCCAGAAGTTTGAAGGCATTGACTACTTCCTGTTCCTCCCCCACACGAACCCTGAGGCGAGCGACGACGAACTTAAGAAGATCGCTGATCTGATTGCCAGCAAGGGTTTCAACGTGGGTTCCCTCGTGGCACCCGTGTGGCCCGGCACCGTCGGTGACTCCGCCATGGGCGACGACGCCAAGCAGGAGAAATTCCTCAGCGCTGTCAAAATGGCCTGCCGCATCGCCAAGATCTTCAATGCACACGGCGTCCGCAAATACGGCGTCATCCGCATCGACTCCGCCGAATTCGGCGTCGCCAAATGGGGTGAGAATCCCAAGGCCAACACCGCCCGTATCGTGGACACCTTCAAGAAAGCCGCGCAAATCGCCGCTGACAGTGGTGAGCGTCTCGCCGCCGAAGGCGAAATCTGCTGGGCTGGCATGCACTCGTGGAAAGACATGCTCGATGTCCTCGAAGGCGTCGGCATGCCAAACGCCCTCGGCTTTCAGGCTGACCTCGCGCACACCTACCTCTACACCCTTGGCTACAATGCTCCTGAATATGCGCTCCTCAAGGAAGGATACAGCGAGGACGAGTTCTGGAACGCTTACGCGACGATGACTGACAAGTTGCGCCCATGGACCATCGACTTCCACGTGGCTCAAAACGACGGCACCGTCCATGGCGCAGGCTCGCACGACAAGACCGGCAAGCACTGCCGCGCTGACGATCCAAACGGCAAGCTCGACATCACCAAGGCTTCCGGCTACTGGCTCAAAGATGCCGCCGCCCGTGGCATCCAGCACATCTGCTGGGATGGTTGCATGTTCCCGAACGCCGTGCTCGAAACCCCGGACACCTGGAACAACATCCTCGCTGCAATGATCAAAGTCCGCGACGCCCACGGCTGGTAACAGCCCGTCCGTCCGATCAACTCATCAGCGCCGCAGAGGAAACTCTGCGGCGTTTGTATTTCCACCCGCTTCGCATGCATCGTCTTCTTGTCTTGTTCGTCACGTTCGTGTCCTGTGCGCGCATGCCTGCACCAGTGAAGCTGCCTTCTGAATTCACCGCAGTGCTGCCGTCGAACTGCCAGCAGGTGCTCTACGTGACCGCCGCAGATCAGCAGGCGACAGCGGCGGAACTCAGAATGCTCGAACGCACCCCAACCAGCGACTGGCAGTCGACCAGCGCTGCCATTCCTGTCCGCGAGTCTTTCGCATCGCCCAGGCCTTCGGAGATGAACCTCACCCAAGCTACATCAAGCTGCCCTATATCCACTGCACTTCACATCATTGGGGCATCGATGATGTTCGCTCACATCACTACAATCAGATCATCGATGCTCGCGTCGTGACCTCTGACTGGACAGGCCCCGAAACAATGGTTCCCAGCATCGGCTGCTACAAGCTGGGCGCCGTCATCGCTCACAATCCACACAACACCCCCGGCCTCGGCTCCTGCATCTTCATGCACATCTGGCTGGGCGAGAATGTGCCCACCGCCGGGTGTACCGCCATGTGCGAAGCGGACCTGCGCCAGATCCTCCTATGGCTCGATCCCGCTGCAAACCCTTGTCTCGTCCAGCTCGCGCCGCGCTTCTAAAGTCGATGGACACTCCTGTTGGCGGACACAGTGTTGCGCCACAAGGGATTGAGGCTGGTGGCCCTTTGCATCACTGTTACAGCCAGTGGGACCATGTTGTCGGCTTTTGGGGCGTGGCTCTATAAATGGAGGGGCATGCCCTGCCCGAGCACCGAAAATGCTTCGGTCTCTCAATGGCAATCGCACTCACATCATGTGGGCATGAACTCAGGGAGCTCAAAAGTTCGTTCCCGAATAAAATCTGCGGTCGCGGCAGGGATCTGTTCCGGCGTAAGGGATAGAACAGCCCAAAGGCCCAACACCCCCGCAAGGAACCAGTCCTCGCGGGAGTATGGGCAGCGTACGACGGCTAGTGATGGAGGACCACCTCACCGCCATGCAGAGATGCATTCTGCATAAGCGGAGCGGATTAAGGTTGGCCACCAAAGGTGACGTAATCGTCCGCCTCAATGTAGTCGAACCAGCTCTGAATGTCCTCGCGATGGGTTAATTTTGCAGCTGCGACAAGTTCATTGAAAAACTCGCGTGACTCAGAACCCGCAGGCACGGCTTGATTGACGGAGACAGTCCATTGAGAGATCTCCCATTCCATGTGTTGCTTCGGCGCGTTTGCTGTAATCCATGCGAGGATTTCTGTGTCGTTAATACCCTTCGAGATTTCGGCTTTCAACTTCTCCGGTTCGATGCCGGTGAACTGGAAGAAGCGTTGATCCGTCGGGCATGCGTAGTGGTATTCGCCGTTTTTCTCGGCGAGCGTGGCGCGGCATTTGTCGAGCAGGCGGGGCAGGATGGCGTAGCCACCGAGCCTGGCGCGGGGACTGCGGGGCGGATATGCGGTGAGATCGGGTTTGGAGTAGTTCATGGATTTGATGTTTATCTTTCTGCGGTCAGTTGCGACCACCTCGAACGATACAGACCTGTCTATATCGAGTCAACATGAAATAGACAGACCTGTCTTTATGGTGCATATTGGTTGAATGGACTCCCATGTCATAAATAATTCCCGCTCACAAAACACCGCCACAGACGCCCTCGCCCCACGCGAGCGCGTGCTGCAGACTGCGATAACCCTTTTTTACAAACATGGCGTCCACTCCGTCGGGGTCGATCGCATTATCGCTGAGAGCGGAGTGGCTAAAATGACCTTCTATCGCCACTTTCCTTCAAAGGCGCGCCTCATTTCTGCCTATCTGGCCGCGAAGGATGAGACGTGGCAGCAACTCGTCATACGGTACACTGGCGACACCTCTCAGCCGGCACTCGATCGTTTGCTCTCGCTCTTCGATGCGCTCGAATTTGCGATCATCAATCCCGGATTCTACGGCTGTCCCTTCATCAAAGCGCTTGCTGAATTCGGCCCCGAGCGCGACGAACCGCAAGTTCGCGCTCAAATCCTCGCACACTTCGCCGCGACCGAGAAGCTGGTGAATCAACTGCTCAGGCAAATCGAGCCCAGAAACGCAAAGAAACTCGTGCAGCCGTTCCTGTCCCTCATCACTGGCACCTTGGTGGTCGCACAGGCCACGGGCGGGGTGGATGTAGCCCGCCAAAATAAGGAGGTGGCCCGGATGCTTCTGTCCCGCTCTACGAGTGTATAAAAGTGTCCAAGTCCAGAAGCGGCCGACCTTTGCGCAGTTCTACTCGAAAAACTTTTCCCGGTGGGGCCGAAGATCGAGTTCAAGCGTCCAACTGCTCGGTTGCTGAAGTGCGAGCTGCCAATAGGTGGTGGCCATCGCATCCGGGTCCAGCAATGGCTCCGCTTCGTCCGCAGCCCCATCAGCTGGATCGGAAATAACGCCGTCGACTACGATGTGCGCGACGTGAATGCCCAGCGGCCAAAGTTCGCGGGCCAACGACTGCGCCAATCCGCGTGTGGCAAACTTGGCACTGGAAAAAGCAATGCCTGCACCCCGCACTGAAGAGGTGGCTCCTGTAAAAAGTATTGTGCCGCCTTTTCGACCAGCCCCAAGCATATCACGAGCGGCTTCGCGTGAGCAGAGCAACGCGCCATAAACTCCCACCCTCCAAGCACGCTCAAAATCGCCCGGATCAAGTTCGAGTAGTCCGCCGCCGCGTGGGCCTCCCCCGCCACTTGCATGGTTGACCAGTAAATCCGGCGGGCCAAGTTCCCGGCGAACTCGTTCGAACGCCGCAACAATCTGCTCAGGATTTGCGAGGTCGCAGGGTACAGCGATCGCAGCACCGGGCCCTCGCGCTGCCGTAATCTCGGCGGTGAGTCGGTCCAGGTAGTCTGCAGAGCGCGCCAGCAACGCGACTCGGCATCCCTCCTTTGCGAAACGGCGGGCTAACGAGGCTCCGAGACCGGGGCCGACCCCGGCTATCACGGCGACGCGGGGAACTGAAGTTTGGACTGAGTTCATAGAAGTAAAAGATTGTCGGTTCTTCGCGGGTTTTAGTTGAGGAAGGCGGGCTTGAGATCAAGTCTGCCGCAATGGAACAAGATACGGATGCGGTAATTGGCGAATGAACGGACCCTCTGGCTGCGCTTGTGATGGACTGGATGCGGCTGTTGAGGCCCTCGCTCACCACATTGGTGATTGAGATGATGAGCAAAGCAAAGTGTGCGATGCTTTGTGCAAAGATTTGCCTGTCACCCTCTACCGATGCTCAATCACATCGCTGCTCTTAAACCGCACCTTGGGCAGAGAGGCATAGCGGTCATCGGCGTGGCGATAACCCGCTGGGCAGAGGACGGCTGTGGTGAACCCCAGGGCCTCCAGACCGAGCACCTCGTCGTATTTTTCGGGCACAAAACCTTCCATCGGGCAGGTGTCGATACCGAGCAGCGCGGCGGCGGCCATGAACTGGCCGAGGGCGATGTAGGCCTGCATCTTGGCCCACTCTGGAGTCATGTACCCCTGCTGTAGAGTGCCGGTGAGCATCTTGCGGAAGCCCACCAGTGAATCGGGCGTGCCACCACGCACTTCGGCGATGCGCATGAGATTGGCGTCGATCTCGACTTCGGACATCGTTCTCTTGGTGGCCATGACGACCAGATGCGAGCAGTCCACCACCTGGCGCTGACGCCATGAATGGCCTACCAACTCCTCACGCAGTTCCTTGTCCTGAATGATGATGAACTTCCATGGCTGCAGACCGTAGCTGGACGGCGTGAGCACGAGCGACTCCTCAAGTGCGGCCCAGGTGTCGTCAGGGATCTTCTGCGTGGGATCGAAGACTTTGGTGGCGTAGCGCCAGTTAAGGGCGGTGAGGAGTTCAGCGGTGGTCATGCGGTGGGAGACTATGAAGTTACAAGTCTCAGGTTTAAAGTTTAAAGTTGGCTCGGTGGCGGATGCGAGCGTGCGAACAAAATGCACGTATCACATCGCAGGTCCCGGCGTACGTATTGTAGTCCCGGCTTGAGCCGGTTCTGGATAGAGCGTCCAGAAACCGGCTCAAGCCGTTACTGCAATACATGCTCTCTGGCTCGCGAAACTCCCGCCTCACTCCAGCTCCGGCGGCACATTGCCATAAGTCCATGGCAGACTGAAAGGCGGAGCCTTCGGCGGCTCGGGCTTGGGCTCGGCACTCATTTGATTGGCCAGCTCCACCCCTTTCTTCGCCATCTGCGTTCCGGCCGTGATCTCAAGATTCGAGTAAGCCGTGAGCCGCGTTTCATACCCACCGCCGTGCGGGCCAAAGGCCTCCTCGGTGGGCACATAGCCGACAATGCCGTTGGAAAGCTCAGACGGAAAGGTGAAGGCGTGCTGGCTGCCCTTTTTAATGTCGAGACCGTACTGCACGAAGTATTCGGCGGGATTGGAGACGAAGCACGCGGGGCCGACTTTGATGCACTGCACCTCGCAATCGACGAGGGGTTTCGTCTTGTTGAGGTGGTCAAGCATGAAGTCGGTGGCATCTCCTGCCACTCGCGGTTTGCTCATGCGATCGAGACTTTTTTCCACCCGCTGGGGCGAGGGTGGGCGGCGTTTGATCTTCAAGACTTCCTGCCGTGTGTCGATGGGGGCTGCGGTGATTTTGGGCACGGACAGCAGGACACGGATGGCTTCGGCGCCGACACGTCCACCGACGAGCTGGCTCCATTCCTCGGGCTTCGGGTTTTGATAGGGGCTGAGATTGTCCACCTGGGTGATGTCGCCGCAGGCTCCCTGCATGAAGACCACCGGTGCATGCGTGCCGAGACCGCCCTGGATCGTTTTTTCGAGGTATTGAATCCAGTTGGCCGAAATGCCGCCGGGGTTGGTGGTGGCATGGCAGGCGAAGTTCACCACGACGCCGACCAACCGGCCCTGCAAGTCCCATGCGCCGATGACACCGACCTGCGGGTCGATGGGGCCGGCATATTCAAGAATGTCGGGATTCCCAGGACCCGGATGGCTCCAGCTCTGGCCATTCTTCATGCGCAGACGTCGGTTGAAAGACACCTTGTCCTCATGGCCGAAGCCACAGCCCAGCCGCACTGGCACTTTGTTTTGATTGGCCGCCACCACTCCGGAGACAATCTCATGCGTCAGATGCAGCAGGTAACCGGGATCGGCGCAGGAGGATTCCTCATACGCGAGCCTCTTCACGAGATCTGAGGCGGTGTCGTACTCACCGGGCATGACCATGCCAACGGGGCCGGAACTGTGGGAGTGGGAGGCACAGATCAGCACGGCATCCCCGGTGATGCCGGTGGCTTTTTCGATCTGCGACCGGGCATCCAGCACGACTTCCCGCGGTACCACGAGTGAGTCGAGGCCGATCACCACGGCGGTCTTTTTGCCATCATCAAACAGGGCCACCCGCACCTTGCAGGGGTCGTGGAAGGCCCGGTGAAAGCTTTTACCATAGCCGCCCGGCTGCTCCATGCCGATGCCCGGTGTGATGTCCCGCTCCGCAAATCCGGCCTTGATGCTGGAGGTGGGGTCAGGGGAAAGGGCTGAAAGCGTCAGGGGAGACAGACCGGCAAGGAAAATGAGGAAGCGGAGGCGCATGGCTGAGGTACGCGCATGCGGGGCGTGTTTGAATATAAAAAACTTACAATACATCTTGGTGCGGATATTGCATATTAACCCTGCTCTGATCTATCATAGAGCCGTTCGTTCCCTACTGATTCGTGCACGCCGCTTACTACATTGCCAAAGGCCAGAAGACACTTGGTCCGTGTTCCAAGGATGATCTGCGCAATTTTCTCGCGTACGGATCGATCCGCGACAGTGATCTGGTGAAGCGTGAGGACGAGGAGCAGTGGCGTCCGGTTTCGACCTTGATGGAGTTGCATGCCGAGGGGCAGATCGTCGCCGACGGTCTCACCGTGCGTCCCAGCCGCCGCCGGGTGGCACGCTACCGGGACTACAACCGCGTGCCCTACAATCAACGCGGGGGGGTGGTGCTGCGGCGCATGATCCTGGGTTTTCTATTTCTCCCGCCTCTGCTGTGGTGGGCGGCCGTGGCCTTGTATTCAGACCACATTTTCCGCCAGAAGAAGGATGAAAACGGCTACCTCGTGGTATGGGGCCGCTGGGTGGAGGTGCTGGTGACGATTATGATCATCGTCAATGCCGTTGCGTGGTGGATGGCGGTCACTTACACCTCCTGGCTGTTGGGGCCCGGGCTTGCCGAGCTGATGAAAGGCATGGGCGAAGCGATGGACGTGATCAAGGGAATGCTCAATGACATGTCCATGAAGTGATTTCGCAGTGGCACCGTGCCAGCATGGGGGGGGGGAACTCTGGCAATGACTGGATTGCCATTTGATGTGCAGGATTTGGCATCCTTGATCAGGTCTGACATCTGACTTTGGTGGACAGCGTTGGTTCTGGCATGAAAGCCAGCCACACACTTTCGATTCTCGCCATCACCTTGTTCTCTGTCGCGGTGCAAGCTGCTCCTGCGGACACCGCCACAGCCGCGAAACAAATCGACGCCCTGCTCGCGAAAAGCTGGCAGAAGCACCAGATCAAGCCGAACGCCCTGGTGGATGACGCCACTTTCCTGCGCCGTGTGTATCTGACGGTGGTGGGCCGCATTCCCACACTGGACGAAGCCCGCGCCTTCCATGCCTCGCAGATGCCGGACAAGCGCGCGAAGCTCATCGACTCGTTGCTGGCTGGTGAAGGATACGTGCAGAATTTCTTCAATTACTGGGCGGATGTGCTGCGGGCCCAAAGCCAGGGCGTGGCCGGCAGCACCACGGCGCAGAATTACCTGAACTACATCCGCACCGCGCTGCGGGAGAACAAACCATGGGACCAGATGGCCCGCGAACTCGTCTCCAGCGAAGGCAGTTGCTTCGACACAGGCGCGATCGGCTACTACATGCGCGACCGTGGCATGCCGCTGGACAATCTGTCCAACACCACCCGCATCTTTCTGGGCACCCGCATGGAATGTGCGCAGTGCCATGACCACCCCTTCGACAAATGGACACAGAAGCAGTTCTATGAGATGGCGGCCTTCACGCACAACATGAGCGCGACCAACTATCGCTCCAAGAGCGCCGAGGAGGCGCAGAAAATGGTGCGAGCCGACAAATCGCTCGACACCGAGACCCGCGACCTCATGCGCCAGGCCATCACGGAGGCGGTGCGCCCATTGCGCGACACGCAGGTGGTGCAAAACAAGAGCCAGATCCGCCTGCCAAACGATTACAAGTACAAGGATGCAAAGCCGAAGGATGTCGTGCAGGCATCGGTCATGTTTGGCAAGCCCGTGGCACTGAAGAAGGAGTCGAACACGATCGGCGAATTTGGCCAATGGCTGACGTCTCCTGAAAATCCGCGCTTCACCACCATCATCTCCAACCGTCTGTGGCAGCGTGTCTTTGGTGCCGGCCTCTACGAACAGGTGGATGAGATGATGGACAGCAGCGTGGCCTCGAACCCCGAGCTGATGCACTTTTTGGAGCGGCAGATGGTGGCTCTGAAATATGACATGAAGGCGTATCTGCGCCTGCTGCTGAACACTCAGACATTCGCACGTGAGAGCACCAAGGAAGTCTCTCCGGGCACGGCATATTACTTCCAGGGACCGGTGTTCCACCGCATGCGCTCCGAGCAGGTGTGGGATTCGCTCGTCACCCTTGTCAGTCCTGATCCTGATCAACCGAACTGGAGCACCCGTGAGCGTGAACGCCGTGATCTGGAAAACCGCCAGCATCTGGCAGGGCTGCTCGACAAGACCGAAGCCCCGCTGCTGTTTGAAGCCGCCAAGGAAGTCGCCGCCGCCATGCGCGAGCAGAACAAGGAATTCGACCAACTGCGCAAGGAGCTGGATGAGGCCCGTGCGAAGGACGACAAGGTCAAATCCCGCGAAATCCAGCGCAGGCTGGGTGAAAGCCAGCGCATCCTGCGCGAGCAGGTGTCCAAGTGCTTCTATGAGGCGGCAAAAAAGTCCGGCAACCAAGAGATCCAGCGGGAACTCGCGGCTGTCAGCGGTGACGGTCCGATGGAGATGGCGATGATGAATCTCATGCAGGACAGCCGCGTGGCCCCCAAGGAAGCGCCGCTCAATTCGCAGATCATGACAACCCTCAAAGCGGATGAAGCGGTGCTCGGCATGAAGGATGCGAAAAGCGTCAAGAGTTTCGAAAGCTTTCAGCGGTCATTGCACCAGACATGGAGCCGTGCCGCCGAGCTGCCATCTCCCGCACCGCGCGGTCATTTCCTGCGTGAGTTTGGTCAGAGCGACCGCGAGATTATCGAAAATGCCAATGACGAAGCCAGTGTGCCGCAGGCGCTGACGATGATGAACGGCGCGCTCCTCAGCCAGCTTACCAGTGCCTGGTCCACACTGAGCATCAATCTGCGCAAGGCCAAAACCAACGATGAGAAAATCGACACGCTGTTCCTGAGCCTCTACTCGCGTAAACCGAATGCAAAGGAGAAAGCCCACATGCTCCAAACGGTGGAAAGCTACGCCTCCTCCAAAACACTGTGGGAGGACATCACCCTCGCCGCGCTCAGCACGCAGCGCTTCATCTTCGTCGAGTAATGCCCCCCCCTGCCCCACCAACTCTTTATTGAATTCACCATGAAAACACCCAACAACGATCTCTCCCGCCGCGCTGTGATGACCCGCATGGCCCAGTCCTGCCTCGGGGTCGGTTTGCTGCCCTCCATGGAGCAGCTTTTCTCCAGCAAGGCTTTCGCTGTCGGTGAAGGCAGCGCCACCGCCAAGCAGGCGGCCACGGCGCGCAATGTCATCTTTCTCTACATGACCGGGGGCCAGAGCCATCTGGACACCTGGGATCCGAAGCCCGACAACAAGGAAGTCGCGGGGCCGGTGAAGGCGATCAAGACGAGCGCCGACGGCGTGCAGATCAGCGAATACCTGCCGCGCATGGCGAAACAGATGCACCATGCCTGCGTCATCAACTCGATGGCCACCAACACCGCCGCGCATGAGCAGGCCAACTACTTCATGCACACCAGTTTTGGCCTGCGCAGCACCATCAAACATCCCGGCATGGGCGCGTGGCTCAGCTTCTATCAGGGGCCTGGCAATCCAGCGCTGCCGCCATATGTGTATGTTGGCAATGACAGCCGCCATCCTGGCGCAGGCTTTTTCGCGAAAAAGCACGGCCCACTCATGGTGAACAATCCGGAGGCCGGCCTGCAAAATGTGACTCCACAGAAAGGCGTGACCGATGAACGCTTCGGCATGCGCCGTGAACTCGCCCATTCTTTGGACACGGAGTTTCAGGGCAAATGGGACACGCGTGGTGTCAAAGCCTACGCAGACGTCTATGATGATGCGGTGAAGCTCATGAAGAGCGAGGACCTTGTGGCCTTTGATCTGACCAAGGAGCCTGAAGCCGTGCGTCAGGCCTACGGGAAGGACACCTTCGGCCAGGGCTGCCTGCTGGCGCGCCGCCTCGTCGAGCATGGGGTGCGCTTCATTGAGGTCAGTCTGGGCAGCTGGGATACGCATGTGGCCAACTTCATCAACACACCGCGTCTGTGCGACACGCTCGACACCGCGCTTGCTGCACTGATCTCCGATCTGGAGCAGCGGGGCATGCTGGAGAGCACCATGATCGTGGTGAGTTCCGAGTTTGGGCGCACGCCGAAAATCAATCAAAACCAGGGGCGCGATCACTACCCCATTTTCTCCTCGGTCATTGCTGGTGGCGGCATTAAGGGTGGCATCAAATACGGCTCCACCACGCCAGATGGTTCTGGCATCGCCTCAGACAAGGTCGGCCCGCCCGATCTCAATGCCACCATTGGCTACGCGCTTGGACTGCCGCTTGATCAGGTGATCTATTCGCCCAGCAAGCGTCCGTTCACCGTGGCAGACAAAGGCCAGCCGCTGACGCATCTGTTTGCGTGAGGCTTTGATGATCTCAAAGAAAACGCCCGGCAGAGTGAGCTGCCGGGCGTTTTTGTTGCAGTGTGGTGCATCAGGCGGTCAGCCTGATTCACATGCTTAGATGTTTGCAGCGCTGTAATCCCAGCCCTGGCGGTAGGCCGCACGAGTGATGAGCTTGTTGGCTTCGGCGCTGTCGGACTCCTGCTTGGCGGCGTCCCAGTTGATGACTTTGCCGGGATTGGCGATGGCCAGGTTGCCGAAGAGGCAGAGCTTCGTCAGCGGCACAGAGTAGTCGAAATTGCTGCCGCAGATCTTGTCCTGCTCAATTGCGCGGATGAGTTCAAGCTGCGGTTCGCCTTCGGCGAGCGCTGCTTCGAGCTTCAGTTCCGGGGGCTTGCCACCGAGGAATTCGGACATCTTGGCGTTCGGGATGAGGCGTGGGCTGCCGCAATAGTCGTCAGTGTTGAGGATCACTCCAGCATCGCCACGGAGGAGGAAGCCGCCTCTGATCTTGTCCCAGTCACGCTCGGCGTCGAGTTCAGCCGGACGCTCAGGCTTCAGGCTGCCTTCATACCAGTGGAGTTTGATCTCGCCGTATTTTTCCGTCTTGAAGTAGAAGACCACGTGGGAGGACTTCGGCCAGCTCACGTCGGTGAGTTCATGGCACTCGGCCTCCATTTTGTAGGGTTCGCCAAGGCCGCAGGCCCAGAAGGGCCCATCCAGCAAGTGGCAGCCCATGTCGCCCATGGCACCTGCGCCGTATTCCCGGTGACCGCGCCAGGCGAAGGGATGCAGACCTTCGGTGTAAGGAACTGAGGGGCAGGCAGCCAGCCAGGTGTCCCAGTTGAACAAATCCTCTGCGGTTTCGACCATGATGTCTTTGCCGTCCGGGCCTTTCGTCTTCTCTTTGATCTTGGGCACTGTGCCGTTGATGTACTTGGCCTTGGCTTCGTTGCCCTGAGGCCAGATGGGGCGGTTGGTCCAGACGTGGATTTCTTGGACGTTGCCCACGATGCCTTCGCTGACCCACTGCTTGAGGAAACGGATGCCTTTGCCGGTGTGGCCCTGGTTGCCCATGTTGGTCTTCACGCCTTTTTTCTTGGCGGTTTCATGGAGCTGATTGGCCTCCCAGATGCGGTTCACGAGGGGCTTCTGCACGCAGACATGCTTGCCGCGCTTGATGGCTTCCATCGCCGCAGGGTAGTGTGCGTGGTCGGGGGTGGAGACAGTACACATGTCGATCTTGTCCCCCATGGCGTCGAACATCTCACGGAAGTTCTCGAACATCTTCGCGTCTGGATATTTCTGCTGCGCCTGCTTGAGGCGTTCACGGTCCACGTCGCAGATGGCGACAATATTGGCGCCCTTGGCGGAGATGCCCACGTCAGAGGTACCTTTGCCACCTGCACCACCGATGCCGGCGACATTGACTTTCTTGACGGTGCCTTCCTGACCAATCAGCAGATTGGGGAGGAAAATGCTACCAGCAGTAGCGGCAGTATTGCGGAGGAAGGTACGGCGGTTAGGGAAGAGCGAGGGCTTCATGTGGATGGATTGGTCTGTGAAGATAGCGGATTGGCGCAGAAATACGCAATGGGAATGTCACCTTCCGAGAAAAACGTGCTTCGCAGAGGAGAAATGTGTCTGAGGCATTGTTTGTGCTTGGCTAAAGACTGCTTTCCCCCTTAAAAGGCTGCATGGACTTCGCCAAATTTGCTTCTGATCTTTCTGGTTTTGTCTGGGGTGTTCCCCTCATTGTACTGCTTTTTGGCACGCATTTGTTCCTTACCGTTCGCACCGGCTTCATCCAGCGCTTCCTGCCAAGGGCGATCAAGATTTCCTTCTCGCGTGATAAAGAAGGAAAGGGTGATGTGTCGCAGTTCGGCGCGCTGATGACGGCACTCGCGGCAACCATTGGAACAGGCAATATCATTGGGGTGGCGGGTGCCGTGACCATGGGCGGTCCAGGCGCGGTGCTGTGGATGTGGATGACGGGCGTGTTTGGCATTGCCACGAAATATTCCGAAGCCGTGCTGGCCGTGAAGTATCGCGTGACCATGCCGGACGGCAGTATGGCTGGCGGACCCATGTATGCGCTGGAGCGCGGGCTGGGGCAGAAATGGCTGGGTGTCGTGTTCGCCGTTTTCACCTGCATCGCTGCGTTTGGCATTGGCAACATGACTCAGGCCAACAGCATTGTCGAAATGCTTATTGATCAGGTGAAGCCCGAGTCCGCCACCAATCTGCGCTGGATTGTCGGTGGTGTGATGGCGGCTTTAACTGGCGCAGTCGTTTTGGGCGGCGTGAAAAGCATCGCCAAAGTGTGCGGCATTCTCGTGCCGGTCATGGCCGTGGGCTACGTCATCGGCTGCGCTCTGATTCTGATCAAAAACTACGCGGCGCTGCCACAGGCTTTTGCCGACATTTGGAACGGCGCCTGGAGCGGTCAGGCGGCGGCCGGCGGTTTTCTCGGTGCCACGTTGAAGCAGGTGGCGCAGGCGGGGATCGCCCGTGGTTTGTTCTCGAATGAGTCGGGGCTCGGCTCCGCACCCATCGTGGCGGCGGCGGCTCAGACGCCCAATCCCATCCGCCAGGCGCTCGTCAGCAGTACGGCCACCTTCTGGGACACGGTCGTGATCTGCCTTATGACCGGTTTGGTCATCGTCAGCAGCGGCCACTGGAAGGAAGGCCTGCCAAAGGCGGCTCTAACCAGCGCGGCGTTCAACGACCTGCACACCGTAGGGCCTTACATTCTCCTGATCGGTATGTTGACCTTCGTGTTCTCCACCATCCTCGGCTGGGGCTACTATGGCGAAAAGGCGGCGGAGTATCTGTTCGGCACGAGCGCGGTGAAGCCCTACCGCATTCTGTGGGTGCTCGCGGTACTGTTTGGCTCCGTCCAGCCAGCCCAGGCTGTGTGGGACTTTGCAGACGCCGCCAACGGCCTCATGGCGATTCCAAATCTGATCTGCCTCATCTGCCTCAGCGGGGTGATCGTGGCCGAAACCAAGGCTCATCGCAACGAACTGACCGGCAGAGACTGAAAAAGTCTGCTGTCCCACTTGCAAGAACGTCGGTCGCCTCTATTCTCTCCGCCCGCCACTCACTGCCTCATGGTGTAATGGTAACACAGCAGATTCTGAATCTGTTATTCAAGGTTCGAATCCTTGTGAGGCAACCACTTCTGCCGCAGGCAGCAAAGAAAACGGCACGGCAATCCAAAGGATGCACCGTGCCGTTTTGTTAAACAAGAGGAGTAACAACTCAGGCCTTGGCCTGTGCTGCTGCAAGGATCGCGGAATCCAAGCGGGCCAGACGATGGGCGCTGGAGGCGGTTTCGATGCCTTCGAGGGCACGGTAGGTCTTGCCCACTTTCTTCACGAGACCGCAGTTGGTCAGCTTGAGAATCTTTTCATACGAACGCAGGCGGAGCATCTCTTCGCCACCGCTGACCGCATTCTTCAGTTTCAATCCTTCAAAGACTTTCGAAAAGAGAGCTTTAAACTCAAAAGTTTCGCCTGTAGAAAGTACGTTCACCAGTTCATCGGTGACGTGATCAACTACCCGGCGGGAGAAAGGCGCTTTTTTCGTGACTGCTTTTGTGGTGACCATCTTTCCCTGTACCACAAGAATGACGTTCTGTCTCAGAAACCCTTCGCAAATGTCACATTTCTGCTGCGTAATGCTGCTTTAGACTGCTAGATACGCCTCTTTGCCAGATCGGCTAAGTTTTTTGAAAGAAAATTCAGCTCTTAGGGCCGCCGATTTGTTCTTCTGCGGCCAGGAGCGCAGCAGGCTGACTGGACCGCGACCCCGTGTGTAGCGTGCGCCTTTGCCAGCATTGTGCTGGGAGATCCGACGCACCAGATCATTGGTGATGCCGCAGTAAAGTGTCCCGTCTTTGCAAAGTAGGACATACAGGTGCCACTTTTTGACTCGCTTGGCTTTGGTGGTCGGCTGTTTCTTTTTCTTCGGCACGGCACATGATAGCCGAAGCGGCAGAAAATCAAAACAGCTCGCTGATGGTCGAACCTTCCGTCAAGGCGACGGGACGACCATCCGCCGAGCTGTAGCTGATCTCACGGTAATCGTATCCCAGTGCCGAGTAGATGCTGGCATGAATGTCTGCTGGCGTGACAGGGCGGTCTTTGGGATAAGCCCCGCTGGCATCCGAACTGCCGATGACCTGACCGCCGCGCACGCCGCCTCCGGCGAGGACGACGCTGTAGCAGCCTGGCCAGTGATCACGGCCTGCGTCATTGTTGATCTTCGGCGTGCGCCCGAACTCGCCCATCCATACGACCAGAGTGCTTTCCAGCAGGCCGCGTTCTTCGAGATCGTCGAGCAGGGCGGAATAGGCCTGCTCCATCGGTGGCACCAGACGGTTCTTGAGGCCGTTGAAGTTGTCCTTGTGGGTGTCCCACGTGATGGAGGGGCCATTCACCGTGGTGACGAAACGAGTGCCTGATTCGACCAAACGACGCGCCAGCAGGTGCGACTGGCCCCAGCTGTGCCGGCCATAACGCTCACGCACCTTGTCCGGCTCCTTGGTCAGATCGAAGGCGTTCGCAGCCTTGCCGGATTGCAGCATGGCCGTGGCCTGCTCATTGAAAATGTCCATCTGCGCTGTCTGCGTGGTGGCGATGGGACGTGCGGCGGCACTCATTTGGTTCAGCAGCGCCAGGCGCTCTTGAAGGCGCGCCGGCGTGAGGCTGGCATCCAGCCCCATGTTCCTCACGCGAAAGGCGGCGGCGTTCGGATCATCATCGAGCACATAGGGGTCGAAACGAGTGCCCAGGCAGCCGCCAAACTGGCCGGGCGTCAGATAAACCTTGCTGTCGCAATGTGGAAACGGCGTGATGACATACGGCGGCACTCCCTTGCTGAAACCATCGCGCTGCGCCAGCCAGCCGACGAGAGTCCCCACCCCGGGCAGATCGGTGGGACTTGGGGTGATGAGCGTGCTGTCCACTCGATACGGACGCCCCGTTGTTGCCCAATGCATGCCGCCATTGTGACTGCTATGCCCGTGATGCACCGAGCGGATCACCGCGAGCTTGTCCATGCGCTTGGCCATCTGCGGCAGCAGCTCCGTCAAATGAATGCCTGGGACATTGGTGCGGATCGTTTTGAATTCGCCACGAATCTCGGATGGACCGTCCGGCTTTGGATCCCAAAGGTCAATATGGCTCGGCGCACCGCCATTGAAGATCATGATGACCGACTTGGCCTTGCCGAGTCCGCTGCCAGCCTGGTTCGATGACGCACCCAACGCCGCGAGCTGGTTCAATCCCAGTCCAAGCATCCCCATGCCACCGGCATGAAGCAGGCTGCGTCGCGAAAGGCGAATCTCTGGAACAGAAGGGCGCAAGATGTCCAAACCTACGGTGCCAGAAATGAGATCTTGCGAATGCGAAGTAATTGGCATCGCCTGCTATACACGCTGCCACACTCTCGTATTGATCTCATGGACCGACGCGATTTCATCAAGACCACCAGTGCCATGGCTGCAATGACAGGAGCCTCCGCACTGCGGTCCGCACCTGCCGCCAACCAGCAGCCAGATCATGGATCTGATCAAAACCGAAAACGCGAAACCCGGCGCAAGCTTCCAGCTCACTCGCATGAAGCCGGATGCCGCCAAGTCCTTCCGCACCTCGCTCATTGAAGGCTACTGCTCGCGGCAGTCGGTCAAGGCGGGCGAGAAGCTCGACCTCTTTGTCAGCACCAGGCCGGTGGCGAAGTTCACCATCGAACTGTTTCGCATGGGATATTACGACGGCGCAGGCTCACGCTTGATGACCACGCTCGGCCCCTTTGAGGGCAAGGAACAACCCGTGCCGGAGATGGCCGACAAGCGACTGCGCGAGTGCCAGTGGGAGGCCTCCACCACGCTGACCATTCCCGCCGATTGGCCCAGCGGTGTGTATCTTGGCCGCCTGAGCACCGTGCCTGAAGCCGCCGACAAGCCCTACTGGCAGAGCTATCTCATCTTCATCGTCACCGACGACCGCCCCGCCGACATCCTGTTTCAATGCAGCGACAACACCTGGCAGGCTTACAATCGCTGGCCGGTCAATGAATCGCTCTACACCGATCCGCGTGCCGCGCATGCGCCTGGAGTCAGTGTGAGCTTTGACCGCCCGTACGGCAAGTACGTGCAGATCCTCGACAACCCGCTGAGCATGGGCAGCGGCGAGTTCCTGCTGTGGGAATATCCGCTGTGCTACTGGCTGGAAAAGGAAGGCTACGATGTGACCTACTGCTCGAATGTGGACAACCTCAATCCCGCCAACCTCGCCCGCGTCAAAACGATGATCAGCGGCGGGCACGACGAGTACTGGGACCTGCGCCAATACGCCAACGTCAAGCAGGCCATCGCCGACGGGCTCAGCGTACTCTGGCTCTCCGCGAACGACGTTTATATGGTCACGCCCTTCACGCCGAACGCGAAAGGCGCACCCAACCGCCGCCTCACTCGCGAAACCTGCTACGGCGAATTCCGCGAGGAGGAAAAAGAAGCCTATTCCAAAGTCCTCGGCCCCTTTGAAAACCCCGGCCCAGACGAGCGCGACATCATCGGCGCACGCACCATCGTTCCCTTCAATGGCGGCGGCGACTGGACCTGCGCGAAGCCTGGTCATTGGCTCTTCGAGGGCACCGGTATGAAGCAGGGCGACAGCATCCCTGGCCTCGTCGGCTGGGAATTCCACGGTGATCCCGACACCGCCCGCGCAGGTCTCGAAGTCGTTGCCGAAGGCAACGTCTGGGCTGGCGGCACCCGCCTCGGCAAATACGCCGCCACCCTCTACGAAGGCCCCAAGAAAAACATCGTCTTCAACGCCACCACCATCTTCTGGAGCCAAGGCCTCAGCGATCCCCCCGGCCACATGATCCCCTGGAGCCACTTCTCACGTCCTCACGGGCCGGATGCACGCGTGCAGAGGATCACGCAGAATGCCTTGAAACGGGCGATTGAGTAAACGACTCACTCAAACACAATCAAACTCCGCGCCACCTCACCGCGCTGGAGGGCGTCATAGGCTTCGTTGATGCCTGAGAGCGGGTAACGGTTTGTGACGAGTTCGTCCAGCATCAGGCGGCCGGATTGATGCATGCCGATGAGCAGCAGCAGGTCGGTGCGCGGCTGGGTGCTGCCGTAGAGGCTGCCGCGCAGGGTTTTCTCGGCATAGACGAGCTGGTTGACATTGATGGAGGCACGATCCGCTGCGCTGGTGATGCCCACCATCACACACATGCCGCCCTTCTTGGTCGCATCGAATGCCTGCTCGGCGGTTTGGCCGGAGCCGTAGGCTTCAAAGGCATAGTCCACGCCTTTGCCTTCGGTGAGGTCTTTGATCGCCTGCACGGGGTCGCCCGCGTTGGCATCCACGTAATCCGTGGCGCCGAACAGGCGTGCATCCCCTTCCTTGCGGCTGAATTTGTCCACGGCGATGATCTGCCGCGCACCCGCCATGCGCGCGCCTTGCACGATGTTCAAACCGATGCCGCCGCAGCCGATCACCGCCACGGTGCTGTTGGGCTGCACCTTGGCCGCACGCTCCACCGCGCCCACGCCGGTGATGACGCCGCAGCCAATCAGCGCCGCTTTTTCAAAGGAGAACTCCTTGGGAATCTTCACCACCGAGGCCTGCGGCATCGTCGAGAGCGAGGAGAAGGCTGAAACTCCGGCGTAGTGTCGGATGTTCTTGCCACTGGAGTTCTGAAAGCGCGTCGTGCCATCGGGCATCAGGCCGGTGAAGCGCATGGCGGTGCCCATGTCACACAGCGCAGGACGGCCGCTGCTGCAGTACTCACATTTTCCACAGGAGCCGCGCCAGACGAGGATGACATGATCGCCGACCTCGACGGAGGTGACACCTTCGCCCACGGCTTCGATCACGCCGCTGCCCTCATGGCCGAGGATGATCGGCATCGGCATGGAAAGGTCCCCCTTCATCACATGCAGGTCGCTGTGGCACACGCCTGCGGCCTTCATCCTCACCGTCACTTCACCGGGCTGCGGTGGCAGTACTCGCACCTCCTCGATGCGCAGGGGTTGCTTTGCTTCATACAAAACGGCGGCGGGTGCGAACGTGGACATGGGGGGATGATGACTCTTCATAAGAGTTGTGCAACCATCGGCCATATCGCACTCCCCGGTTGCAGGCATCGCCGGTCTCGCTGAGATAGGGTCCACATGTTTTCCAACCGCAAGACATTCCTCCACCTCGGCGCTCTGGCGCTGCTGGGCGTGACCGGTCTCCGGGCACAGGCTCCGACGGCACCTGCGCCGCCGGCTCCCGCGCCTGCTGCTGAAACAGTGCCGGATTTGCCCGCATTGCAGGCAGCGGCGCGCGCCGCTGAGTCGAAGCTGCCATCGACGGCGGTGCAACGGCAGACCTATTTCGATCTATCGCCCGTGCAGCGGGACCGCTGGCGGAAGTATCTCCCCCAGACGTTGCAGAAGCTGACGCGGCGTGAGCGCGTGCAGATCGTGGTGCTGGGGGATGCGATCCTCGATGGTGCCAAAGTCGAAGCAGGCGTGGACCCTTTTCTGAAAAGTTTTGCCGGTGTGTTTGCCAGCAAGCTGGCGACACAGTTTTACTACACTGGCGGAGTGCGGGTGGTGCGGCCCGGCGGCAAATTGCGCAGCAAGGAAAGCATGGTCATGGGACCGGAGATTTTGATCCAGCCGGTGCGCACGTCCAGCATCCTGTCGGCGGCTTCGGCGCTGTCCACGG
>NCCR01000060.1:26119-43527 GCA_002279765.1 Verrucomicrobia bacterium 12-59-8 | reverse complement strand
CCTGCGGCGGTGAGGAGGTAGGTGCTGGCGGCTCCGGCGAGGGCGGGGATGAAGGCTTTGTTGAGCGCGGTGGCTTCGCTGTCTCCGCTGTTCATGTAGGCCTGCACGGCGTCTCCGTACATGCCGCCGAAGGTTTGCAGTCCGGCGGTGGCTGCAGTGCCACGCAGGCCCCATGTCTGGGCGGCCTGGGCGACTTGAGCTGCGGTCCTGAGTCCGAAGGCGGCGCCGCCTGCTTTGAGTGTGAGTGAGGTGAGCCCGCCTACGCCGAGGCTGGGGAGGGAGCTGACTACCATACTGGTGCCCGTGTACACCCACTGGCCTGTGGGCAGTGCTGAGCTGTAGGCACCGATGAATGCCGCTTCATTGGACAGCTTCTTATACAAATCCATCGCACCGGGACTGCGCGTGGCTGCCTCATACGCCCCCACGGCGCTTTTGGCGATGCCTGTGATTGCGCCGACCGTGCCGACCAGCGCCTGACGCAATCGTATTTTCCATGCGCCTGAACTGAAGATGCCGCTGTGCTCCTGGCGAAATTTTTCCAGCATTTCCACATCGCTCATGCCTTTGGGCTGCTTTGCCTCCCAATGGGCGTCATATCCCATCGTGCGCAGGACTTCGAGCTGGGCCTTGGAGGCCCGCTCCTGCAGCTCTGGAAAGCGGTCCATCGCCGCAGCCTTCTCGGCTTCGCTACCCCAAGCCTGCTCCACGGCCTGGCGGTAGGCGCTTTCATCCAGATAGCGGTCGGGGTTCACCCAGATGGATCCGCCGGGGCCATGGCGTACGGCTGCGCTGGTATCGCCACGGCTCCAGTCGGTGATGCGCTGCATCTCCAGGTGGTGGCGGAGGTCCTTGGGGTCGATGCCGTATTTGGCGGCCTCCTGATCGAGGGCATCGAGATGGGACTGGGAGAGGGGTGCGCCAGGGCTGTCTCTGTCTTTTTCCCTCAGCGCTTGCTCGGTGATCCAGTTGCCGGAGACGCCTTTGCCCCACTGCTGGTAGATGCGGGCGGCGATCTCCGGGAGCTGCTGGGCCTTGGTTTTGATCTGGGCCTCCTGCTGCTGGATGTGCTGAAGGAGGTCCTTCATTCCGGCCTCTTATTCGGGGCCGCGCTGGGGGTATTTCTTCACCAGCTCTGCGTGGCGTGTGCGTACCTCGTCCTCCAGAGCTTCAAGGCTGGTGGCGGTGCCGCGCTGGCCAGCGGATTCAAGCAGGGTGCGGCGTGGTTCGCGCTCCTTGCGCAAGGCTTCCTGGGCTTCGGTCTGGGCTGCGGCCTGGTTGACGGCATCGACGGCCTTGGGGTCATACTCTGTGGCCCCAGACGCTGTGGTGGCGGGCGGTGTCTGAGGCTGATGTGGAGGGGGCGGGGAGGGGGGCTGTGAAGGACTCTGCGAAGCGGGGTTGGTGGAATGGGTGGATGGTTGCTGATCTGGAGCGGCTGACGGTGGCTGGGTGGTGGTGGCGGACTGGGCTGCTGCTTGTTTCAGTGCTTCCAAAACTTTGGCGTCATACTCCGTGCCCCCGGGCGCTGTAGTAGCGGTGGGTGGTGTCTGCGGGGCCTGTGCAGGAGATTGCGGTGGCGCAGGTGGAGATGGCGGCTGTGCATTGCTCTGCGGAGCGGGTGCGGCGGGATGGGTGGAGGGCTGCTGGCCTGCGGGTGCGGTGGGTGGCTGATCACGGAGAGTCGGTTCTGCTTCCACTCGTGGGGCTTCTTCGGTGCTTTGTTGTGATGTGGCGGCGACTGGTGGTGTCTGCTGCGGCTGTGCAGGCGGCTGAGATGGCGCAGGCGCGGATGATGGCTGGAAAGTGCTCTGCGGACCAGGGGTGGCGGACTTGGCGGCGAGTTGTTGTGCGGCGGCAGCGGCTGCTTGCTGGCGCTGAGCAGGGGAGGGCAGCGCCCTGAAGAAGAGCGGGGTGGTGTTGGCGGGCTGGCTGGGATCTGCCGGTTCGGGCGGCCGATAGGGGACCTTTACCGCCTGCTGGGGCGGTGGCTGAGATTGCTCAGGCGGGGTGCCCGTGATGAGCAGCTTCTTGCGCAGGTAGGTGGGGGGAGCGAACAGGGATGGAGGTGTGGGAAACATGGCGGATGCGTGGCCGCAGGGCGGCGGTGGCACCTTTCGTGTTCTTCACAGCGTCGGGTTCGTTGGGGGGATCGAAAAAAGGATTGGGCCGTGTTTTGGGATTGCAACCGGAAATTTGAAAATAATGTATGGTGGTGTGATGTGGTATTTATGGGCGAGCATTGGAATGCAGACTTTGGCGCGCGGTGCTGCTTCTGGCCCGGGCCTACGGGATGGCGGTGAAATCTGGATTCGGGAGCTTTGATGCTTACGGGGCACAGACCTGGGGCGGAATGGCGTGAAGACGCTGCTGGTGAGCGCGGTGTGCCAAGAAAGCGATGGGTTTGCTTCCCGGGTTGTGCTGACAAACCCAGGGGAGCACTCGCTAAAGCTCGGCACCCCTGGGCTGAAATACGGAAGGCCGTTGGCCTTCAAGACACGGGTGTCAGTCTATCGCGCAAGTCTCAATCATCAGAGGCCGGAACTGATCAGATTCAACGGTGGAAGTGACTCGGGCGCACTTGAACTCAAGGCGGATAGAGTGTGGAAAAGAGACTATCAGGGGGGGGAAGCAGTTTGCACGAAATACGCTTCCAGATTCCGGCTAAAGCCGGGACTACAAAACATGCGCTGGCCCGTTGCGGCGCAACGGGCCAACTTTGGGCGGCTGCCTCAAAGAGGGTGACACATCATACCAGCGTGTGCTGCATGCCTGAGGTGGCGAGCCTGGCGAGGGCGGTGGGGCCGACGGGCTCTTCGGGCTGCCAGGGGAGCCAGGCGGTGCGGTGGGCGTGCTTGTTGACGACTTCTTCTATATAGCGGTGCTCGGAGGCTTCGCGGCTTTGGAGAAGGGGATCGCTGGTGCCGCTGTGGAGGAGGCTTTGATTGATGACCCAGGCGAAGGGCTCGATGCGGGCGCGGCGGAGGTCTGCCTGGAGGGCGGCGGCTTCATGCACGGGGGTGGCCTCGGGGAGGGTGACGAGGAGGATGTGGGTGAAGGCGGGATCACGCAGGCGCTGGAGGAGGCGGAGGACTTCTTCGGGCTGGGTGCTGCGGGCCTGGCGCTCGAGCTCGCGCTGGTAGGCGGCGCTGGCATCGAGAAGGAGAAGGGTGTGGCCGGTGGGTGCGGTATCGAGCACGACGAAGCGGTGCGTGCCCTGGCCGACCTCGCGGGCGAAGGCGCGGAAGACGGCGATTTCTTCGGTGCAGGGGGAGCGGAGGTCTTCCTCCAGCAGGGCGCGGCCGGCGTCATCCATGGCGGCACTTTGCGCCTGCATGACTTCGCTTTGATACGTGGCGGTTTCGGCGGCGGGATCGATCTTGCTGAGGGTGAGGCCGGGCACCTGGCCGTGGAGTGTCTGTGCGATGTGCGCGGCGGGGTCTGTGGTGCTGAGGTGGACGGCGTGGCCGCGCTGGGCGAGGAGGACGGCGATGGCGGCTGCGACGGTGGTCTTGCCGACGCCGCCTTTGCCCATGGTCATGATGACGCCGTGGCCCTGCTGCTCCAGCGTGGTGACGAGGCTCTCAAGGCTTTCCATGTCGGGGGGCGTCCAGACGGGCTGTGCTGGCTGTGCGGGCTGCGTGCGCAGGCTCTCGCGCTGTGCTGGCGCGGACTGTATGCTGGTGCGCACGCTGGCGCTGAGGTGGGTGGCTTCGCTGCTGCTCGGTGCGGGTGCATCGCTGCTGAGAAGGACGCGCAGGCCGCCGATGCCGAGGATGTTGATGGAGCGCAGGGGGACGATGTAGCTGGGCATGCTGCGGATGAAGTCGCCGGCTGCATTCAATGCGGATGCGCCGCGCTGCTGCATGGCGTAGGCGGTGACATCGTAGGCGAAGGTGGTCTCAAAGGTGCCATTGATGACGAGGCATTGATTGCCGACGCCGATGGCGCGCAGCTCTGCGGAGGTGCGTTGGGCCTCGCGCAAGGCGGCGGCCTGTGGGCGGCTGACGAGGACGAGGGTGGTGGCGGTGGCATCGGCCAGGGTCTTGACGGTGGCCTCGTAAATGACGCGCTGCTTTTCGAGTCCGGCAAGGGGGCCGAGGCAGGAGGTGCCGCTGGTATTTTGATCAAGGAACTGGTCCCATGCCTTGGCGAGGCTCATGAGGCGCAGGGTGTGGCCGGTGGGTGCGGTGTCGAAGATGATGTGATCATAGGCCTGCGTGGCGGCGGGATCGCCGATGAGGCCAGAGAATTCGTCGAAGGCGGCGATCTCGACGGTGCAGGAGCCGGAGAGCTGCTCCTCCATGCTGCGGAGTGCGGCCTCGGGGAGCAGGCCGCGCATGGGGCCGATGAGGCGCTCACGATACGCGGCGGCGGCGGCGACGGGATTGATGTTCAGCGCGTGCAGGCCGGGTGCGCCGGGGATGGACGTGGGGGCATTGGTGAGCTTGGTTTCGAGGACTTCATCGAGATTGGATGCGGGGTCGGTGCTGACGAGGAGGACGCGTTTGCCTGCTTCGACGAGACGGAGGGCGCAGGCGCAGGAGAGGGAGGTCTTGCCGACGCCGCCTTTGCCGGTGAAGAAAAGGAAGCGCGTGGAGGTGGCGGCTTCGGGCTGGTAGAGTGGGAGATTCACAAGGGGGCCTCCTCTTCATTTGGGAAGGCCGCGCGGAACCACTCGGGGCGCTCGTCCTTGGTGGGGTAGCGGCCTTTGAGGTGAAGCCGGCCATCCCAGAAGATGAGTGGCAGCACGGCGGTGCCCTCGGCGATCATGAGGGCCTTGACGGCGTCATTCTGCGCAAAGCCCATGGGCTGCTGGCCGAGATTGTAGCGCTCGACCTTGATGCCGGCCGTCTGGAACTGGGCGAGCATGGCGGCGAAGTTCACGAGATCGGGATCGATGTCCGTGCCGCAGATGCCGGTGGAGCAGCACATGGGTGGGTCATAGACTTGGATGCTTTTCATGGGTGGTGGGGGGGAAGGGGGTGAGGAAAGAGTGCCCAACTCGGGGCTGCGCCGCCATGGGGTGTACACCTCCGGTGGCTACAGACAAACTATTTGGCGAATCGGCCAAGTAAATGGCGGTGACTGTGCGTGGATTGTCATTGGTGGGCCTGTAACACAGCGTCCTGCTGGTTTGAGGCATCGCGACGTTCTGCTGGCGCACATGCCGGTGAGGGCGCAGAAGTTCCCGCGCCGACCAGGCTGGTGAGAAAAAATTCCGTGTGGCGCTGGCGGCAGCGGGAGGTTTATGCGGCCGCACTCGCGTGGGCGACGGCCTTGCGAAACCACTCGGCGCGCTCATCGTGCGTGGGGTAGCGGCCTGCTAGGTGAAGGGTGCCATCCCAGAAGATGACGGGCAGCGCCTGGATGCCCTCTTTGTGCATCAAGGCCTTCACGGCTGCATTCTGCTCAAACGCGATCGGTTCCTGATTGAGAATGAAGCGCTCGGTCTTGATGCCCTGCGTGCGGATCTGCGCGAGCAGCGCCACGAATTCCATGCGATCCGAATCCATGTCCATGCCGCATGCGCTGGTGGAGAAGCACATGGGCGGGTCATAGACTTGGATGCTTTGCATGGATGGAAGAGGGGCAAGAAACAGGCGTCTGCCCCGGCTGCGGGTGCTGCACCGCATGCCACCACTAAAGTGCCGGGCACAAAGGGCGGGTAAATGTCGGCGAGTGTGCGGAAATTGTTGTGGGTGGAAAGAGGGGGGGGGCTCAAGAGGTGCCCGCCTGCGGGCATTGCTGATCTCGAAGTGCAGGCAAGAGTGCCTGCATCACCTGTGAGGTCACTGCACAACATACCAAAAAGAACCAGATACTGTGCCGTTTGTAATATTATTTAATAATTGTCCTTGACTCCTGAAAAACGGGCCCAAGGCTGTGGGGGTGATGCCTGACCACAGCATGTGCCATGCGGCTCTTCCGCAGAGCGGGTGGCCGGGCGAATGACCGACGCAAACAGCAGCTCCCCCCGATTCCAGCCATTTACATATTCTCAAACTACCACAAACAACCACGCACTGACATGTCTGACGATTACACACCCTCCACCCCCACCGCTGCTGAAGCGGGGGCTGTTTTTGAAAACCTTTCGGAGGCTGATGCGAGCGCGGTGCTCGACAGTCTTTCAACTGGAGGCGATGCTGCGGGCGCTGGAGGTGACTTTTCTGAGGAGGTGGTGCCGGGCCTGTCTTCGCTGGATGAGGCGCTGGAGGGTGCGGACCTGGCGCAGATGACGGATGCGCAGGTGCGGGATTTTGAAAGCGGCGACCCGGAGCGTGTGGAGGCGGCGCTGGCGGCGCAGATGGCACCGCGTGCGGAGGGTGAGGAGAGTGCCTTGGCTCCGGCGCGTGTGTCCATCAAAGCACTGAACCAGGCGGACCGCGCACGCACGGTGCAGGCGCTGGATTTGATCCGCGCCGGGCGCACGCCGGCGGAGGCGTTTGCGGAGGCATTTGGCATCGCGGTGCAGGCGCAGGCTGCGGAGGGCTTTGCGCAGGAGGACGTGGCAGATCTTGGTGCGGCTCCTGATTACTCCCAGGCCATCGACGCTGCGCCGCAGGTGGCGGAACTGGAGCAGCACCTGTCCCTGCTGCAGCACCAGTACAAGCAGGCGAAGGAGACGTATGATCCGGTGGCGACAGACCTCATGGAGCAGATGACGGATGTGAAGATGGACCTGCGCGAGGCACGGCGCGAGGCGGCGGTGGTGAGCAATCACTGGCAGGGGCAGCAGGCGGAAAGCCACACGCGGGCGATGGACATGTTCTCGGATTTGATCACGGATGCGGACTCTGGATTCGTGAATTGCTGTGATGATGAGATTTTACTTGCAGAGGCAAAAAACGACCCAATCCTATTTCATCCTGACTGGCCTGAGAAGATCGGACGGCGGGTGATCGACAAGTTTTTCACGGGAAACGCGGCGCACAGCCCGAACTCCGCGAGAGGCACGTCAGTGATACCGCCCGCGCCAAGACATTCGTTGCGGCTGCCCGGTTCACCTGTTGGCCACGGTTTCTCCGCCGGTGCGCTGTCTCCCCAGACAGCGATGGCGGAAATCGACAAGCTGACACCTGAGCAGCAGGATGCGTTCATCCACAGTCTGGACAAGCTGACCTCCGCCAAAGTGCGGCACTAGCCGGTTTGTTTCGGACTATGGGTGGTATGAACTGCCGCATAATACCACACGTTAATCTTCAATTAAACACAACTGACAACACATCTCATTTTGAGAAACTACTATGAGCGCCTATCACGCTGAATCCGTCGTATCCACACTCGCAGCCGCCGTCGCGGCTGATCCGTCCGTCGTCGCCAAAGTCTATTCCCAGCAGCTCCGCAAGGGTGCGCGCTCGGTGGATGACTTTTCGATGTTTGAGGGCGGGGAGGGCTCCGGAAAGCCCTTCATCGTTCGAAAGGACATCGCCTCCGCCCATGCGGGAGACGAGGTCAAATTCACTGTCATGAGCCAGCCGCGCGGCCCGGGTGCGCGTGGTGAGCAGCCACTCCGTGGGAATGAGTCCAGCGTGGACTTCAAGACCTTCGGCTGCGTGGTGGACTTCTGGCGCGATGCCTTCAAGTTCACGAAGAAGCAGCTGAAGTTCATGGCGGGAGGCGGCGGGGTGAAATCTGCCGTGCTGCTGGCCCTGCGCGAAAAGCTGGGACGCCGCCGCATGAACGACATGAAGATGGCGCTCAAGCTGCAAGGCGTGGGCAACACCATTTACCCGAATGCGCGCAAGACGCTGGCCAGCCTGAATGCGCTGGACACGCTGACGCCTTCGGGCATCACGAATGCGATCCCGCAGTGGCGCCGCCTTGGTGGCCGCAGCATCGTGGTGACGAGCAAGCATGGCTCCCCGGTGTACAAGCCGATGGTGTACATTCCTGATGCGGCGATCGCTGGCATCAAGAACTCGTCCAGCTATGAGCAGGCGGCTCTGCATGGCGGCGCACGCAGCAATGAGGAAAACCCGCTCTTCTCCGGCAAGCTACTGGACTGGAACGGCGTGGGCCTCTTTGAACATGCGTCGGTGGATCCTGAGAACGATCAGTGCGCTGATCCGCTGGCCCCGCGTGCGATGCTCTCCACCGGATTCGGTGTGGACTCCACGGCCGGGGTCTGCATTCTCAAGAGCCATGCGACGGACACCAAAACGCCCTACATGGCGTGGATGGGCGGCTACGCCTATGAGTGGTATGAGGGGCAGTCCACCAGCAGTGCCACCACCGCCCCCGGCGGCGTGGCGTGGACCACCTTCTACTCCGGCATCACGAGCGCCACGTACTATGCGTGGATCATCAATCCCGACGGCTCCGTCGGTTTTGTGAGCTGGGTGGGCTCTGCGAACAACGGGAACCAGATCACCGTGAACGCGATCCTCAACCCGGACAACACCAACGATGGCTCCACACTCGGCGTCGCTACGCTGGGGAACTTCATCGCCACGGGAGACACCTGGGGGCTGAACACCGCCGGCACCTCCTACACGCGTGTGGCGGGTGGTGCGGGCTCTACATCCAACTGCTCGGCGGACTTTGTCTGGACGTCTGAGTTTGATGCGGGTGCCTACATCATCCCGTGCAATGCGAATGGTGCGGTGGACATGTGCAGCCTCATCCTCGGCCAGGACACGGCCGTGCGCGCCTATGTGGGGGACGACCTCCTCGTGGGCGACAAGGACGACTACTCGTTCGTGGATGGTGGCGGCTATGAGACCATCTTTGGCCAGGCACCTTGCATCCGCACGGATGGCAAGACCAGTGGCTACTCGGTGCTGCGCCACGCGGGCCAGCATCCCGGCCTCGAAGTGCCGACCCTGAGCGCGTAATGCGCCACAGCGGCCCGCACGGTGTCTTGAATGAGCGCCGTGCGGGCTAGCACTCCCTGATCTTTCTCTTACTCCTCCTTTCTTGCAGCAGACGACCGAGCCGAGGGAGGAGGAGTGGGAGAAGATGACAGAAACTACCACGCTATTTACCCTTTTAGATTTTTACCTCCTGCCTCCCTAGCGGGTGCGGCCAGTGGCAGGCGCCCCAGGGAGGAAACAGGAGACAGAACTGCTCCGAAGCCCTTTTCACATTTTACTTACCCCTTTTCACTTCCCACTTTCCATGAAGCCCAACACCACACCCTGTCCCTCTCTCACCACTGTTCTGACCCTGCCGGGGCGCGTTGATTCCGCGCTGCTGGCGAAGCATCGCCGCGCGGATGAGCCGCTTATCGTGGTGAAGCTGGTGGGCGTGGGGAACACGGCACCGTATGATTTTCACGACAAGGGGACGCGCTCGTACATCTTCCGCTTTGAGTCGCTGCAGGAGGGGCACATTTTGCGTGTGCCGCTGCACCTGTGGCAGGCAGGGAAGGGACGGCTGGCGCATGATCTCATGGACCAGCGCCGACTGCCGCATGCGGTGGTGGTGACGCTGGATGCACCGACTGCGGCGAAGCCCACGCCGCTGATGAATGTCACCGAAATGGGCGCAACGGACACGCGCACTGACACCCGAAACGTGGTTGGGCCGGGTGCTGAGCCGACCGTTGCGCCTGCCTCGGGGGATATGGCTGCGAGTGATGACTGCTGTGGCAATGCCCCGACGAAAATCCCCCTTGGTTGCCGGGAGACGTGCGGCGGCGCTCTCGGAGAGAGCGCCCTACCTGCGGCTGGCAATGCGGAGCAGAAGCTCGAATCGCAACCGCGTGAAGGTGGGGCGGCTTGTCCCCAAGCCGCCGCCGTCGAAGCCCCTGATGCTATTTCATCCACCGTCTCCGTGGCAGCCACGAGCTTGCAGGCGGAAGAGCCGCCGCTCATCGGTGGCAGGCCGCTGCATGAGGCGGCGTATGATCTGGTGGAAACACCGAAGCGCCTGAAGGCCCTGGCCGCGCTGCTGGGGGTGGCTGAGGGCGCGCTGCGTGCGGCCATTGATCACGCAGATTCGCGCCTTGAAGTCGGGAATGCTGGATGGGTGCGCCGGAAGGTGTGAAGCCCCTGCGCACCCTGATACCGATGACCTGCTGTTGCTGCTTTATTTTTAATTAGAGACACAAATACCAGAAAATACCAACATAAACCCACCACACCTATGAAACCACCCGGAATCCATCCATTGACGAATCACCTGCTAATTGATGTCACGCCGCAGGAGCAAACCACCGCAGCTGGCATCGTGCTGCCCACGGCGGTGCAGGGAGCGAGCACGCGCATGGAGGGCTTCGTGGTCGCAGTCGGGCCTGAATGCGAGTGCTGGTCACTGGACTGCGGCACGCAGGTGTACGTGGGCCGCTATGCCAGTGGCGAGCTCATGCGCAGCGGCCGCATTTATCGGCTGGCGCTTGAGACGGACATCATCGCCACGCTGGACAACGTGAGCATCAGCCTTTCCGAAACCCGCACGAAACCTCTCACCACCCTCTGATTATGACTGTACGAGATACCATCGCCACCATGCTGAGCTACCTGCGGGTGGAGCAGCGCGCCATCCCCTATGCCGGGGGCTCCGATTATGAAGATCCACTGCCCGATGCGCTGGCCGCGTGCAATGCGGCGCTGCAGCAGATGGCGGCGCTGGGCCCGCTCTTTGCGGCGAAGCAGCAGCGCAGCGCGTACTTTCGCGCTCCTACTCCGGTGGCCGTCAGCGGCCTCACGCATGGCGGCATGACGGCCACGGGGAGCTTTCCCTCCTGGGCCGCTGGCTGTTGGGTGGACCTACCCGGTGATCCTGCCATGAACCGCATCCTCTCCATCACGGGCAGCACCGCGACACTGCAGTTTCCGCATTTGGCGGACACCACCAGCGGCACTGCCACGATCAACGTGGACACGGTGGAGCTGGACGGAGACATCATCACCGTGCTGGAGCCGGTGCGCTTTCGTGGCAGCAAGCGCGTGCTCACCGCTGTGGGCGGACGTGATGAGTTGTCGCAGAGCTGCGGTGACGTGCGCTACTTCATTGAGTCCGCCATTTCGAATGGCGCGGTGAAGCTGCGCATGATGATCTCCGGCTATGTGAGCACGGACACGGTGCTGGAATTTCAGGCGCGCACCGCGCTGGGAAAACTCACGCGCGCGGATGTCTATAACGATGACGAAGGCCACACTGATCCCGGCGTGGCGCTGCCTGTGCCGGCCAACTTTGTGGAGTCCATCTTCCTCCCGCTCGCGCTGGATGCCTTCTTTGCGAAACCGACGATCACGAACTACGACATCCCCAGCCTGCGCAACCAGGACGCGCCCAGCCTCATCCGCCAGCAGGCGCAGACCGCGCTGGTGCTGCTGGAACGCATGCGACCGCAGGGGCGGAAGCCCGTGGGGATTTGGCCGGCGTGGTCGGCGGGGAGGTTTTAGGGGGGGGAGGTTCTTCGGAGTCAGTGGTGCCCTTTCACTTACTCTTGTCACGCCCCGGGATGTCTGGCATTATTGTTTGCCTAGTATCAGTGGAGCATGATGAGCATAAACTCCTCCGCGTCGGCAGAACGAAGACAAAGTCGAATGAAAACATCCGCTCACCTGCACTGGATGGCCTGCTGGCTGTTCGTCATCTCATCCGGCTCTGCTGGAGACTTGGGGCTGAAAGCGCGGCGTCGATCTTAGCGCAGCACGACGCGCGGGGCGACCCACGTCGCCCAGTCGCCTGCGGGATCGGTGAGGGGATCGACGATGAAGGCGATGCTCACTTCGCGACCACGGAAGCCGGCGAGTTCGATCTCTGCCGGCACGCGCTCCGCGCCCTTGAGCTGGCGCGCGAAGACTTCGCGTCCATCAATCTCGATAGCGAAGGCGGCACCGTTGCTCTTCGGGTTGTTCAGCAGCGCGTTAAAGGTAAGCAGGCAGCGCTTAGCATCCGCAGCAGGAATGGCGACGCGGTAGGTCAGCAGGGCGCGGCCTTTCGGCTTCGGATGCTGCTGCAGCGCATCCTCTGGCACTTCGTCCGGCGGGCCGATGCGCCGCAGCTGGACTGACTGCACATTCTCCTGTTGCGCTTTCGTTCGCTGCGCGACGAAGTCGAAGACCACGTGCCCCGTCTCGCGCTTCACCGCACGCGGCGGGTCGAACTTTGTCGCTACGACATCACTCCAATCCTTACGCCCGATGATTGGCAGCGCAAAGGCGAACGCGGCATCTTCCTCCGGCGTGCCGGCCTTTTGCACGATGCGCCATATCTTCCGCGCGCGGCCAATGCCGTTGACGTTCGCACTGCCATCGTGCTCGCGGATGCCGAAGAGGAGACCATTCTCGTGCGGATGATCGACATGGCGATGATACAGGAAGGACTCGATGCCCGGCAGCGCCTGCACCTTCTTCCACGCGAGCGCGAAGGCGGCGGCTTGCGCGAGTTCACCGTCGGGACCGGGCGGGCAGTCAAAGCCTTGTTCGGTCAGCACGATCCGGCGTGGCTTGCCTTCGAAGAGGAAGCGCGGCTGGCGCAGGAAGGCGGGCAGCACCTCGAGATTGTGAAAAGTGATCCGCGGCGCATCGAACCGCAAGGGCGCGGAGCGGTCATCCCAAAACCTTGGCTGTCTAAGGTTCTGTGGATACGGATGATGCGCGAGGTTCCATGGAAAATCGCCTTCCCGTCTCGCACGCTCGTTGACTCCTTCCAGAACCTCCACGCCGGTGAAGTCGTGCGTCCGATCCGTCGTCGCGGTAAGCGTCCAGTGATGGTCGAGCGAGAGGTAGATCGGGAAGTCCGCATGAACGCTGCGCGTGGCCAGATCGGCGATGCGCAGCGCGACGCTGTATTCGCGCAACAAAACCTCCGGCTCGACCGCGCCCAGGTGATACCACCCCCAGTGGTTCTGCACTTCGTTACCGATTACGAGCCCGGCGATCTGGCCAAATTTCGCGTCTTCGCGCGTGTAGCGATCCACCAGCCAATGGAGGATCGCACGGTAGAAGAAGACGCCTTCTTCCGTCGCCGTGTTGAACGCCGCCGGGCCCTCTGGAACCGTCGCCGGATCGGTAAGCGGATGCACGAGCGGCGATGTCCGCGACATGGTCTTCTGAACGGTATTCCCGAGGATGCCCGTCACGCGCATCTTCGCCGCGTGGAGCGCCTGCAAGTCGCGATCAAGCGCCGCGACCGCAGCCGGACGAAGCCCGATCTTTCTCCCCTCAAAATCGAAGCTGAGCTTTGGCTCCACGCTCTGCCAATCGATCAGCCAGCCGATGTTGATGTTCTGGTTCGACTGCCCGAAGCCGAGCGCCTTGCCATCCGCCACGTCGAGCAGGCAGGCTATCCCTTTCTTGTTCGCGAGCGAGCCGAGGGAGTTCTTCCGCTGCGGGAGCGCGGAGAAATCCGTGACATGCTGCGGCGGCCCAAGAGCCTTCCCATCCAAGCGACGTTCAAACTTCGCGAACAGCCGGTCGCGTTTGCCATCGAAGCGAGGCACCGTCGCACCCGGGCCTTCACCACTCCACAAAACGTGGCCTTCTCCCGTCGCCGAGGTATGCAGCGGCAACTCGCGAATCTCCGTCTTTCCCGCGCTGGGCGGCCACGCAAAGCGCAGCGAATCCGGCGTGACCGCCACACGTAGCGGTGGTTCGTCGGCGCGGACAAGATTGCTGAGAACGACGAGCGTGGCGAGCAGGCAAAGAGTGAGGAAGGGCATTTGAGTTCGTGGGTTCACGCTAAAATCGACGATCATGGAAGAGGCGGAATGAGTGTTTCATTCCGTGCCGTCTTAAGGCTTGGGAAGCGGGACCTGCGCGGTGGTGCGGAGGTAGGCGATGAGGTCGCGGACTTCGTCGTCTTTGAGGGTTTTGAGGAGGCCTTCGGGCATCATGGAGATGGGCGATTTTTCACGGGAGAGGATTTCGGATTTGGTGACGACGCTGTCCTGACCGACGAGGCGGAGTGTGAGCTGCTGGTTGTCTTCTGCGGCGACCATGCCGGCGAGGGTGCGGCCATCGCGAGTGTTGACGATGACAAGCTGATAGCTCTCCTGCATGACCTCGCTGGGATTGAGGATTTGGGCGAGGATGTAGTCGAGATTGGCGCGATTCGAGCCGGTGAGATCGGGGCCGACATTGCCACCGGCGCCGTAGAGCATGTGGCAGGCGGTGCAGGTGCGCTCAAAGACGGCGCGGCCACGGCCTACGCTGGCTTTGGCGAGCACGGCATCGGTGAGCATGGCTTTGTACTTGGCCATCTCCGCCTGCTTGTCGCTGGCGAGCTGGGTGATGGGGCCCCAGAACTCTACGAACGAAGGTCCGATCACGCGGTAGAGCTGGCGTGCGTCAAAGGCGCTGACATCGGTCTTCGGAATGGTGTTCTTCTTCAACTCAGCGACCAGAGCCTGCGCAGTGCTGCGGCGTGCGGAGAGCGTGAGCACGACTTCGGTTTTCTCCGCAGCGGGTAGCTTGGCGTAGCGCTGGATCAGTCTCGGCGCGATCTGCGGGGCATCGAATGAAACGAGGGCGCGGATGGCATCTCGGCGCAGCGCGGGTTCATCCAGCAGGGACAGCACCACGGGCAGCGCGGCGGCATAGGCATCGCGGGCAAAGGCGGTGAGGATTTGCTGGCGGCGCTCGATGGGGGCGGCTTTGTCCTTGAGCACGGCAAGCTGGGCGGCGGCGGCCTTGGCATCGCCAAAGAGCTGGCCGATCTGCGCGGTGAAGTCGCTGAGCTTCGCATCTTTGGTGGCATTGAGCGCAGTCATGGCGGCGTCCCAGTTCGCGGGCTTCGTGACCACATTGCGGCCCAGCGACTTGAGGCCATCACGCACGCCTTCCACAAGGCTGAGGCGCAGGGCGGTATTGCTGCTGCTCTGCAGCGTGGCGGCCACGGGTTCGAGCTGCTTGGCGGCGATGGCACGGCGGGCGATGTATTGAGAGAGGACTGGAAGCTTGCTGTGAGATGCGAGCGCCATTGCACGCGTGGCATCGGCTTCCACCAGCGGCTCAATGCCGAACCAGATCATCTTTGGCAGATTGTGATCCGCCACATCCCCTGCGTGTGTGACGAGATGCTGCGCGATGGGCCAGCGATCTGCCAGCGGCATGCGCTGAAGCGCCGATGCCAGATAAAGGCGCACGATGGGCGAGTTGTCCTTCTCCGCCATGGTGGCAAACTTTGCCAAGGCTGCGGCGCTGCAGGTGCGGTCTTCGCCGAGAAGCTGAATGGCCCAGCCGCGAACGTAGGGCTCGGCATGGTCCAGCAGAGGGAGCAGGCGATCCGCCGGGAGGTTTTGCGTGATGTGCAGAGCCCAGAGTGCGCGGAGCTGATGCGCGGAAGTCTTCGACTGCGCGAAGAGTTCCCAGAGCTTTGCAGGCACGGCGGCATCGAGACGGCCGGCGGCGGCGCGCTGCTGCAGCAGCACGCGGGCACGGCGGCTGTACCAATCATTGCGATGCGTCAGCAGGCCGACGAGTTCGAGATCTGACTGCGTGGCGAGATTGATGCCAGACTTCCCCGGAAGGCCCTTCGGCGCGAGGCGGTAGATACGGCCGGTGTCTTTGTCGTGCGTGGCATTGCCGCAGATTTCGGTGTCATGCCAGTCGAGCACGTAGGCCGCGCCATCGGGCCCGATCTCCATGCTGAAACCCACCCAGGCATTGTCATTGGCGAAGAGCGGCTCATTGCCGTGATGACCGATGAAGCCGGAGCCGCTGGGTTTGAGGATGTCTGTGATGACATCGTGCTCATGGAGATTTGCCATGAGGATGCGGTCGCGATATTCCTTGGGGAACTCATCCGCGAGATACACGCGAGCGCCGCCATGCGCGGAGCGGTGGCGATGATCGGCGATGGTCTTGATGTCATCAAAGACATAAGGATTGATGTGGCTGCCGCCCTGACGGTGGTAGATGCCGCCGGGGATGACGTGCCAGAGATGCGGAATGACGCAGGCGGTGATGAAGCACTGGCCGTGGTCATCAAAGTCGAGGCCCCATGGATTGCTGAAACCGTGGGAGACGACTTCAAAGCGATCCTTGGTGGGATGATAGCGCCACACACCGCCGTCAATATACTGGCCATCCTTCACCGGAATCTCGAGCGGGAAGGGATCGCCTTTGTGCAGGACCTTGCCGCCATCGGCGGGCTTGCCCACGGTGGAGCGGGTGGCGTAACCCTGGCAGCCATAGAGCCAGCCATCCGGGCCCCAGGTGAAGCTGTTGAAGACTTCATGGCGATCCTGAATGCCCCAGCCGGTGAGGCGTACTTCGAGGGGGCCATCGGCTTTGTCGTCCTGGTTCTTGTCGGGCACGAACAGCAGATTGGGCGGTGCGCCGAGCCAGAGGCCGTCAAAGCCCACTGCGATGGCGGAAGGAAAGGGGATGCCTTCGAGGAAGACTTTGCGCGTGTCGAATTTTCCATCGCCATTGGTGTCTTCGAGGATGAGGATGCGGCTGTTGCCATCGGCGGAGAATCCTGCGCTGCGGGTTTCATAGTCACGATTTTCCGCGACCCAAAGACGACCGCGGTCATCCCAGCAGAACGCCATCGGCTGCGTAATCATCGGCTCGGTGGCGGCGAGCTTGGCTTCGAAGCCTGCGGGCACTGTCATCTTGGCCACGGCTTGTTCGCCGGTGAGGAATGCGGCCTGCTTGCCCTCGGCCTTGGCGATGCCCCACATCACGGCGTCCGAGCCTTGGCCGGTGTAGGCCTTCCATGAATCGGTGAGAGACACGTCATTGAGCTTGCCCGTGTAAACGAGGAACTCATGCCGCACCGTCTCAGTCTTTCCCTTCGAAATCTTCCAATCTCCCGCAATCGCACGGCAGGGGCCCACGCCCATCTGGCCGTCCACACGCCAGGGCTGCGGGTAGCCTGCGTTTTTCGGATGATCAAAGATGGCGATGTGCGCGAGATCGTTGCGGCCCTCCACTTTCAGGCCCACATCCATCCAGATGGAGCGCTGGGCGGTGGCGCGCGCATTGGCCTGGCGCACGCTGTTCATCACGCCGCCTTCCATGCCGGGCTTCCATGGCATGCGGAGGAAGAGGCCGCCGTACTCCTGCTTCGCCATGGTCAGATCCACGAGGCCTTCGCCCTGCCACTCGAGATCGAGAAAGTAACGGCCATCATTGTCGCGCATGGTCCACACCTGGGTCTCTTTCATCACCGGCTTGCCCTCGGCATCGAGCAGTTGATAAACCGTGGTCCACTTCACGTACGCGCCTTTGGCGACGAGGACCGCGCTGGACACCTTGCGCCAGAAGCCAGCGCCCGGATTGTGAAAATAGTCGCGGCCATTCACCTGCTTCAGCCCCCAGTAGAGGCCGGTCTGGTGCTTGTGATGTCCGGGGCTGTACTCGGTCAGCACGCCTTTGCTATCGGGTGCGACAATCGGGTGAATGTAAGGGCGAAAGTCCGGCCGCGCATTCTGAGTGAGGATCGGCTCCGCGACGTTTTCGCGATAGACGGAGATCGTGTTGGCGGCATCATCCTGGCGCAGC
>NCCR01000060.1:0-26087 GCA_002279765.1 Verrucomicrobia bacterium 12-59-8 | reverse complement strand
CATGAGCCGAGGCCGCTGTACAGGCGAGCAGGGCAAGAATGAGGGAGGAAAAGAAACGGCGGGATTTCACGATGAGAGTAAAACGCCTTTCCATTCAGAAATACATGGCCTAGTTCTGCCAAAAGTTGTTATGATCCTGCCATGACCGCGAAGTCTCTACAAACCGCCTTTTTTGCCAGCATGGCCGATCCGCAGGCCTTCAGGCTCATGTTTGATCAGCAGCCCAACGTGTTCTTTTTTGTGAAGGACCGCGAGAGCCGCCTCATCGCCGCGAGCGAGCCGATGTGGACACGGCTGGGCCTCGAAGGTGAAGCAAATGTCATTGGTCGGCTCGACGAAGACTTCTACCCCGAGCAAGCCGCCAAGTCTTACCGTGCCGATGACGCGCTCGTCTTCCGCACCGGCAAACCGTTGATCAATCGCCTCGAAGTCTGGTATGATGAGCAGCGCACGCTGAGCTGGTTTCTCACCACCAAGGTGCCGCTGCGGGGCAAGAACGGCAAAATCATCGGTCTCATGGGCCTGACGCGGCGGGATGAAGGCCGCAGCCGCCACCAGCCGAGCAGTGAAGTCACGCTCATCATCAGCCACATTCAGAAGAATACTGGGTGCATCCTTAGCACCACGGAGCTGGCGCGCGAATGCGGCCTTTCAGATCGTTCACTGTATCGCAAGATCCATCAAGCTCTCGGCATCACGCCGTATGAACTCATGCTGCGCATCCGCATCGAGTCCGCCGCTGAGGCGCTGATACAGACCCGCGACAAAGTGATCGACATCGCCACCGCCCATGGCTTCTGCGATCAAAGCGCCTTCACGCAGCACTTTCGCAAACGCATTGGCATGACACCGAAGCAGTTTCGCATGCGGCATCAGGGGTAGCGCCGATGCCACATTATCTAATTTCACAGCAGGCAGCGTGTAATACGCACACTCCGCGAAGTAGAGTTCGGCCGTGTTGAGTTTGGAGTCGTCGTAGTGGTGGATGGCGCGTTCGGCACCGTCGCAAAAGAGGCGGGCCCGCGTATCCACTGCGGCTGTTGCAATTCCCGGACCCGTTCGGAGAGTTTCTCCTCTAGCCACGTCAAAGCCGGAGGCATGGCGCTTTGCGAAACTGATTTCAGGCAAGTGTGCGTGGAGTCGCACAGCGGCGGCTTGAGGACAAGCCGCCCTACCGCACGCGCCCCCGCATCCCGCCGCACGCGCTACTCAATCTTGATGACGTAGCCCAGTTTGCGGAGGTATTCGAGCTGGGCGATGTAGGTGAGGTCTTGCAGCGCTTGGAGTGTGGCGACATCGAGATTGTACTGCCGCCAGCGCTGCTCAGCTTCGGCGCGGCGGAGTTCGGCGGCGGCGAGTTCGGCCTTGCGGGCGGCTCTTTGTGCTTCTTGCGCCTTCTGCGCCTCCATGAGGTACTGCTGCTGCCTCGCGTAGGCTTCAGCGGCGGCCTGTTGGGCGGCGGCCTGGCGGGCTGCTTCCGCACGCTGGGAGGCGCCGATCATGGCGTTTTCCTCAGCGGCCATGCGTTCCTTGACAGCTTGATTTTCACGGTAGGTCTGCGCCGCGGCGGCTTCGCGCTGCTGCCGCGCCTGCATTTGATCAGGGGTTTCCATCAAGGAGTTCACCGCTGTGAGGGATTGGGCATGCAGTGAGCTGAGCGGGATTTTGCCAATGCCTTCATCCGTCATCACACGCAGGGAATCCGGGGTCATGCCCAGAATCTTGCGCACGCGGCGCGCGGAGCCATCCACCATGAGGATCTCCGTCATGCCGTTGGTTTGCAGCACCGGAGACGCAGCGCTGACGACGGTCGGCGCATCCGCCCGCAGCGCAGGAGTGACGGCAAGCAAGAGGAGCGCGAAGAGGGTCGTTTTCATGATCAAGACCACGGGTGTTTCGTTTTAGGTATAAAAATACGACTGAGGCGTGGCGGCTGATGTCAGCTTGTCCAGAACGCCCATTCAGAAGACAGACTGAATGCGCGGATATTCTGCAAATTCTTCTGAGGTTCAATGCCTTTTTTTCAGGAGTTCCCTGCGCCTGCGGCCTGCCGGGTGGGCGGCAGGAAACCTCTGCCATTGGTGCGGACGGTCCCATTAATCTCCAGCCATGCCGCTTGCTTATCACCCCTACACCATGCCTGATAGGGGTGGCGCACTCGCCCGCGCATGAATATCGCGCAGGCCTGGCCGGAGATCTTCCGCCTTCCTCTCCACGAGTCATCCTCCACTCGTGTCCTGTTCTTTGACCACCCCACCGACCCCAACCGCCCCCATGATGCCCACCGACACGCTCCTTGCAGACCTCTCCCAGCTCAGCGACCTGGACTTTGCCAAACGCCGCCTGGAGCCCAAGAGCCCGCGCTGCATCGAGCTGACTCTGGAGGCCACTGGGGTGCGCACGCGCCTGCCCGCCGCTGTGCTCCTGCACTACGACACCCGCATCTCCCGAGGCAAACGCGGTGCGGCGCGCATGCGCAACAACACCTGCGGCGGCTGCAACCTCGCCCTGCCCAGCGGCCAGCTCGCGGACATGCGCCATGCGGACGCGGAGCTGGTGCTCTGCTGCAACTGCAGCATCTACCTCCTGCCAGCGCTGCTGGATCCCGCCGCCGCCGACGCGCCGGAGGTGGCCAAGCCCGCGCCTGCAGCCAAAAAAGTGGCCGTGAAAAAACCGCGCAAGGCCAAGGCCAAAGCCGAGGCACCGCTGCAAGCCGAGCCCGAGGACGAGCAGTCCCTGCAAGCCGAGGCCGATGCCGAGACATCCCCGCAGAGCGAGGACCTGGCCAACTGAGGCCGGATGCGGCGTCAGATACGCAGGGCACGGAGTGAAGGGCCTGCATCCTGGGCTTGGGAGATCGCGCGCACTGCGGCAGCGCACCTCCGGCCCATGGAGCATTCGTTGTTTTGACTTGCTTCGCGGACCCTGCGCGCTCCTTGCAGCCGTCTGTTTTGCTTTTTGCTCGGTGTCGCCCCATTCATCAGTGGCATCTGCTTCTCCATATGGGATTCTATGGCGTGCTTCAAACCACGACCATGCGCAGCCATTGCTTCACCCGGCCACTTCTGACTCACCATGCTCTCTAAACTCCCCCTCTGGGTCTGGGCGGGTGCGTGGGTGCTCGCATTCATCGCGGGCATGGTCAATGTCGTCGGCTTTCTCGGCATCGAGCACCAGGCGGTGACGCACCTCACGGGCACCACCTCTATGCTTGCCGCAGCGGTTGCGCAGCTCGACTACGCTGCCATGCAGCACTTTGCCGCCGCTATCGGTTCCTTCGTTGCTGGCACAGTCATCAGCGGCTTCATCATCCAGGACAGTACGCTGCAGCTCGGGTACCGCTATGGCGTGGCGCTGCTGCTGGAATCCCTCCTGCTCTGCGGCGCGGTGCCAATGATCCAGCACGGGAGCCATTTCGGCTTTTACAGCGCCGCCTGCGCCTGCGGACTGCAAAATGCGATGATGAGCACCTTCAGCGGGGCCGTCGTCCGCACCACCCATATCTCCGGCATGTTCACGGATCTCGGCATCTTCCTCGGCCACGCCATTCGCGGGCTCCCGGTGGACGGCCAGCGCGTGCGCCTGTGCTTTCTCATCATCACCGGCTTCTTCACTGGCGGCGTGGCTAGCGCGCTCGCCTTCCCCAGCCTCAGCTACGCCACGCTCTACCTCCCCGGTGGCCTGACCGCCGCCGCCTCGCTGGCGTATGGCTTGGGAGTGATGAGGCGCGTGCGGTAAGGGGCTTCTCTGACGAAGCAGCGCGCAGCGCGTGTCAGCGGCTTTTCACGGGGGTCCACTTCACGTAGGGCTCGAATTTGAAGTGGGTGGGCATGATGATGCCGCGCTTGCCGAGGATGGAGGTCTGGTTTTCGTCCACTTCAAAGCCGGGGTGGCCGAGCCAGGCCCACTGCCAGCCTTCGTTGGCGATGAAGAGTCCGCCGCGCTCATGGCCTTCGCGAATGATGCCGGTGGTCTTCAGGCGCTCGGGGGCGACGTAGTAGATGCCTTTGGCGGACTGCGCCTCGGGCTGGTACACGCCGGCGGGCAGGGTGAACTTGCCGTCCTTGTGGGTGCATTCGACGGCCTGCGCCACTTTGATGGCGGCTGTGCCGGGGGCGCAGCGCTCCAGGTTCTTGGCGGCGCAGGAGATCAGGAGGCAGGAGGTCAGCAGGGCGGACAGCAGGTGTTTCATGAGGTGGTTGGAGGAGGGAAAGCGCGGCAGATGCGCCTGGTATTAAGCACAGGATGAGGCGCGTGTGGTAGAGGAATGTGGTGGCGAATTTTTTGCCGATGGGCGTTGGCGTGCAGTGTGAATGAGGTGGCGTGAGGTGTGGCTGCGGGGCCATGGAGAGGAAAGGAAACCAGTTGCGGCGCATCTGGGCAGCTTTGCTCTGCGGAGTGAGTGGGGTTTTTGCTGGGTGCAAGGTTGGAATGGGGACTAGGGGGAGACGTGAAATGGAATGGAAGTCCGCCTTGCAAGCCCGCTTCCTGTCGGCTTAATCCGCGCGCATCGGTGTATTGCAGTCCGGTTTCTCTTTCTTCCCCATGAGCGCTCCCCCCAAGGTCTTCATCTCTGCCACCTCGGGTGATCTGCGCAGCGCGCGCAAGGTGGTCGAGCAGGCCCTCATCAAAAGCCAGTGTCTCCCCGTGGAGCAATCGAACTTCCACCCCGACTGGCGCACTCTCGAAGACCTCGACCGGAAGAAAATTGAGGACTGCCAGGCTCTCATCCATCTCGTCGGCTGGCGCTATGGCGCGGAGCCGGACCCCGCCACGCTGCCGCCCGGCACGCCCCGCCGCAGCTACACCCAGCACGAATATCACGTGGGACGCCGCCTCCAGACGGAGCTTGGAGACGAGCGGTTCCGTGTCTATGTCTTCCTCTGTCCGCAGGGTTTCCCCTTTGACCCGGAGCCCGACGCGGAGCCGGAGGAGAAGCGTGCGCTCCAGATTGAACACCGCCGCATGCTGGAGCGCAGCCCCTACCGCTATGACACACCTGCGGATGATGGGGAGTTGGAGAAGGCGGTTCTCGCGATGCGGGAGGAGGTCTTTGCGATACAGCAGGAGCAGGTGCAAACCACCGCCGTCGTCCAGCGCTCGCATAGCCTGCTCGTCCTCGTCCTCCTGCTCGTTCTCGTTCTTGGCGGTGGCATGGCTGCCTTCCACCACTTCACCCAGCAAGGCCTCAGCGCCATCAAGGCCGACCAGAAGATCGACACCGCCAAGATCAAGACCCACCTGCGCGAGTCATCCGAGCGCCGTCTGGAGCAAGACCTGCAAGCCGCCGATCTTGAGGCCAAGTCCGAGGCCCGTGAGCGGCTCAAGGACAATGCGCAGGCCGCGCACCAGTCCCGCCTCGCGCGCATTGATGACCTCGCCGCCAGCTTCGCGCTTATTGAGGGCCGGGCCGATGCCACTGAGGAGGTGAAAGAAATGGGCCGCATCTTGCAGGAAGAAGGCGTGGATGCCGCCTTGCGCTACATCGAGGGCAAGCGCGCTGCGCTCCTCGCCCGTGTCGCCGCCGCCGATGCTGCACATGTGGAGCAGAGGCGTGCCCAGCTCCAGCCCCTGCTCCAGGCCGCAGGCCTCCAGGCCACCAAGGGCCAGACCGCTGCCGCTCGCACCAGCTACCAGGATTTGTTGAAACTCGACCCGCAGTGGCCGCAGGCGCTGGAGGTCTATGCTTGGTTCCTCTTCGGCCAGTCCAACTACTATCTGACCACCGGCCCCCTCAGCGCCGCCGTCCTCAATGCCCAGCAATGCCTGGCCCACGCCCAGCGCTTCCACGACCTCGACCCCACCCAGCCCCGCGCCCAGCGCGTGCTTTCCGCCGCGCACAACCAGATGACCGATGTCCTCACGCAACGCGGAGCCAAGGGCGATGCCGACGAAATCATCCAGCACTGCCAGCAAAGCCTCGCCATGGATGAGGACCTCTACGATGCCAACCCCGACTCCGCGCAGGCCGCGCGCGATGTGTCGGTGAGCTTGGACAGGCTGGGCGACTTCCTGGCCCGGCGCGGCCAGCCCGGCGACGCGGAGGCCGCGCTCTTGCACTACACGCGCAGCCTGGAGATGAGGGAGAAGCTGCTGGCCGCCAACCCTGACTCCGCCCAGGCCGCGCGCGATGTGTCGGTGAGCCTGAACAAGCTGGGCGACTTCCTGGCCCAGCGCGGCCAGCCCGGCGACGCGGAGGCCGCGCTCCTGCACTACACGCGCAGCCTGGAGATGAGGGAGAAGCTGCTGGCCGCCAACCCCGACTCCGCCCAGGCGGCGCGCGATGTGTCGGTGAGCCTGAACAAGCTGGGCGACTTTCTGTCCCAACGGGGCCTGCCCGGCGACGCGGAGGCCGGCTCAAGCACTACACGCGTAGCCTGGAGCTTGCCGAGAATCTGCTGGCCGCCAATCCCGACTCCGGCGAGGCCGCGCGGGATGTTTCGGTGAGCCTGAATCTGCTCGGCAACTTCCTGGCCCAGCGCGGCCTGCCCGGCGACTCCGAGGCCGCGCTCAAGCACTACACGCGCGACCTGGAGATGAGCGAGAAGCTGCTGGCCGCCAACCCCGACTCCGCCCAGGCCGCGCGCGATGTGTCGGTGAGCCTGAACAAGCTGGGCGACTTCCTGGCCCAGCGCGGCCAGCCCGGCGACGCGGAGGCCGCGCTCAAGCACTACACGCGCAGCCTGGAGCAGCGCGAGAAGCTGCTGGCCGCCAACCCTGACTCCGGCGAGGCCGCGCGCGATGTGGTCGTCTCGCACTACAAGTTGGCGGCGTATTGCCGGCAGCAAGGTGACCAGGCTGGGGTGGTGAAGCATTACCGCGCCTGCTATGACCTGCTGCACAGCCGGATCGCCAAGGGCATGACGTTTGACCCGCCTATCGTGGAGCTGCATGAGCAACTGCAGGCGGTGTTTGGTGGAGCCAAGTAATCGTGGGGTTGGGTTTGCGGCAGCTTGTGAGGACGTGGCGGAGAGGGAGGACCCTCAGGCGGGGGAGGGAATGAGGATGGGCGGCCGCTGGAGAGGTTGTAGAATGCTTTGCCAAACTGATTTCCGAAAAGGGAACCGGGGGACACGCGGCGGCGCTTGGAGGACCAAGCGCCCTACCAGCGCTGGGTGCTCGCCTGTGCAGCGCTGGCTGTCCTCAGCCCGACGCTGTCGAATCCCACGACCTTCGAGCAATTGACAGCCTACTGACCGGAAAAGAGTTTTGGAAACTGCAAGACAGGACCGTTGGGTCTGATGCGAGGGTGCCGAGCCGTGGACTGGCAGGCTTGAGGATTTGCGCCTGAAGCTTTGAATGCAGGTGGATTGAACCAGAAGATGGTATTTTGAAGCATGGAAAGATGCGGGATAGGAAAGAAATCGCTTGAGGTTTGAAATTCGGACCCAAGGCTGATGGTTACACTATGAATGATGCTGATTTTCATCTGGTGGCGCATTCGCCGCTGGTTCATTTCGAGACGTGCACGAAGGTGCAGAACGCGACGACGAAGAAGCTACAGACGCCGCGAGCGAATGTGCTGCAGCGACGGATGGCGGAGGCGGTGGAGGTGCTGACGGCGCTGGGGATTCCGGCGATCCGGGTGATCGTGACAAAGATCCGCCAGTGTGGCGGGACGACGTTTAGCGTGGAGGTGATTTATCACCTGTGCCAGCAGCGGAACACGGATGCGCTGATTTTGGCGAACATCAGTGCGAACAGTCAGGGCATCCTGGAACGGATACGGACGTTCAGTGAGAATGACCGCTTCCCGTGGCACAATGCGCTGGTGCCGCGTGAGCGGCGGATGAAGTGGGCGAACGGGAGCACGGCGACGATCACGAGCGCGGAGTCGATGAACCCGGGGATCTCGAAGCCGCGGCAGGCGGTGCTGTTTAGCGAATCGGCGAAGTATCCGCGTGGCGGGGTGAAGGATGACCGGAAGATCATGGCGTCGATCTTGCCGTCGCTGAATGATGCGGGGCTGGCGATCGCGGAGAGCACGCCGGATGGGGCGAGCGGGTGGCACTATGAGACGTGGCAGGGGGCGCTGAGCCTGGATGACTTTCTCAAAGCGTGGCGTGCGGGGGATGCGGCGCCGGGGAACGGGTGGGTGAAGGTGTTTGCGGCGTGGTTTGAGTTTGCGGAGAATGTGAAGCCGGTGACGGGGGCGATGCGGGCGAAGATGGACGCGACGCTGACGCCGCGTGAGGCGAACGGGGTGCGGAGGTATGGGTGGACGCATGAGCAGATGGCGTGGCGGCGGGCGATCATGGAGTCTGAGTGCTCGGGGTCAGAGGACACGTTTGATGAGTTTTACCCGGAGGATGAGGTGAGCTGCTTTTTGTCGTCTGGCAGGCCGCGCTTCAATGTGGCGGCGCTGCGGCGGCTGGAGCTGGCGTCGCAACTGCACGCGCCGGAGGTGGGCTCTCTGGTGGCGGTGGGGGATGGGGTGGAGTTTCAGATGGATGCGAGCGGCTTTGGCAGCTTTCACCTGTGGGAAAGGCCGCAGCCGGGGTGCAGCTACATCGTGTGGTGTGACCCGATGACGGGGGAGGACCAGGCGGCGAGCGGGGACCCTGATAGGCACTCGATCGGTGTGCTGCGCACGGAGTACCAGGAGGTGGGCGGTGCGTGCTACAAGGATGCGGTGGTGGCGCGGGTGCGGCCGCCTTTTACCGGAACGACGCTGCTGACGGCGGACTACATCGCGCTGCTGTCGGAGTATTATGGCGGGGCGCTGGTGGTGCTGGAGGTGAACATGGGGCTGCATGTGCTGGAGCGGCTGAAGGATGCGGGGGTGCCACTGTACAAGCGGCAGGTGGTGGACCCGTATGACCGCGAGAAGCAGAACTTTATGCTGGGCTGGAAGCTGAAGGACCGGGACCAGCGGCGCGATGTGATCGACAGTCTGGCGCTGGCGTTTCACAATGAGACGCTGGATGTCTTCTGCCCGCACATCCTGGCGGAGTGCAAGAACTTCATGTGGAGCAAGAATGGCCGTGAGGAGGCGCGCAGCGGGTGCCACGATGATGATGTGATGGGCCTGGCGATGGCCTACCGCTGCAAGGGGAGCGCGACGCTGTACAAGGTGGCGACGCGGCGGAGGCGGAGGCCGGTGGATTACCGGAGAGTGAGGACCTGAGAGTGAGGGCCTGAGAGTGAAAAGGGGTAAGTGAAAAGTGAAAAGGGGCGGGGTGGGAAGGCCGCGAGCAGCGAGCCATTGTGGGGGGGAGTGGTGTTTTCGGCGAAGCGGTGAGGGGGGATGAGTGAGGGGTGGCTGGAAAGGTGTTGCAGGTGTTGGATAATACCGGCAAATACCACGACAAGGTATAAAAGAGCTTGCACTCTGAAATTTGGACCCAAGTGTGTCTCATGGGCACACCTTCAACATATAATTATGGCAAGAATGCAGCAGATAAATCGGATCTCGATCCGACGAAGAACAAACCCGCAGGGGGGGGCTCGCTGAGCACGACGGGCGGTGGAGCGCCGCCTGCTGCTCCGACGCCGGCGAGCCCTTCAGGCACGGCGAGTGGCCAAACCGTACAGCCGCCGATGGCTCCGGGTGCCGCTGGCCCGCAGGTGGCGGGAGGGACGATGCGGACACCCAATGGTTCGACGATCGGGCAGAGTCCGATGAACCCGAGCATGAACCTGGGCGCTGGGCAGAGCAACACGCCAAGCCAGACGCTTAACTATGCGACGAGACCTGGAATCGGGAAGACGGACTTCGGCGCGGTGAACAAACCCACGCCGGAGACGTTTGGCCAAAACAATCTGGCGAATAGGGCGGCGAGGCCGGTGGGGCGCTCGAAGTCGGATCCGCAGAGGCAGATGGAGATGGCGCGGCGGAATGGTGTGGCGAACGGTGACGTGAGTGGAGCGGCGAAGATGGCGGGGGGGACGATGCGGACACCCAACGGTTCGACGATCGGACAGAGTCCCATGAACCCGAGCATGAACCTGGGCGCTGAGCAGAGCAACACGCCAAGCCAGACGCTTAACTATGCGACGAGACCGGGAATCGGGAAGACGGATTTCGGCGCGGTGAACAAACCCACGCCGGAGACGTTTGGCCAAAACAATCTGGCGAACAGGGCGGCGAGGCCGGTGGGGCGCTCGATGTCGGATCCGCAGAGGCGTGCGGAGATGGCGCGGCGCAATGCTGTGGCGAACGGGGGCATGAGTGGTGCGGGGGAGGATGAAGAGACGCCGCCAGGCCGTGCGAAAGGCGGGCCGGTAAAGGCTGGCAAGCCTTATCTCGTGGGTGAGGAAGGGCCGGAGATCATTGTGCCAAAGCACAGCGGCATCGTGGTGCCAAATCATGCGATTTCCCTGGAGAAGATGATGGAGATGAAACGCGCCGGGAAGAACATCGTGCTGCCAAAGGGGACGGTGGGAGCGAAGTTTTTTGAGTCACGTCCGCTGCCACAGCGGAAGGCCTGAGAGGGCATTCAGCATTGACCAAGTGCGTAGAGGCGCGGGGACAAGGGTGATCACGGAAGGCAGCCAATGGCCGAGACCCCGCCTGATAGCGTTTTGCGAAACGGATTTCCGGCAAGCGAGCGTGGAGCCGCGCGGCGGCGGCTTGAGGACAAGCCGCCCTACCTACTGAGCCGCGCGGCGGCGGTTTGAGGACAAGCCGCCCTACCTACTGAGCCGCTCGGCGGCGGTTTGAGGACAAGCCGCCCCACCTACTGAGACGCGCGGCGGCGGCTTGAGGACAAGCCGCCCTACCTACTGAGAAGCGCGGCGGCGGCTTGAGGACAAGCCGCCCTATCTTCTCGCGGTGGGCGCTCGCATGCCCGGCGCAGGTAGGGCGGGCTGTCCTCAGCCCGCCGTCGCCGGAGCCCATGATCTCCTTGAAATGGACCCGTGTCGTGATCTGCCGAGGGTGAATGAGCTGCGCGAGATGCTAGAACTGAGCGCCAATCATGACTGGCATCTTATGTCATGTCATCAAGTGCTAGGCACCGGCCCAGGTGGAGATGCGCTGGCGCAGGTTGCTCCAGCGCTGCGCGCGGGCTTCACGCTCGGCCTCGGCGGCGGGATCGCGGATGTAGAAGAAGGTGCAGGCCAGGGTCTTGCAGTCGGCATATTTGACGGTGAAGATCTGGCTGGTCACTCGCTGAAACGCCCACTTCACATCGATGATCTTGGTGGCACGGACGGGCTGCGGACGGTGGTTTGCGGCGGAGGGATTGGCGGGGTCAAATTTACAGCGGATGACGTTGTGCAGGACCAGGCGGTCCAGGCTGCCCTTGCCGTCGAGGTGGAAGTCCCAGAGGAAGCCTTTGTAAAGGTAGTCGCCGTCTGCCTGCGCGATGACGGCGGAGACGTAGGTCCCCGTCACATGCCGCCGGGGCTTGTCCTTCTCTTTGTCTTTGTCTTTGTCTTTGCCGTTGCCGTTGTCCTGGAAGAGTTGTCTGAACTCATGAAAGGAGAACATCTCCCCGCGCAGGAAATAGAACCACTCATCGGCCAGACGGAACTGGATGAATTTGTGGTCGAGCTTGAATTTGCGGATGAAGCGAATGCTGCACCTGCCAAGAAAAAAGGATGCGCCGTAGAGGCTGAGAAAGTAGCAGACGAGCCCCTGCCTGCTGTCCGCCAGAAATTTCATGGCGTCGTCATGGGGGCCGCTTGCTTTGAGGTCGCCATACAGCACCCTGAACAGATTCATGTATTCGGCGTCGTTGAAGCGGTGCAGCGTGGTCAGCCAGCCGAAATATTGGAACGGGACCAGAAAACACGGGCACAGCCATAGCCAGAGGATGTGCAGGCAGATGGCGGTGACGAGGCTGGTGCTGATCTCTTCCGCCAGCGGCCGGTTGCTGGTGGGGTATTTATTGACGCCGTCCAGCCCACTGGAGCCGGGCGGAAAGAAGATCGGCACAGAGCCCTGGGTGTAGGCGCTGCGAAAAATGATTCCCGGCAGGACCAGGAAGAGAATGCAGAGTGCGGGGAAAGCCAGATTCATGCCTCCTTTAACCAGTGGTGGTGCGCTGGAGTGTGTTCAGCACGGGCGCGGGGTTGATGCTGACGATGCCGACTTCGAACGTTCTGCCGTCAACCGTGATCGGCGTCGGCTGATTTTTGTCGGGATTGCCGAGGAGGAACAAATGCAGATCGATGTTCGCCGTGGGATCATGCAGGATCATGCCGAGCGGGCTGGGTTTCGGCTTCTCGCCCAAAGCGCGCCGGTGCAGCCGCCGCAGCAGCTGGATGAACTTGCGCACGGCAAACTTTGCGACCCATACCAGCCAGGACCACAGCCGACGCCATGCCCGGACGAGCAAGCTCGCGGCGCTGTGGACGATCTGCCTGAATTTCATACTCTGTGTTAGGAGACGGTGCTAGGAATGAATAATCATCCGCTTAAAAGTAACAGTTTGGTCACATTGCATCGAGAGAGCCCAGGATGGCTGCAGGGGCGGAAGTCTGCCGAATTTCTCGACCGCGTCGCCATAGACCTCCAGAAGCAATGAGACTGAATCCTTGCGCGCTGGTGACGAAATGGCGGTGGTGGGGTTTAGCAGGAGGCATTGTAGAAACTCCTGCTGCTGTCATCTTCCCGGAAGGTGCCCTGCCGCAGGTTCTGCCCCAATGAAGCCATTCCTGACCACTCTCCGCCACACGGCTGCCGCCGTGTTCCTGCTGCTGCTTTGTCTGAGCGCCTCCGCCCAGCCGGCGAACATCCTGCTCATCATTGCCGATGATCTTGGTGCGGATGGTTTTCCTCTGACAGCGGCGGGAGGCTCGGTGCCACCGATGCCGAACATCACGGCATTGAAGAGCAGCGGGGTGCTGTTCACGCGCGCTTATGCGCAGCCGACGTGCTCGCCCACGCGCGCTTGCATCCTCACGGGCAGGCATCCGTTTCGCACAGGCATTGGTGCGCAACTGACGGTAGCGACGAGCCCGCAGCTCTCGACCGCAGAGTTTACCCTGCCGGAGGCGTTCGCGGCCCATTCAGCTCTCGGCTACTCGCTGGCGATGTTTGGCAAATGGCATCTGAACTCCGGCGCTGGCAGCAGTGACTCCCCGCGCACCGTGGGCGGCTGGCCTTCCTTTGCGGGGACCATCATCGGCGCTCTGCCGGACTACTTCGCCTGGACCAAGACCACCAACAACGTCAGCACCGCCAGCACGACTTACGCCACCACGGACACGGCAGACGACATCATCAGCTTCATCACCTCGCGCCCCGCGAGCACACCCTGGTTTGCCTGGTGTGCCTTCAATGCGCCGCACACGCCTTTTCATGTGCCGCCTGCAAACCTGCATTCTTACGGCACCCCCACGACGAACCGGGGCATGTATGAGGCGGCCTGCGAGGCGCTGGACACGGAGGTCGGGCGCATTCTGGCCAACGTGAATCTGGCGACAACGAACGTCATCTTCATTGGCGACAACGGCACGCCGGGCAGTGTCATTCAGGCTCCTTACTCCACCGCGCACTCCAAGGAAACGATCTATGAAGGCGGCATCCGCGTGCCTTTGATCATTGCAGGTCCGGCCGTGGTCAGTCCCAACCGCAGCAGCACGGTGCGCGTGCATGCGGTGGATCTTTACTCGACGATTCTTGAGCTGGCTGGCATCAGCGTGAGCGCCACCCAGCCGCCTGCCAATCCGCTCGACTCCAACAGCCTGCTGCCCGTCTTGAAAAACACGTCTGCTGGCGCGCGCTACGCATTCAGCCAGGAGTTCAGCGCCGACCTGCTCACCAGCGTGTCAGGCCGTGCGCTGACCGATGACGCTGGCTATTCGCTGCTGAGCTTTGATGACGGACATGAGGAGCTTTACAACACCGCTGCGGATGTGAATCAAGCCAGCAACCTGCTCGGCAGCGCCATCCCCCAGGCTGCGCAGTACGCTTATGCGCTGCTGAAGGCACAACTGGCGTCCTATCAAGCAAGCGGCACGCCTAGTGCCCCGCTGATCACCTCCTGGTTCACCGCAAACAGCAGCCAGTATGCGCGCCTTTATCAGACGCTGGCCGATCAAAACTCGCAAACCGCCGTCACGACCTGGAGCCGTGGCTCCGGCACGCAGAGCGCGCCCACTTACTCCGATGTGCAGCAGATCGACTACTCCGCAGACTGGGTGTACATCCACACCACCGGACTGGCCAGCTACACCATGGGGCCGTGGTATCTGAATGCGGGGAAGACCACCCTGTTTCCAAACTACCCGTCGAACACGGCCATGATGTTTCGGTTTCCACGGGTGCCCTCCATTCCGACCGCCAAGACCCTCACGGGGCTCGGGGCCACGGGGCGCATGGTCAATGGCGTGTCCATGTATGACCTCCGCGACGCCTTCTCTTACTCCAACGCGAATGCGGCAGACGCAGGTGCGAACACGTCATTCAGCGGTGACGGCGTGTGGAACCGGGATGCCTATCACAATGAAAGTGTCACCTTCGATCCGGGGCTGGGACATTCCGCTGGAAACGACTACCACAACCACGCGCACCCCCTGGCGCTGCGCTACCAGCTCGGTGACCACGTGGACTTCAATCCCACGACCCAGTTGTATTCCGAGAGCGCCGCGCCAGTGACCCGGCACTCGCCCATCGTGGGCTGGGCTGCGGACGGCCTGCCCATCTATGGACCGTACGGCTACAGCAATCCCAATGATTCCAGCAGCGGTGTGCGGCGCATGGTCTCGGGCTTTGTGCTGCGTGATGGCACGAACGGCACCACCGCGATCTCCGTCCGCGAAGTACTGCCACTCTGGGCGCAGCGGGTGCAGGGCCGCACGACGCTGACTGCTGCGCAATACGGTCCGGGTGTCAGCAGCAGCTACTTGCTGGGGCACTACATCGAAGACTATGATTTTCGCGGTGATCTTGGCCAGACCCAGACGACCGGAGCCACGGTGCAAAGCTACGATCTTAACGAGCAGAACGTCCGCTCTTGTGTCACGCCCGAGTTTCCCAGCGGCACGTACGCCTACTTTACCACCCTCAATGCCGACGGCACTCCGGCCATGCCCTACACCACGGGGCGTCAGTTTTATGGCGATCCACGCGGCGGGAAAGTGACCGCCATTGCTGAAGCCGTGAGCACTTCGTTCATCGGCGGCCCGTTTAAGTCTGAGAGCATGGGCGCGGTCTCCGTCAATACTGGCACAGGCGATGTCACACTCGAGTGGAGCGCCGTTGAAGGCGGCGTGTATCAGGTGCAGTCCTCCCCGGATCTGCTCGACTGGACAGCGCTCAGTCCCACCATCACCGCTATGGGTGATGACTCTGCCGGAGCGACGGATGCCGGAGGAGCCAGCGGCCAAAGCCGGGGCTTTTACCGAACCACGCGCACCGGCCTCTCGGCGTATGACGCCAAGGGATTTGCCGGCACCTACTACTCCACCGCAGTCCCCACCGGCGGCGGACCCAACACCGTCACTCCCAGCAACGGTGACCGCAGCGCGAGCGTGAACGTCGTCATCGAGCTGGATTCGACCCTCACGCCCGCGCTGCCGCCAGCCGACCGGGAGGTGTACTCCATCACCGTGTCAGGCACGGGCATCACCACGAGTAACTTCTCGCGCCCAAGCCAGACGATCGTCACAGCCACCTTCATCATGGACGGCACCGCAGCCACCGGCGCGCGCAACGTGACCGTGCGCTTTTACAACAACGTGGGAGCCGCCGGAGTGCAGCGCACGATCACCGGTGCCTTCACCGTTAATTGAGAGCGGGGCCGCTGTGATCAGCGGCTGCTTTGGAATGGCTGCGAATCCAGAGGATCAGGTGGCCGACGACGTGACCTGCTGCCAAGCACCTGCGCCAGCGCTGCAGGAATGCGGGGTACCCTCTGGCGTGTTGATTTTATAGCATTGTCTAAAACTGATTTCCGAAAAGCGCGCTTGGCGGCAGACCGTTTCTAAGTTGAAGGGACATTCGTTTTTGCCGCAAAGGAGCGAAGAGGCAGAGGGTGCAGAGAATGAGTGCCTGCTCTCTGCCGCCTTTGCTCCTCTGCGGCCCATCGAACGTCCTCATGCTCGCCAAACCGGAAATGAGTTTTGCGAACTGCTATAACCCCGGCCTCATCATCAAGAGTGCATCTGAGTACACTTTCAGCAAAATCCCGAATGACACCCGCCCTTTCAATGCTTCTCTCGCAGCCTGGGCCTTATGACGACTACTGAAGCACTGAGCATCCTTGATCTCGCCGCACCTTTCACCCGGGAGCAACTGACAAATGCGTATCAGGAGGCGCTTCTCTTCTGGTGCGTGGGGCGCTTTGAAGGCGATGAGTACATGACCGCGAAGGCGAACGCGAAGAATGCCGAGATCAGGGCGGCCTACATGCAACTGCATGGCGTGCTGGAGCCTGCGTCCACCTTTAACCCCATGCACCCATCCGGCAGGCCGCAGTCAGTGCAGCAACGGCCCGCCAGGCGTGCGCTCAGCCCGCTTGCGCTGAGCGCAGGAGGCCTCGTGCTGGCAGTGGTGGTGGCAGGGGGCGTCCTGCTGCGCCCGTCCAGCCACGCGCCCACGATGGCAGACACCCCCGAGCCCGCCCCGCAGGCTGCGGCACCTGCCACACCCGCCGCCACACTCAGCAGTACCACGCCGCTGGCAGACCTCCAGGCACAGGCCGAGCAGGGCAGTGCGCAGGCGCAACTGCTGCTGGGCCTGCGTTTGCTCAGGGGGGACGGCATCCGCATGGACGCGGTAGCTGCCGTGAAGTGGCTGCGCATGGCTGCCGACCAGGGCGATGGCACGGCGCAGTATGAGCTGGCGGAGGCTTACTTCAAAGGCAACGGCGTGGCCAAGGACGAGATCACCGCGCTCGTATGGACGCGCAAAGCCGCCGCGCAGGGCAATGCCGACGCGCAGTTTGACCTGGGCGAGTTCTACCTCCAGGGCGTAGGTGTGGTGAAGGACTTCGCCGAGGGCGTGCAGTGGATGCGCAAAGCCGCAGAGCAGGGCCTGGCCCCGGCGCAGTATGAGATGGGCCTGTGCTGCTTCACCGGCCAGGGCGTGGCGCAAAGCTCCACGGAGGCGGTGGGCTGGTTTCGCAAAGCGGCCGCGCAGGGCGAGGCAAGCGCGCAATACTGCCTGGGCAAGCACCTTGCCAGTGGCGACGGTGTGACGCAGGATGCCCGGGAAGCGGTGAAATGGTTCCGCAAAGCCGCCGAGCAAAACAATGCGCAGGCGCAGTATGAGCTGGGCCTCACCTACCAGGAGGGTACTGACATCATCCAGGATGACGCCGAAGCGCTGCGCTGGATGCGCAAAGCCGCCGCGCAGGGCAACCGCGACGCGCAGTCCAGCCTAGGCACCCGATTTTTCACCGGTGCCGGTGTGCCCAAGGACATCGCCGAAGCCCTCAAGTGGTTCCGCCTCGCGGCCGAGCAGGGCGATGTGGAGGCGCAGTTCAACCTCGGCTGTTGTCTCTTCAATGGCACTGGCGTCACGCAGGATGCGGCTGCCGCCGTGTCGTGGTTTCAAAAAGCCGTGGAGAAGGACCACGCAGGTGCGCAGACCAATCTAGGCCACTGCTACCTCTACGGTACCGGCATCCCCAAGAACGCCACCGAGGCCGTGCGCTGGTTTCGTAAAGCCGCCGCGCAGGGGCAGATGCTGGCGCAGTACAATCTGGGTCTCTGCTACGGCAATGGCAACGGCGTCCCCCAGGACCGCAGCGAAGCCGTGCGCTGGTTCATCAAAGCCGCCGAGCAGGGAGATGCCGAGGCGCAGAGGACGGTGGGGATGGCCTTCAGGGATGGCAGCGGCGTCCTACAGAACGCCGCCACCGCCGCAGAGTGGTTTCTCAAAGCCGCCGCGCAGGGCGATGCTGAGGCGCAGAACCAGCTGGGGCTCGCCTGCCAGAGCGGGCGCGGCATGCCGGCGGACAGAGTGGCGGCCTATGCCTGGTACGGCCTGGCCGCCGCGCAGGGGCATGCGCAGGCCGCTGTGAGTCAGCGCGCACTGGAGACGGGCATGGACTCCACCCAGATCGCGGCCGCGCGGCAGCGGGTGGCGGAGATGCAGAAGCAGAACGGCGCGCCGCCTGCCACGCCCACCATCAGCACGGCACCGCCGCCAACCATGCCGGAGCCACCGGCCAAGCCCGCAGAAGACCTTGAGCATCTCCCCACCGACCAGCGCCTCACCTCCGGGGCCATCGTCAAAGACACGAGGACAAACCTGGACGGCGAAGGCACCCTCAATCTCGACAACGGGCTGGTGGAAGACGTCCTGGTCAAAATGATCAGCAACAACCAGTTCGTGGCCTCCTTCTACGTTCGCGGCGGCTACAAGTTCTCCTTCGATCACGTGCCTGACGGCACCTACCAGATCCTGTACTGCTCCGGCTACGGCTGGGATGCCACCCTCCGCGACTTCTCACGTGGCCGCCAGGCCGCACGCTTCGAAAAGCCCATGGTCTTTCACATCGAGACCAAAACTGAAGGGACCACCACCACCCGCTACGCCGACGTCTTGACCCTCTCCATCAAAAAAGCCCTCAACGGCACCGGCAACACCCCCAAAACCGACATTTCCCTGGAAGAATTTGACCGCTACTGAGCCGCGCCGTGCGGCAACTTTTTCACCAAAGGGGAATCTGGAATTTCCGCGCCGTAGTGCGGAAGATGCTCGGGCTGCAACCCACTTGCTTGGTGAAAGAAGCGGTGAGGTGGCTATGGCTGGAGAAACCACATTCAAGGGCGATGGTGGTGATGTCTTTGCGTGTGTTTAAGAGCATGTTCTGCGCACTTCGAAGACGCTGCTGGATGATGTATTGGCCGGGTGTGCTGGAGAAGGCTTTTCGGAAGGCCACAAGGAATTGGTGCGTGGTCATGCCTGCGATCTTGGCGAGCTCTTCGAGGGTAAGGCGCTCGTCGAGGCGATCATGAATGTGGTCGCGCAGTCGGCGGACGGTGAGCTTGTTGAGCAAGGGGCCTGTGACTTTGCTCACGGCTGCACCCAGGCCATCAAGCGCGAGTAAACTGAGCAGGTGCAGGCTGATGGAATGACTGAGCGATTGCGCGAGCATGTCAGAGACATCGCTGGCCGCGCGCATGGCTGCGATCATCTGCCGGACAGCGTGGTGCAGGAAGTCATCGCGCACGCCTGCGAGGGGCTTGATGTCCAGGCGTCCAGCCGCAGAGCCCAGCAGGATGTCTTTCGCGTGCGGCTGGAGCATGATCACGGCGTATTCAATGGTCTTACCGCAGGCGTGACTGGCGTATTGGCGCTCGGCGGGTACGGTCCAGATCTCGCCGGGCAGTGCAGCACCCTTGCTGCCACCGAAACCGTCGAGTTCGGTTTCCAGGCGACTCATGTGACCACTGAGGTGTACTACGATTGAGTGCTTATCTTCATGTATGCGCCAGTCCGTGGGCTTGCGGATGTCATCACCGCGAACAATGAAGTCCATGACAGGGAAATGCTTTTGCATTTCCTCTAGCACGACTGCGGGGGCACCATCGCCGATGCGTGTGGAGGGTTTCCGTGACACGGGCGGAATCTCACTCACGTCCCTGATCCGGCAAGTTTGAAAGTGTGCCGGAGATCGTGAAAGCGGAATGACGAGAGAAAACCTATAAGGGAGCCCGCGCCTATTCCCGGCTGCGCGCATTTTTAAACTCAAACACCCTTCGGCATGAACCATAATACCATCAAAGACAAGGTCGCCCTCATCGGCGGCGGAGCCAAGAACCTCGGCGGCCTGATCAGCCGTGATCTCGCCAAGCATGGCGTGAAAGCCGTGGTCGTGCATTACAACAGCGCGGCGACCAAGGATGCCGCAGATGAGACCGTCGCCGCAGTGAAAGAGCTGGGCGCAGATGCCATTTCTTTCCAGGTAGACCTCTCTGTACCAGCGAATAACACCGCGCTTTTCGATGCTGGCATCAAGGCTTTCGGCGGGGTGGACATCGCCGTGAACACGACAGGAATGGTCATCAAGAAGCCGATCCTCAGCACCACGGAGGAGGATTATGACAAAATCTTCGCAGTGAACTCCAAGGCCGCATTCTTCTTCCTGCAAACTGCCGGGGCGAAGCTGAATGACGGTGGCAAAATCTGCACCATCGTTTCATCCCTGCTGGCCGCCTACACGGATGGTTACGCCATCTATCCTGGCTCGAAGGCTCCCGTGGAGCACTACACCCGCGCGGCATCGAAGGAGTTCGGCGCACGCGGTATTTCCGTGACCGCCGTCGGACCTGGACCGATGGAGACGCCATTCTTCTACGGTCAGGAGACGAAGGAATCTGCGAACTACAATCAAAACGCCGCAGCTCTCAGCAAGTTCACCAAGACGGGGCTGACTGACATCGAAGACATCGCGCCGCTGATCCGCTTCCTCGTAGGCGAAGGCTGGTGGATCACTGGCCAGACGATCTTTGCCAATGGCGGCTACACCACGCGCTGATCCAACATGAAGACCGCAGGCATCGCCATCCTTGGCCTGTGCGTCGTACTCACGGCCCATTCCTACCGCGGGAATGGGCCGTTTGGCATGGCGACGGCTTGATTCACTTGATGGCTGAGATTATGCGCTGCTTGAGTAACCCCATTTGAACCCCACGATCAGTCATGCACGCAGGCCGCCGCTATAGCCTTTTTGAATTCCTCCTTTGGACACGTCGTTCCATTTATTGGCTGCTCGTCATCGGTTGCGTGCCGGTGGTGCTGTATCAAATCGCCGGCTGGAAATGGATGGCCATTCCGTGGACCGTCGTCGCGCTGCTGGGCACTGCCACGGCCTTCATTGTCGGCTTTAAGAATACGCAAACCTACAACCGCACCTGGGAGGCGCGGCAGATTTGGGGAGGCATCCTCAACCACAGCCGCGCATGGGCAGTCATGAGCCGGGACTTTCTCCGAGGCAGGCCGCAAGAGGCGCGCGCGCTCGTGAGTCGGCACATCGCGTGGCTCACGGCCCTGCGCTATCAGATGCGTGATGGCCGTGTGTGGGAAAACCTGCACCTCGCGCACAATTCCGAATACCGCCGCCAATACCGCGTGCCGGAGCTGGATACGCCATTGCAGGATGAATTGGCCCGGCATCTGGTTGCAGACGAACTCCTCAGCATTCTTGCGACCAAAAACCGCGCCGCGCAGATCATGAGCCTGCAGTCCGCCGCTCTTGCCAAACTCGCCGCAGAAGGCGCTCTGGAGCCTCTCTACCATCTGGAGATGCAACGCGCTGTCCGTGACCATTTTGACCACCAAGGCCGCAGCGAACGCATCAAAAACTTTCCTTACCCGCGTCAGTTCGCCACGATCAATACCTTCTTCATTCGGTTGTTTTGCTTCCTGCTGCCCTTCGGCATGCTGCGGGAGTTTGACGCACTCAATGACCGCGTCGCGGGCCTCATGCATGGACACATGGTCTGGCTGGTCATCCCCTTCAGCCTGCTGCTCTCCTGGGTCTATGTCTCGCTGGAGCAAGTGGGCGAAAGCACTGAAAATCCCTTTGAAGGTGGTGCCAATGACGTGCCCATCAGCCAAATGAGCCGAGCCATCGAAATCGACATGCTCGAAATGCTCGGCGACACCAAACTGCCGCCTGCAATCCAGCCACAGAACAACATCCTGCTTTAAAGCGAACACCTCACGCCATGAAGAAACGCGACAAACTTGCCCTCATTCGCCAGCACTATCCCCAGGCCCTCACCACCATCGACAGCGTGAACCGCCTCATCGACTTCGTCGAAGATCACCTCGATCTCGAACCCGCGCAGGTCATGCTGGCTGACAGTCTCTGCAGCGACGATGTGAACAGCATTCAGTATCCTGCCCGCACGCATGAGTTTCTCGGTCCCTTCAAAATGGGCGGTCTCGACGGCTTCCCCTTCACAGGCCTCACGGGCATGGGCGCCTTTGCCAGCCATGTGCCAGACGATGGGGCCGTGCTCATCTATTACGGGCCGCACATCGGCATCTCTAAAGGTGGCACCGTCGGCGAGATTCACCGTCATGGCCAAAGCCGGCACTCAGGCTGCTGCGGAGCCGCCAAGGCCGCGCTCAACCGGCTTGCCAACGACCAAGTCACCCCTGGCCACGTCACCGACATGGACTACCAGATGAATACGCTGGAGCAGATCCTGCTGCGTCAAAAGGAACGCATCCTCGGAGCGCCCAATCCGCTGCTGACGGCCACTGACGTCATTTACGAAGCCATTGACGAGCGCATTGAGAGTCTCGTCGCTGCCACACACTACCAGTGCCGCTACGTCATTCTCATGGGGGCCGTGCTGATCAATAGCGATAGCGACACCGGCTCTTTTACCGCCAATCGAAAATTTGACGTCATCGAACTCGCCACCGGCGCTCGCACGAGCCAGCTACAACACCTGGTGTAACCCCGAGCATCGACAAAGGACGCCGCGAAGCCTTCAGTGATGGCGTCATTGTCATCGTTTGCGGATCCATGCCCGAAGTGCCCCCCTGTGAAAATGGCTCGAACAGGCATCTCCAGACGGAGGTTGATCAAAGAGGGCCAACGAAACGAGCGATACGGCACCTCATCTAGCAGACTGCAGAACTCATTTCTGTTGAGCAGACTGTTTCTTGCTCGAAGGGCATGGGCTTCGACGGCGGCGGCTTGAGGACAAGCCGCCCCACCTCGCGCTGGGCGCTCGCATGTGAGGCGCGGGGTAGGGCGGGGCTGTCCTCAGCCCGCCGCCGAGCGGCTGCACGTGCGCGTTCCGGAAATCCGCCGCGTAAAAAAAACGCCAGGAGTGGGGGCATGCCGCGCTGTCCATGCTTCTCATCAGGACGGGCGGCCGTGTGGCGGTGCATGGCTATGTTGGGTAGGGTTATACCCCATGGCATGAGCGGGCGGGATGAGGAAATGTCCACCCATCGACCAGCCACCCGGCTGACGATGTTTGAACATCCAACCCTGATACGCATGAAACACATACTATTCCTCATCCTCACTTTCTCAACCGTCCTGGCCGTCAGTTGCAACAAACAGAAACAAGCCATCGACGCCAAGAATGACGCCACCCAGACGGCGATCGACCACCAGAAGGATGCCGTGGACGCCGCTGCCAAAGAGGACAAGGCGCAGACGGACATCAATGCCAAGATCGACAAGGCCAACATCACCGCCGACCAGGCCTCCGCCCAGGCGCAGCTCGATGCTGAGAAGCTGAAGGCCGATGCCGACGCTGCGGCCGCCAAGGCCAAGGTGGATGCGGTGCAGAAGTAGCCACGCCCCGCGACGGAGCGCATTCAGCCGCTGGGCCTGCTCCTTTGCCCCCCCCTTTAATCTCCCGAACCGAACCACAACAACATCAACAACAACACTATGAAAACATCCATCCAACGTCTCGCTCTTCTCGTCCTCGCCTCTGCTGCCTGGACCCTCATTGGCACCAGCTGCCGCACTGTGCGTGGCTTCGGCCAGGACGTCGAGCATGTGGGCGGCCACATTGAGCACGCCTCCCGCTAAAGCGGCTCCGTCCTCTTTCAATGCGTTGCTGACGAAGCCTGCCGGGCTTTTTCCGCAACGCTTTGTTTGTTGGCTATTTGGCCGATTGAGAGGATGGTACCCGGCCTGTGCTGTATTCTGACAGGAGCGGACAGGTACTGGCATCCCGTCCGCTGAGCGAGATCTAATGATAAACCGCCCGCACCCAAACACTCCGCATCCTTTTATGAAACCTACCTTTGCCACCTTGTCCGTCAGTCTGCTACTGCTGCTGGCGGCCGTGCTTGCCCCTGCGCCTGCCATGGCTGACTCCCCCACCACGGGTGGGACTCTGGGCATCTACATTGAAAACGATCTCTTCGCCGGTACGGACCGCTACTACACCAGCGGGGTGAAGGTTAGCTGGACCTCGCCAGATCTCGCGCAGCTCGGCGACTCGCCGTTTGCGCGCACGATGCTGCCGGTGTTTGACCTGCTGCCATTCGTCCACGACTCGGCGTATCAGAAGAACCTGATCTTCTCCATCGGGCAGGACATTTACACGCCGGACAACACGGAGACCTTCACTCCGGCAGCGACGGACCGCCCGTATGCTGGCTGGCTGTATGTCTCCAACGGCGTGGTGTGGAAGACGGAGAAAGTCCGCAACATCCTGGTGATGGACATCGGCGTGGTGGGCTCCTACTCGTATGCGCAGGAGGCGCAGCGCTATGTGCATGATGTGCGCGGCTTTGACCACCCCAACGGGTGGGACAACCAACTGCACAATGAAGTCGGCATCACCCTGGCGTATGAGCGCACCTGGCGCTGGCCGCACCTCGTGAAGCGCAGCGGCCTGGAATGGGAGCTGATGCCGCATGCCGGCGCGACGGCGGGCAATGTGAAGGACTACGCCAATGTGGGCGGTGAATTCCGCTTTGGACTCAATCTGCCGGACGACTACGGCACGGCCAGCATCGGCCCCTCCTCCGCCGCCTCCACCCCGGTGGATGGTGCGCTGGGTGCGGAGCGCTCATGGTTTCCGCTGGGCTTCCACGTCTTTGCGCGGGTGGACGGGCGCGCTGTGGCGCACAACATCTTTCTGGACGGCAACACCTTTGGCAGCAGCCCATCGGTGGGGCACAATGTGTTCGTGGCAGATCTGAGCACAGGCTTTGTGATCAACTACCGCAACACGAAGCTGGCCTACGCCATCGTGTACCGCACCAAGGAATTCAGCGCACAGATCGCGCCGCAGGTCTTTGGCACGGTGTCGCTAAACTGGACGTTTTAGCGGGGGGGGGGTGAGGGGTGAAGCGCTGTGGGTAAAGGCTGAGGTTTATTGAGGCACGCTGAACAGGGGTGACCTCGGGGTGAGGATGACGCTCAGCCGGGTTCGGTGGAGAGGCCTAGGGCTTGTTCCACGATGGCGCGCTCAGGGGCAGCGAGGTCCAGCAGGAGCGTCCGGTCCTGACCCCCGGCTTTGACGAAGTTGACGGCAGTGCGCAGCAGGCGCAGGGAGAGGCGGAAGTCCGGCACGGTCTCGCCCGCCTGCTCCCACGCTGCGGCCCAGCCCTCCAGATTGTCAGTGGAGGGGAAGGGTGCTCCGGCTTGGAAGAGTTTGCCCATGTGCTGGACGACGGCTTCTCCGAGGAAGGGGAGGGCTTGGTGTTTGCTGAAGATTTCGAGCAGGCGGGATATGGATTCTTTGCGGCCTTTGATATTTAGGCCAGCCTCAAACAGCATGTTAGTCATACCCACAACATGCTCTAAGGGTGGTGGAGCTTCAGTGCTTGTCAATATGAGCCCCTTTTCCAGAGTTTCGAAGCCTAGGGGCAAATAGCCGTCCGATAAATATACTGATGCACGGGCGAGGTGTGCATCGATTCTCGTGGCTAGAGGGGAACCTGAAAGTTGAATGACTCGGTCAAAATCGGCTGCCGATTCTTCTTTCCTTCCTTCCTGAAGGTAGGCAAGGCCGCGAGCTATCAATCCTGCGGACACCTCGTTCAGAGGAGCATTTGGTAAATTGATAAGGAGTGTAAAGTCTTCGATGGCATTCTGGATTTCTCCCTCCAACGCAAGGATTAAACCGCGCAGTCTTAATGTGAAGGCCACGAGATCAATAGGTGCGTTTGGTAATGCAATTAATGCATTATAGTCATTGAGTTCATTTTGGATTTCGCCGATTAATCCAAAAGAGAGTCCACGAAGGCTAAGTGCATTAGCAACAAGATTCACATGTGCGTTTGGTATTAGAATTGCACTGCTGTAGTCTGAAATTGCTTGTTTGAAATTTTCCGTATCATGATAAAATATTCCTCTATTAATTAGCGCTTGTGCAAGCAATGCGGGTGGTGCTTCCGGCTGTTCGATCACACTTGTATAGTCAGCAACTGCTTCTTGTGCACGCCCCAATTCGCCATAAGCAAATCCACGGCGACAAAATGCTTCGGCTGTCTGTTCTGAAGACAGATTTTTTTGATCAATGGCAAAGGTGTAATCTCTGACTGCGTCATCTAGCTCTCCATTTCTTGATTTTATTATGCCTAGGCTTAGATGAACCAAAGATTTGAGGTGGGAGGTAATACTTTGCCTTTCGATCACTGCATTAAAGTCAGCGAGGGCTTCATCATTCCTTTGCAGATCTTTAAATAGGTCGCCTCGCGAGTATAACAATGTGGCTTGCTTAATTGGATCCTGTTCTTCTGCTAT
>NCCR01000328.1 GCA_002279765.1 Verrucomicrobia bacterium 12-59-8 | reverse complement strand
CAGCCCCCGGCACCGGGCTCAAGCAGCCTTCGACCCGCGCCTCCCGCCAATCCGCCGCAGCGATTCAAGCTCCGGTGGGCCGTCCTCAATACCCGTCCACCTATCCCCCACCTCCCGGCTACACCTACCCGCCGCCTCCCCCTGGTTACACCACGGCACCGAGAACACCGACTCAGAAACCTGCCACCAGCAGCAAATCCAGCGCCAAAAAAGCTACCACGAAAAAGCCCACCGCCGGCCCGCCGCCACCGCCCAAGGTCTATGGCCCCACCGGCGATCTCACCAGCCAGGTCACCAAAATCCGTGAGAACGACAAGGTGCAAAACCTGCGCATCGGCGAGCTGGAGCGTGACGTCAGCAGCATCAAACGCGGTGGCAAAAGCAGCACCCGCTACGATGGCGGCACCGACCTCGCCGCCTACACCACCTATATCTCACGTCCCGGAGACACCCTCTGGCGCATCGCATCCACACACCGTGTCAGCGTGGGTGAGATTCAACAGTTGAACCGCATGACCGCAGACGATGTTCACGTGGGCCAGACACTGCTGATCCCCTCCCCCCATCGCGCCAGCTCTGCCACCACCCAGGTGAACTACACACCCGCGACTCCCGGCGGCAGTCCTGCACCTGTTTCCATGGTGAAGGTGAGCTCCCCCGTTTACTACACCGTGAAAAAAGGCGACAGCCTCAAAGCCATCGCCCTCAAGTACAAGACGACCGCCGCCACGCTGGCCAGCGCAAACAAGATCAAGGACGTCAACAAAATCATCTTGGGTCAGCGCCTGAAAATCCCCGGCCGCACCACCACCGTGACCGTGGCGGCCAGGGCAACTGCCCCACGGGCCGAATCATCCGACACCATTCCCCTGCCGGACTACGGCGTCCCAGGTGGTCCACCACCACCTGCCGCCGGACTGGCCCCCGCACCCATGCCAGCAGCCCCCCCTGCCCCCTTCGCCACCGCACCCAAAGCCCCCGACACCTCCGACTCTCACCGCGGTATCCTCGCCTATCGCGTTGAAACTGGTGAATCCATCGAAAGCATCGCCACCCAGTTCACCACCACCCCCGATCAGATTCGCGAAATGAACCGCCTCCCCCCCGGCTCCACCCTCAAGCCAGGAGACGAAATCATGGTGCCTGCCATGGGCGCGGTGTCGGTCAGCAGCCGGTGATTCACCCCCTTCTCACTCCTTCACAAAATCCCGCATCTCATGCAGCTTCGGGTCACGCATCGGCGAGAGATTCCTTGCATGCGGCATATCCGCAGACCCCAAAGAGCTACCCCCAGTTTTCAGTTCTTCGATACCATATCATCACCCAGCGGCACTTGCATGATCGAGGACCTATTCTTCGCGCTACGCGCCACCTATGGCAAGCTGAGTAGGAGCATGAGAACGAAGATCGCACTCAGAAAATCCACCGCCTAAGATGCCAAGTAAGTGCCATTCGGGTCAGCATTCAAATAATGGACAAAACAACTGACAATTACACCACCCCCTCTGCCTTCCGATCCGTTTCCCATTCAACTCCGCTCACCTCTTCATTCCCGCCAGCCGCACATCCGCCTCACCTGCGCACTCCTCAAAAAACCGCTGCGCTAGCCTCTCACACGCGGCGCTGAATTCACCGGGGCGCTGTGCCTCATTGGCCGAGACAAAAATCAGGTGCACCCCCGCGTCTCTCCAGGGGTAGAAGGTACTCTGCACATAGGCCGGGTAGTCCGCCAGCACGTGACCGCTTTGCATGAAAAATTCGCGAAACCAGTGCGTGCCATCCGTCATCACCAGCGGGCAGTCTTCCACGCTGCTCAGCTCCATCCCACGGTACTTCAGGCACACCTCCAGCGTGTGGTGCCGGTCGCGGCTGGCTGAGCTGTAGCACGCCAAGCCGATCTCCTGCGGCTGGCCATGCAGCCGCACCTCAAAGCAGTTTGGCGAGATGCACCGCGCCACCATGCCCACAGGCGGCTCCCAGCTCTTCTGGCCGATCGCCAGCAGCGTGGACGCCAGAAAAGGCAGGGTGAGGCACGCATAAAAAGCCGCCTGTCCCGCCCACCGCATGCGCCGTGGCCTTTCGCATCCAGCCGCAGCATCACTGGCTTGAGTGCCCGCAGCGGCCTCAGCCCCCGCTGGGGCACTTCCATAGGTCGTATAGTACCTATAAGAAGACCTATTTTCCGGTTCACTCGCAGCCTCCTTGTCATCCGCCGCAGTCTGCGCGCCCTCACCGTAAAAATACACCCAGGCCGCGCCCACAGCCGCCACGGCCCAGGACCACGGCTGCATCACCACCAGCGAATGCGTGCATGCGATGCAGGCTGCGCCCGGCACGCTGAAAACCCACCGCGCCTGCACCAGCAGCGGGCACAGCAGCAGCCACGGCAGCCAGAATGACTCCATGCCCACCACGGCGATCCCCGCGCCCGCAGCCACCCATGCCGCCAGCGGCCATCCACTCGCGCGCACCAAGTCATCACGCACATGGCACTGCGCCAGGGCCACCACCGCCGCCAGCGTCAGCAGCAGCGCGTTCGGCGTCCCCGCCAGCGGAGCCAGCAGCGCCACCACCGCCGCTGCGTGCAGCGTCTCCATCAGCCCCGAAGCCAACGGGCGCTTGTCCCGTGGCGTGATCAGCGTGATGAACGGCACCAGCCAGATAAAGCCGATGAAGTAATGCGTCTGCGGACTCTCCACGCCCGGATACGCCACCGTGCGGTACGCCAGCAGCGTCAGGACCCGCAGCACATTCGCCAGCGCTGCCGCCGGGACCATTCCCACCATGCACAGCCAGAATCTCCACGCGCGGCTCTCCTTGCGGTTCACCCACACCGCCAGCGCCAGCAGGATGAAGAGCAGATTGATCCCCGCGCAGTCCCGCGTCCACGGCACCAGCAGCTTTCCCACCCGCAGATTCTCACCGCAATCCACCGCCTCATTGCCAAACCACCGCAGCGTCCCCAGCACCAGCGGGCGCGTGAAGTCCACCACCACGTCCCGCGACTGCGCCAGGTGCACCGCACCCGCCACCACCGCAGCCGCCAGGCCCGTGCGCATGCTGCTTGATGAAAGACGAAAATTCACGTCAGTGGTAGCTGTAGGTAGAAAGTGGTAAGCACCGGATAAAACACACAGCGAAAACTCACGCCGCCTTCTGCCGACGCGTCCGCACCTGGCGCAGCACGATCACCCCCGCAAACGCCGCCAGCAGCGTCACCGGTGGAGCCGGTGCACCCGGAGCCGCACCCACGGCCGACGCCCCCAGGCTCCAGCCCGGACCCGTGGCCGAAACCGTGTTCCAGCCAGGAGCCGTGCTCGAAGTGGAACTCGAACCAGTGCCAGTGATCGCCAGCAAATTCGCATTCATCAAGTCTGCAGTCTGCATGGCGACATCCGCAGCCTTCGTTGCTGCCATCTTCACGTCTTCGGCCTTCTTGGCGTTGTCCGCCGCCTTCGTTGCCGTCACCTTGGCGTCATCCGCCGCCTTTGTTGCTGCCATCTTCACGTCTTCGGACTTCCTGGCGTTATCCGCAGCCTTCGTTGCTGCCACCTTGGCATCTTCGGCCTGCTTCGCGTCATCTGCAGCCTTCGTTGCTGCGATCTTCGCGTCTTCAGCCTTCCTGGTGTCATTCGGAGCCTTTGTTGCTGCGATCTTCGCGTCTTCGGCCTTCTTGGCGTCATCTTCCGCCCTCGTTGCCGCCAACTTAGCCTCATCCGCAGCCTTCGTTGCCGCCAACTTGGCCTCATCCGCAGCCTTCGTTGCTTCCGTCTTGGTGTCTTCGGCCTTCTTGGCCTCATCCGCCGCCTTCGTTGCCACCATCTTGGCGTCATCCGCAGCCTTCGTTGCTGCCATCTTGGTGTCTTCGGCCTTCTTGGCGTCATCAGCAGCCTTCGTTGCTGCTATCTTTGCGTCCTCCACTTTCTTCGAGTCTTCCTCTTTCTTTGCGTCCTCCGCTTTCTTCGAGTTTTCCTCCTTCTTCGCCTCCTCCTCCTTCTTCAATTCTTCCGCTATCTTTGCCGCTTCTTCCGCTTCCTTCGTCTGCGTGCTGGCAGCCGCCAGCGAAGTGTTATTAGAATTGGTGGAGGTGACCTCCGCGAAGGCAGGCAGCGCGGTAGCGAAAAGAATGACTGACAAGAGTTTGGTTTTCATAAGGTCTAAATCCTCGCGCTCTTTCCCATCCCCGAAAACCCCCACAGATGTAGGGGATGGCATCGAAATGGGGCGCAGTCACGCTTCCCCAGGCGCAGCACCCTCGCAGGAAAACCAGCCTCCAAAGTGAAAAAGATGCCAGTCATGAATGGCACTCAGTTAAGGCGGGGTCTCGGCCATTGGTGCGTCATACAGCCCAGGCGGTGCCGAGCCTTAGCGAGTGCTCCCCTGGGTTTTCGACATCACGATCGGGAAGCAAACCCAGCACTCCGCCGCCCACCACGCCCACCAGCAGCGACTTCAATGCCCCTCCCGCATCCAAAAATCACGATCAACGCCCTTAACTGAGTGCCATTCTTGCCAGGCATTATGCGCGCAGCATCGCAGACCCTGCCGTGCTGCGTACCACGGGTTACACGCCCAATGCCCTGAATCAGTATGATTCCATCACGCACCCGCAGCCCGGCTGGCTGGTGCTGCGCGGGAGCCTCATCACGACGGCGGGCAACTCGGTGACCATTGATGGCAACGCGCCCACGCTGACCACTGGTTCGCTGTGGTTTCACGAGCAGAGTGTGGACAACACTGGTGGTCCCTTGCGCCGCTTAGTGGAAATCACCGCCACACGACCTGATGGCGGGCGCAGCAATGGCCCCGTCACGAGGCATCAGAAGGGGGCGTTGTTCATCCCGCCGCCGAGCGAAATGCCCACCTACGACGAAGACGGCAACCTGACCAGCGACGCCCGCTGGAATTATGTGTGGGATGGCGAAAACCGCCTGATCGTGCAGGAGGAGAATACGGGCATCACCGTGCAGCCTGCGGGTGCAACCGTGACCCGCAAGCGCCTGGAGTTCAGCTACGACGCGCAGGGGCGGCGCATCAGTAAGCGTGTGCTGAGCGCGACCGGCAGCGGGAGTTTTGTGTTGCAGCAGAGCCTCGTGTTCCTCTATGATGGCTGGAACATGATCGCCGAGATCGACACAACCAGCAGCGCGCAGGTTCTGAGGAGCTACGAGTGGGGCATGGACCTCAGCGGCACCCTGACCGGCGCAGGCGGTGTGGGCGGTCTGCTTGTCGAGCGGTTCCATACAGCGCCTACGGCAGGCACATACGCGCCCTGCTATGATGGCAACGGCAACGTCACCGAACTCGTCAACCTCGCCGATGGCAGTGTGAGCGCCCGCTATGAGTATGGGGTGTTCGGCGAGACGATCAGCGTGGATGGTGGAGCGGTGGCACAAGCGAACCCGTTCCGGTTCAGTACGAAGTATCTGGATGCGGAGACGGGGCTGTATAACTATGGTTTCCGTTACTACGATACAGTGAATGGAAGATGGCCAAACAGAGACCCCATCGGGGAAAAGGGCGGTGTGAACCTCTATGGCATGGTGGGCAATGACCCGGTGAACAGCATCGACATCCTTGGAAAAGACCGCTGGATTATGGGTGCTCTTCACACCGCAATTTATGTGGATCAGTATGACAGTAATGGGAAGAAGATGGACTGCAAAACGAGAGTCGATTTTGGTCCAGACCTTGGCTCTGGCAGAAACGGCGGGCAACTCGCTTTGTATGTCGTCCTGAGGCGAGCGCTTGCTGGCAGCCGAGGTGGTGCATATGGCGCAGCACTGTCACTCACCGTGCTAAAGGGAGCGATCTATGTGACGCCTGATCAATCGCTTCCAATTCAAGGAGGGAGAGTCATCAAATCGAGCCAAGCGCAGGATGAGCTGTTCCTTGAGTTGATGAGTCATCTCGACAAGGACATGGCCGACTACATCACGGTTTTCTTTAATTGCCGTCACTTCGTTGATCAAGTTGCCAACTACCCAATGCAGGACCTCCCAGGGTTTATATTTCGTCCAATCAGCCCGCTAACCATGCCCGGAACTTCGGCAAGACCAGTGCGGCAAGAAGGGCATTATGTCATTTTTGTCGATGACAATGGGAATGAATATCCAGTATGGGGCACGATGCCGGTAGATCCAGACCCAAACCCTTGGCCAATGTATGGCAACTAACCAAATGGCCGAGCCTAACCTCTTCTTGTGAAGTCCATGGGACAACGTTTTAAAGCCATGATTCCAGAACTTTTTCTCGCGACGATGTGGTTTGCCTTTGTGCAATCCTTTCCAGGTGTCGAAGCCGTTTATATTAGTGCCGTTGGATTTGATGCGAGGGCGATTGTCGTTATAGGCTACGCACTCTCAATTGTGTTGCGCGTTGTCGGGAAGAAGAAATTGAACAAGGCTCTTGGATATATCGGGGGTGCCTTCTCTTTGGTGGCTGTGCTTATAAGTATCTCAGTCATACGCGAGGCTCACGCGACAACCTCAGCGGTTAACTCAAACCATGTGCCTTCATCGGCGAAATGAACGAAGAATGAACCCACTAGCAACCAATAGCGCATGGAACCAGGGTCAGGCGACATGAATACGAAGGAGAAACTCTGTTTTGAGCGAGCACGTCCCTAGGAGCGCGTGATTTGGTAGAGTGGTGGCTCCATGAAAACATCACCACACACACCAGCATCCATCCTCACCGAAGCCGCCACCTTCATCGGCATTGACTACCACAAAAAGTACAGCGTCTGGCACGCCGTATCCGGTGTCCATGTCCCCGTGGCAATGAGCTTGATTTTGCCGGTCCATCTACAGCGGCAGGACCGCTGACTGAGCCAGTGCCTGGCGCAGCGTCGCTTGCTCTGCGGCCCAGACTTTTGGCGTGAGCCGATGCACCGTCTGGTTTGTCTCGGTGGGAAGGCGTTGGAAGATGTCCGTCAGATACGCCTCGGCATTGATGCCCTGCCGATGGCAGTTGCCGATGAGCGTGTAGAACGTGGCGGCGCGGTCGCCGCTGGTTGGATC
>NCCR01000327.1:4476-5944 GCA_002279765.1 Verrucomicrobia bacterium 12-59-8 | reverse complement strand
AGATCGTTTACAACTCCGTCTGTTTCGCCTGCCACCAGCCCGAAGGGCAGGGCATCCCGAAAGCCTTCCCTCCGTTAGCGAAGTCAGACTACCTCAATGCCGATCCCAAACGAGCGATCAGCAACGTGGTGCATGGTCTGCAAGGCAAGGTCACCGTCAACGGTGAGACGTATGAAAGTCTCATGCCGCAGCTCGGTCTCAACGACGAGCAGGTGGCCAATGCGCTCACCTATGTGTACAGCCAGTGGGGCAACAGCGGCGTCGAGGTGCTGCCTGAGACCGTGAAGGAAGTCCGCGCTACTGTTCCTGCGCCAGCCGCACCTGGAGCTCATTGATTCATGAAAATCGCCCCCCTATTGCTGGCGCTTGTTCTGGGCGTGCTCGGTGTTTCCCAGGCGGGGACACCCCGACCGCCGCAGGGCATGGCCTTCATTCCTGGGGGTGACTACAAGCCGCTCTACGCGAAGGAGGCGAAGAGCCGCCACACCGCACCCTTCTTCATGGCTGTGACGCAGGTGACGAACGGGGAGTTTCTCGCTTTCGTGAAAGCCCATCCCGCATGGCGGCGCTCGCAGGTGAAGCGCTCCCTGGCCGATGCGAATTACCTCGCCCATTGGGCAGGTGATCTCGAACTTGGTGACAAGGCTCCGCTCAACGCGCCGGTGACGCATGTTTCGTGGTTTGCGGCGAAGGCCTGCTGCGAAGCGCAAGGCAGGCGGCTGCCCACGCAGGATGAGTGGGAATTCGCCGCGCGTGCCGATGCCACGAAGCAGGATGCCAGCACAGACCCGGCCTATCTGCCGCAGCTGCTGGAATGGTACTCGAAGCCTGCCACCTCAGCACTTGAGGATGTGCGCACTGGCGTGCAAAACGTGTACGGTCTGCGCGGCATGCATGGCCTCGTCTGGGAGTGGGTGCAGGATTTCAACGCCACCCTGCTGATGGGCGACTCGCGCAGCGACGGCTCACTGGAGCGGAAACTTTTCTGCGGTGCGGGCTCGCTGCTCGCCAGCGATGTCAGCAATTACGCCGCTTTCATGCGCTATGCGCTGCGTTCCAGCTTGAAGGGCGCCTACTGCGTAGGCAGCCTCGGCTTCCGCGCGGCGCAGTCCATCACGCCGGAAGCGGTAAGCAGCCGCACCCTCTCCTTCACCACTCCTTATGATCTGCCTGGTGATTGGCGGAACCAGGACAACAAAGCGCTCATGCTCGCCAGCTTGCGTGGCAAAGTGCGCGTGCTCACGATGGGCTTCACCCGCTGCAAATTTGCCTGCCCGCGCATCCTCTCAGACATGCAGCACATCGAAAGAGCGCTCGGCAAAGACGCAGATCAGGTGGGCTTTGTGTTCCTTTCGATCGATCCGCAATTCGACACTCCTGCGCAGATGACGGCCACGATCCATGAGCACAAGATGAACCCCGTGCACTGGACGTTCCTGGCCGCACCCACGGACATCGTGCAGCAGAC
>NCCR01000327.1:0-4439 GCA_002279765.1 Verrucomicrobia bacterium 12-59-8 | reverse complement strand
GCCGTGGCGATGGACTTCAAATATCAGCTTGTGGATGGCTTTTTCGCCCATTCCAATCTCATCGCGGTGCTCGATGAAGACGGCAGAGTCATCCACCGTGAGGAAGCCATGGGTGCCGACATCAAGCCGGTCGTCGATGCCGTGCGCAAGCTGCTGACCAACCCCTGAACCCTTTTCATCCCGTGAGTTTTCCCGCCTGCAAACACAAGAAACACAAGGCCACCGGCCCGCGCCGGGATGGCCTGCGCTGGCTCGCGGCGGAGCCGTATCGCGTGTTCTTCTTCAGCGGTGCGGTGTGGAGCATCATCGGCGTGGCGCTGTGGCCGCTCTATTATGCGCAGCAGATCGGTTTCTATCCGAGCTTCGTCCACGCACGAATCATGATCGAGGCCTTCGGTGCGGCGTTTGTGGTCGGCTTTCTTGGCACCGCCGGACCGCGCATGGCCTCGGCACCGAAGCTCACTCCTGTCGAGTTGATCTGGCTCTTCGCACTGCATCAGGCCTGTGGCATCTCTCATCTTACCCTGCACATGGCCTGGGGTGATATGTTCTTTATCGCGCTGCTCGGTTCGCTGCTGCTGTGCCTCATGATCCGCGTGGCGAAGTTTCGCAAGGAAGCGCCGCCTCCGCAGTTGCTCCTCGCGCTCACTGGTCTGATCTGCGGCATCACAGGTGCGTCGCTGCTGCTGTCGAATTCAACCTTGCTCGATCCGCAGCGCCTCCACATTGCGAATCTCCTTCTCTATCAGGGCCTGCTGCTGCCGCCGGTGCTCGGCATCGGCGCGTTTGTCTTTCCACGCATGCTCGGCGGAGATTTTGGCGATCCCCAAACGGCGGTGCAGGGACGAACGAAACTCGTGCGCGCTCTCATGGCGGCAGTTCTGCTCGTGGGCAGCTTCTTTCTCGAAGCCTGCGGCCAGACTATCGCCGGCTACGCGCTGCGGGCTCTCGTAGCGGCGGGCTATCTGCTTCTGGAAGTACGCTGGCAGACGGCGCAGAGCGGATCACTCACCACCGGTTTGCTGTGGTCGCTGATCCTCGGCTGGCTCGGTCTGGCGCTTGCCGGATTCTTCTACGCCCAGCATGTCAGCGTGGAGCACCTGCTCTACATCGGAGGCTTCGGCATGCTGATGCTCGTCGTCGGCAGCCGCGTGCTCTTTGGCCATAGCGGCGATCTCGGCGGCTTCTCGGTGAAGAGCAAGTGGGTGCGCTTCCTGGTCTTCCTCGGCATCCTTGCCGCCCTCACCCGGGCCACTCCCGCGTGGGTGCCTTCCACCACGGTGTCACACCACATCTACGCCGCCTGCACCTGGGCGCTGCTCGCCGTCCTATGGCTGGTCTGGCACCGGCGGCGCTTCGTGAAGCGGGATGAGGAGTAGTGCCCGCAAAATCAGCACAACATTCCCCACGCATAGAAGGGATTGCCACGCCCTCCACCCGTTAGTCTCACGCATGAACACAGCGCTGAGCAATCCCGAGTGGTCCAAGGTGGACTCGATGGCCTACGATGGCTTTGAGGAACGTCCCTTTCTTGTCTTTTGGGAGATCACGCGCGCCTGTGCGCTGGCCTGCCGCCACTGCCGGGCCGAGGCGCAGTCGCATCGTCATCCCGATGAATTGAATCGTGAGGAATCGAGCCGGCTGATCCGTCAGCTCGTCGAATTGAATCCGCCGATGCTGATCCTTACCGGCGGCGATCCCCTCATGCGCACGGATGCGCTGGATCTCGTGCGTGAGGCGACGGCTGCCGGGTTGCACGTGGGCCTGAGCCCCTCGGCGACAGCTCGGCTGATGAACGCGGATTTTGCAGAGATCAAAGCGGCGGGCGTGGACCGCATCTCGCTGAGTCTGGACGGTGCCTCACGCGAGACGCACGATGCGTTTCGCGGCGTGAAGGGCACGTTTGACCGCACCATCGCGGCGGTGCATCGAGCTCATGCGGCGGATCTGAGTGTGCAGATCAACACCACGCTTACGCGCGGTAATCTGCGTGAGTATGAAGCCTTCAAGAAGCTCATGTTTGAGCTGAAGCCTGCGATGTGGAGCGTTTTTCTGCTGGTGCCCACTGGTCGTGCTGGCATTGCGGATCTGCCGGACCCCTTGGACATCGAACACGTGTTTCAAGACATGGCTGCGCTTGTCGGCAAGGCACCTTTCGCCATCAAAACGACGGAAGGGCATCACTTCCGCCGCGTGTTGATCCAGAAGCATGGTGCCGGTGGCAGACAGCGCCCCGGCATGCGCTCACCGCTCGGAATTCGTGACGGACGCGGGGTGATGTTCATCTCCCACACCGGCGTGGTGTCTCCCAGCGGCTTCCTGCCGTTCGACTGCGGCAATGTTCGCGACGAGCACCCTGCGGAGATCTACCGGCATCATCCGCTCTTCGTATCGCTGCGTCATAACGATGCCCTGGGCGGCAAATGCGGCCGCTGCGAGTTCCGCACGGTATGCGGCGGCTCCCGGGCACGTGCCTATGGTGTGACTGGGGATCCCTTTGCGGAAGATCCGGCGTGTGTGTATCAGCCGCGGCAGGGCAGCGCCGTGCTCAGTTAGAGCGATGGCGGTGACCAATCGGGGATGCCGCCGGACTTGAGCTGCTTTTCATAGAGCACCCAGAAGGGTCCTGTGGGTGACATGGGCGCGGAATCGTTGACCATGAGCGGACGTGCTTCTTTCCAGAAGGCCTCGTAGGCGGCGTTCATCTTCTTGGCTACTTCGGGGTAGTCGCCGCTGACGTCGGTTTTTTGATAAGGATCGGCCTCGATGTCATAGAGGGCACCTTTGGTGGGCTGTGCGGCAGCTTGTTTCTTTTTCTTCGGATTGCCACCACCACCACGCGGGCCGACGAAGCGGAAGCGCTGGTTGCGCACACCGTAGTTAAGAAACTCGAACTTGTTCGGTTCTTCGCCCGTGGGCCAGCGCGCGACGTGGGTGAAGAGAAAGCGATCCTTCCATTTGTCGGCCCTGCCTTCGATCAGCGGCAGCAGGCTGCGGCCTTCGACCTGGTTCTTTGGCAGTTCCGCACTGGCCAGCGCGGCAAAGGTGGGAAGCAGATCAATATGCGCGGCGATGGTGCTGATGTCACGCCCGGCTTTGATCCTGCCATCCCAGCGGATGAAGAAGGGCACGCGCACGCCGCCTTCATCGGTGGAGCCTTTCAGGCCGACCTGATCGCCGTTGAAGAACGGATAGCCGGGTACGATGTCCTTGCCCGGAGCGCCGGGGCCGCCGCCGGTGGTGCCATTGTCAGACATGAAGATGACGACCGTGTTTTTGTACAGATCCCATTCCTTCAGCTTCTCCGCGAGGCGGCCCATGTTTTCGTCGATGTTCTCGATCATGCCGTAGAACCCGGCCTGGTCTTTGCCGAAACCCAGATCGGTGAAGCGCTTCGCATTCTTCTCCGGCGCGATGAACGGGCCGTGCGGGGCGTTCGTGGTGAGGTAGGTGAAGAACGGCCTGCCACTGTCCTTTTGCTGCTTCATCCAGCCGAGCGCGGCGGTGAAGAAGACGTCCGTGCAGAAGCCGTGCGTTTTCACAAAGCTGCCGTTGTGGCGGATGACGGGGTCCATGTACTTGTTGTCCGGCGCGTCCGCACAGGAGCAGGGATAGGCCTGGCCGATGCCGCCTGCGCCGTGGATGAAGGCCTCGTCAAAGCCGCGCTTGTTCGGCTGATACGCTTCTTCATCACCGAGGTGCCATTTGCCGAAGATGCCGGAAGTGTAGCCCGCCGTTTTGAGCACCTGCGGCAGAATGGTGGCGTTCAGCGTCATGCGCTCGCGTTCCAAAATGGTGTGCGTGATGCCGTTCTTCAGATCGGGCCTGCCGGTCATGATGGCGCTGCGTGTGGGCGAGCATGTGGGACTGACGAGGAAGCGGGTGAAGCGCAGACTCTTCTCATGCAGTGCGTCCAGATTCGGCGTCTTCAGCCAGGGGTGACCATGGCAGCCCATTTGCGCGTAACCCTGATCATCCGTCATGATGAGAATGATGTTCGGCTTGCTGCCCGCGAGATCCGCGAAGGCATACGAGGTGAGGACAAAGAGAAGGGTCAGGGCGAGTTTCATGGTCGGGAGTGTGAGGACGTGCGCCAGACGGCGCTCTTTCAACGCAATGCCTTCTGGCACAGCCGGGCGCTACTTTTTGTATGGCGTGCGCTTCACCTCATCAATCACCGGCACGTCCTTGTTCATCGCCTCATAGGCGGCCAGGAGGCGTTTCACTTCATCGGGGTGTCCTGCAGCCACGTCATGCTGTTCACCAGGGTCGTTTTGCAGATCAAAGAGCTGCATCTTCGCTGCGGCATCGCCGGTGTTGAGGCCGGGAAAGGCATCAATGTTGTACTGTTCGTAGGGAGCAAGAATCGTGACGCCGTCCGGCGCACGTGGGTCGAGCCATTTGCCATCCGCGCCGGGTTTGAGCTTCAACTGGCCGGC
>NCCR01000326.1 GCA_002279765.1 Verrucomicrobia bacterium 12-59-8 | reverse complement strand
GAAGGACAACGTGTACGATAAAAACCCCGAGATCGTGGCGAAGCTGACCTCCGAATTCGAACAGATCATCATCAGTGGTCGCAGCACTCCCGGTGCGGCGCAGCAGAACGCGGTGCCAGTCGTCATTCGCAAGCCCACACCTCCCGCAAAGCCGAAAGCGAAGAAGAAGGTGAAGTGAAGCACAGCATTTGATAGTCGCCACCCGGTTGTTAATAAAGACCGCCTGCTGAGGTGGAAAAAGTTTTATCGAGGTTCAAGCCACGGCGGCTCGTTGTTCTGGTGTAATCCGCCGGTTGACGATCCCTCTTTGACAGTTGCCGTACGACCGTTCCTTGACTTTACCCGCCTCTCCCCCACACTCGCCGCTTCTATGGGACTTTTCGATTCACTCGCCAAAAACGCGCTGGGCAGCATGCTCGGCGGCTCCGCCAAAATGGACCCTGCCGCAATGCTCTCCGGTCTGCTCAACGAAGCAGGCGGGTTGAATGGCATGATGGCTCAGTTTGAGAAAGCCGGCATGAGTGAGATTTTTTCCTCCTGGGTTGGAACGGGAACGAACCTGCCGATCAATGCTGATCAGGTGCAGGCTGCCGTTGGGACTGACAATCTACAGGCGCTCGCAGGCAAAGTCGGCATGCATGTGCATACGGTGGTGCCGTTGCTGTCGCAGTTCCTGCCGCAGATCATCGACAAACTGACGCCGCAGGGCCACATCCAAGACAACAACCCCAGCGGCAGCCAGATACAAAGCGTGCTCACCAGTGTGATCAGCAGCGGACTCGGCGGCTTGTTTGGCGGCGGCCGCTAATGCCTGCGCCGCGGCGTGATTCCCACACGTAATCCCGGTCATGCTCCGCCTTGCCCTCAAAATGCTCTTTGGCGACACGGCGAAGTACCTGATGCTGGTCGCGGGTCTCGCGGTGGCGACGTTTCTGATGGCGCAGCAGACGGCGGTGTTCTGCGGGCTGATGAGCTGGACGAAATCGACCCTGAAAAACGTACCGGCACCGATCTGGGTGGTGGAGGAAAAGGTGGAGCAGGTCAATGAGACGAATCCGCTGCTCGACACCGATGTGGCGCGTGTGCGCAGCGTGAGCAGCGTGTCCTGGGCCTCGCCGATCTATTCAGGCATCCAGCGCGTGCGATTGGAAAATGGGAACTTCAAGATGATCCTGATGCCAACACGCTGGCCGGGGCACCGGCGAAGATGCTGCAAGGCGATCTGATGAAACTGCGGCTGCCACATTCGGTGATCATTGATGATCTGGGCGTCACACGTCTGGCACCGAAACGCGGAGAGAAGGTGAAGGTCGGCGACATGTTTGAGCTCAATGATCAGGAAGCACGGGTCGTGGGCATCGCCGATGCCGCGAATTCTTTCACCGGCGGCCCCTATGTCTGGACCACTTATGAGCGAGCGCTGCAATACGTTCCGGCCCAGCGCAAGATGCTGCAGGCGGTGATCTGTGCCCCACGCGAAGGCGTAAGCCTGGACCAGGCGGTGGCGGACATTCAGCGTACGACGGGCCTGAAGGCTTTCGTGAACCGCGAAGCAAGCTTTGGCGAATTTTGGGCGCAACGCGGCGGCGGAAAGACGGACAACTTCAATGTCTCGACCGTGTGGTGGTATGTCAAAAACACCGGCATCCCGATTTCCTTCGGCACCACGGTCATCATCGGTCTACTGGTCGGCATGGCGGTGAGTTGCCAGACGTTTTACTCGTTTGTGCTGGAAAACATGAGGCATCTAGGTGCGCTGAAGGCAATGGGTGCGTCCAACGGCACGCTATGCCTGATGCTCATTACTCAGGCGTTCACCGTTGGTTTTATCGGTTACGGCATTGGCCTGTTCTTAACAGCCGGCTTCGCCATGGGCGCACTGAAGAATGAGCAGCCGCCATTTTATATGCCGCAGTTTGTCCCCTTTGCCGTGCTGGGCGTGATCCTGGGCATCTGCACGCTTGCGGCACTGCTGGGTATCTGGCGAGTGAGCAAGCTGGAGCCGGCGATGGTGTTCCGGAGCTAGCAAAAGGTGGCGAAGCCGCAAAGATAAGAAGCGGAGAAGAGTCTCCGCGCTCCCTTTCCTGCTACTCCAACTGCAGCTTCGCTAGCGAGCCATACAGGCTGCCGGGCTTCGCCACGAGTTCGTCATGCGTGCCGCGTTCAAGGATCGCACCGCTGGACATCACAAGGATCTGATCACAACGGCGCACGGTGCTGAGGCGGTGGGCGATGATGATGCTGGTGCGGTTTTCCATCAGCTTGTCCAGGGCGTCCTGCACAAGGCGTTCGCTTTCGGCGTCGAGGCTGCTGGTGGCTTCATCGAGGATCAGGATGGCTGGATCGGCGAGAATGGCGCGTGCAATGGCGATGCGCTGGCGCTGGCCGCCGGAAAGCTGAGTGCCACGATCTCCCACGAGTGTCTGATAGCCTTCAGTGAGGCTGACAATGAAATCGTGCGCGTTGGCTTTTTGCGCCGCGCTGATGATCTCATCCTCAGTCGCGTCAGGCTTGCCGTAGGCGATGTTTTCTTTGATGCTGCCGCCAAATAGCAGCACCTCCTGCGGCACCAGCGCGAGGTTGCGACGCAGCGTGGTGAGCGACAAGTCGCGAATCGGCTGGCCGTCGATGCGGATTTCGCCGGTGGTCGGATCATAGAAACGGAAGAGCAGCGCCACGCTGGTGGATTTGCCAGAACCGCTCGGACCCACGAGTGCGATGCGCTGCCCGGCCTTCGCCTGTAGATTGAAATCACGCAGCACCACGGCTTCTGGCCGTGTGGGATAGGCAAAGCTGACATCGTGCATGTCGATCTCACCCTTGAAGCGCAGCTTCGAGGCTCCGGCGGTGTCATCCGGCTCGGTTTGATCCCGCAGGATTTCACGCACGCGCTCGGTGGCCCCGAGGGAACGCTGGAGCTGGGTGATCAGTTCAGGAAACTGAATGAACGAAGCTGCGATCATGCCGCTGAGACCGGCGAACTGCGTCAGCTCCTCCTTGCCGATGCCTCCGTCGTTCAGCATGCGCATTGCAAACCACGTTACAAGGATCAGCGCCACACTGAAGGCAAAGATGATGAAGGCAATGAACGAGGCCCGTGGTACCGCCGCCCGCAGCACGGTGCGCAGGTATTCACTGAGGTTCTTGTCATAGCGGGCCAGTTCATAGGCCTCATTGCGGAAGGCTTTCACGCTGACGATGCTTTGCAGGCTCTCATCCACCACCACCTGCGAGGCTGCGAGGTTGTCCTGCGCCCGCTTGGTCAGCTTGCGAATGCGCGAGCCGAAAATGGCGATCATCACGATCACCACGGGGATTGTTCCCACCATGAACAGCGACAGCTTGACCGACATGTTCAGGATCAGCACCAGACACAGAGAGAGCATCACCGTGTGCCGGATCAGCATTGGAATCGTGACCACCAGCGTCTCGCGCATGGCCTCGACATCGTTGGCCAGCCGCGAGGCCAGCTCGCCGACACGGCGCTGGTTCAGAGTCGCCATCGGCAGACGAATGATGCGGCTGAAGGTGTCCAGCCGCAGAGCTGCCAGCGCCCGCTCGGAGGCTTTGGCAAACAGCAGGATGCGAAAAAAGGCAATCACGGCCTGCATCGCCACAATCCCCACTAGAAACCACAAGCTGTGATTGAGTTCAGCCATCCAGTCCGGTCCATGGGCCCCCCCGATCCCCCGACCGGCCACAGCGGCAAGCTCTTTAATGAATACGATCGTCATGCCGCCCGTGATCGCCAGGGCGATCAGCGCCGGGATGAAGACGTTGTAGTGCGGACGCAGGTAGGTTAGGAAAAAGCCTGCGTCTTTCCACGCCGCACGGTCCCACAGTTTTTTACTCGCTCGTTCTTCAGCCATGTTCGTTTGCTTTACTCCACGCGCACGGTCCAGCGCTGCGTGGGTTTGTCGGTCAGTTCCAGGACACTCAGGCTCTCCGCATCATCATCCTGCCGCCTGCTGCGGGTGAGGAAATAGTCACGCCCGCCACCGTTAAAACGCACGTTCAGGCCCAGCTGGCTGTTGCCATTTCCTAAGGCCCATTCGTGGCGGTAGAGATAGCTTTTCGGCAGTGTGATCGTGAGCCTGCGGCCACCGCCCGCAGAGCTACTGACCTCCGCCTTGATTTCTTTCGGTTCAAACACCGCTGCATAGCCGCTGCCAAAGGCCCATGGCGAGATCGGCTCGACCACCGCATCGCCATCGGCCGCTTTGCCGCTGATGCGCAGTGCCGCCGTGGCACCCGGCGTCAACCGTTCACCATAGCTGCGTGCGTCGATGTTCAGCAGCAGCTCAAATGCCTTGCCCGCAGAGTCATCCACTAGACTGACTCCGCTCAGATCGAGCGTGAGAAACAGCTTCATGCCATCAGCATCCGCCCGCAGCGTCACAGCACTTTCTTCCCCATCCGTCGCAGTCAAGGGCACCATTTCCTTGAGTCCCAGGTTGCGTGTAAGTTCAATGTCGCGGTCGAAGATCTGCCGCACGCCGCCGGAAATCAGCGCCAGTTTCAAAGGCAGCACCCGCCGCAGCGGTGCATTCCCGTCTGTCGGCAACGGCAGCGCCAGCTTGAGCACCTCCGAGCCGCTGGCATCCAGCGCGATTTTGCCATCCAGCGGTTTTCCCGCCCAGTTTGCCTCCCATGCGGCGGAAAGACTGGCACCCGTGCTGTTTTCGATTTCGAGTTCAGGCGAAAACTCGGTTTCCTGATTGTATGCAGCGCGCGCGTTCCAGGTGATGCTGAACGGCTGTAGCGGCACTACAATGTCCTCGATACGCGCCATTTTGCCCGCAATCACGAGCACCGGCAGGCGCATTTTTCCATCGGTCAGCGGCAGATCGCGCGTATCTGTGATGGTGTAGTCCAGTCGCACCGTCTGCTTCGCGCCAGCAGCCAGCGGGAGTTCGGGATTCGTGTCCTTGGGCTTTACTCCTCGCGGCACCAGCGGCAGCAGCGTCACCGCCAGTGCCTCGCGTCGGGTGTTGGCCAGTTGAAACTCCAGCGTCAGCTTTCCCTCACCTGCCAGCGTCGCCTTGGCTGCACTGATCTTCCATGGCATTGCGGGCGCGCCCTGCATCACATCCTGAAACAAGATGCGCCCCATTTCCGCATGCATGCCCGTCGTTGGCGTCGCCACGCCACTGGTGGGGAGAAAGTTCAGGAGGCTTTGATACTCCTGCATTAGCGCAGGAAACACCTGACCCGCCCCTTTCGCACCAGGAGGCGCCTCAAGCAGCCGCGACAAATCACCCATGTCCGAGAAAATGAGATCCGCCTTTGCGCTGGCTTCACGCAGCATGCTGGAAGGGCCGCGCGTGAGCGCCAGACTGGCCTCCTCCGGGTCTGCCGCCTGCGGGATCGGTCCCGCGACGATGACTTCGAGGTGTTTGCCGCGCGCCGTGTCCAGCAGACTACGAAACGCCACCGCCACATCTGCCGCAGACACTCCCGCCAGCCCGTCTTCCAATCCCTGCGCCACCAGCACCACATCCGGCTGACCTTGAAAACCCACCGTGGACAGCGCCGAAGCCGCCGACAGGATGCTGGACGTGCGCACCGGCTGGATCAAAATCTCCGGTCCCATGACCATGCTTTCCTTGCTGCGCAATT
>NCCR01000325.1:7300-10356 GCA_002279765.1 Verrucomicrobia bacterium 12-59-8 | reverse complement strand
GATGCCGCACCCGGAGCGCTTCATCTTCAAGAGCCAGCATTACGATCCCGATTGGAGCGGAGACACCCAGTTCGGCTGGGGCCATTACCTGTTCCAGTCGGCCCGTGAAGCGCTGAATTGAGACCTTCAGGACGGGGGATTTACCGCTGTGGTGAGATCGTGGCAATTTCATGCGGTTGAGGCCGTATGAATCAGCCCCCCCCGAATGTCTTTTCTCGCTTCGCATCCTGTACTTCGTCTCATCGCATCGCCCCAGCACCTGTGGCGCACCCTTTCGCTGGGCATCAAGACCATCTGGCTGCACAAGTTGCGCTCCTTTCTGACGGCGCTCGGCGTGGTGTTTGGTGTGGCCTCGGTGGTGGCGATGCTCGCCATCGGCGAGGGGGCGAGCCATGAAGCGCAGGAGCAGATCCGCAAGCTGGGCAGCCAGAACATCATCCTGCAAAGCACCAAGCCACCGGACGGGCAGGGCTCCAGCGGTGAGTCGCGCAGCATGATCAGCGAGTACGGCATCACCTTGCGTGACATCGAACAGATTCGCCAGACCGTGCCGGGCATTCGTGTTGTGGTGCCCAGCCGCTTCATTTCGGAAAACATCTGGAACCTCGACCGCAGTGTGGACGGCCACGTGATGGGCGTGCTGCCCGTGTACCCGGAGATGCGCAACCGCCGCATCCTGGAGGGACGCTTTTTCAGTGAGTTCGAAATGAAGGACAGCGTGTCGGTGTGCGTCATCAATCAGACGGTCGCGGCACGCCTGTTCCAGCTTTCCACGCCAGTCGGTAAATCCGTTCGTGTGAAAGGCTTCTACTACAAGGTCATCGGCATCCTGGAAGATGAAGGGGCGCCTGTGGGCGCGGATGCCTCCGGTGCCGGGCAGGCAGCGTCGGCCCAGGCGCAGATCATGATCCCGTTCACCACGCTGATGGATCAATACGGCGAGGTGTTCTTCCGCTTTCGCACCGGGGGCTTCGAGGCCGAAAAGGTGCAGTTTCACGAGGCGGTGATGCGCGTCGATGACGTGAACATGGTGGAAAGCCGCGCCGAGGCCATCCGCCATCTCATGACCAGCAATCACAAAAAGGAAGACTGGCGCATCATTGTACCCGTCGAACTGCTGAAGCAGGCGGAGCGCACCAAGCAGATCTTCAGCATCGTTCTCGGCAGCATCGCCGCCATCTCCCTCCTCGTGGGAGGCATCGGCATCATGAACATCATGCTCGCCAGCGTCACCGAACGCACCCGCGAGATCGGCATCCGCCGCGCTCTCGGCGCGCGGCAGAACGACATCGTTGTGCAGTTCCTCATCGAGACCGTCCTCCTCGCCGGTGTCGGCGGTGTCCTCGGCGTGGTCCTCGGCTTGAGCATCCCCCTTGCCGTGACCAAATTTGCCGGTGTCACCACCGTCATCAAGATGTGGTCACCGATCCTCGCTTTTTCGATCTCTGTTCTGACCGGGATCGCGTTTGGGATCTATCCGGCGCGGCGTGCTGCGATGATGAATCCGGTGGAGGCGCTGAGGCATAATTAAGAGGAGTGTGAATTATGACAACCTATGCAAAAACAGCGCTACAAGCTGTGAAGCTCTATTATAGCAAAGCGGCGGGTAATCCCTCGGCAGCATGGAAAATGGCTGCCGAGATATGCGTGCCAACATTAGAGGGGCGCGAAAAAGGATGCCCCAAAGGTGCCTTTCTGGGACTCTGCGAAGAAGGGTGGGTAGTTGATGTGCCTTCGGGCAATTACACGAAATCCAAGCTCAACAAGAACTACGCGGTTCAAGCCGTGAGATTACTTCGTTCCAATCCCCATTTGGCAAATGATGTAGCGACACTATGGGGTGAAGTCATGCGCGGTGGCGATGATGAAAGCAAACGCCACAATCAGCAGATGGATGTGGTTGTAGCGCTTTGGAATGCGAAATTGATCGCACGCCGTGATTGAATAACAGGTCGTGGTGGAGTTGTAATGCTTGCCGCCTCCGCCTCTTATTGCAGACACCGGGCCCTCACAACCTTGGCGAAGAAGGAACCATTCGAGTGTGCCGTCTTCGACATGGATTCGTTGAGGCTCATGGTTCGCTGTAGTTCTCGGGCAGGTTCTTGATCAACTGGTCGAAGTCCGACTCGAACAGCCAGTAGTGCTTTGTCTGTAGCCCTTGCCGTCGGCGGCACTTTTTAAGTATGGCTTAACAACTGAAGATTTTTCCAGTTCGTTATCGCTGACAATACGCTTCAGGTGTTGGTTGGTGGCAGGGACAGAGACATCGTAAAGCACTGCCAATTCCGCAGCCGAAGCCGAGGAGAGCACCAGCGAGACGGTGGTGTTTTTTGGAACGACCGCTGGGGGTGGGTTCCAGTGAAAGTTCCCTTTGGAGAACGAGCCGGCATCGACAACATAGACCACTGGTTCACTCTCCATACACCAGCCCCCGCAGGTTCGTTTGAATGAACTTTTCCATCTGCGCGGATGCTTCACCCTGCGTGTTTAACTCCGCGACAAGGCACAGCATCTTTTCGTTGGATGTCCTATTCATCGACATCTCCTGTTTCCGGCCAGTCGAGGATGTGGCGGCGTTCGAGTTCGGCTTTCAGCTCTTCTTCGCTGGGGAGGACGAGGCGGTATTTGGAGGCGAAGAGCTGCTGGCTCTCGCTGAGGACCGAGTAGCGGACGAGGGTTTCATCTTTGTCTGCACAGAGGATGATGCCGAGAGTGGGGTTGTCGTCCCCGGCGCGTTTCAGGTCATCAAAGATCCGTACGTACATGTCCATCTGGCCGATGTCGGCGTGGGTGAGTTTTTTCGTCTTCAGATCAATGAGGACGAAGCATTTGAGCAGGTAGTTGTAAAAAACTAGATCAACGTAGAAGTGGGAGGTCTCGGTGCTGACGCGGAACTGCCGACCGATGAAGGAGAAGCCTTTGCCCAGTTCCATGAGGAAGTCGCGCAGCCGGGCGGTGAGGGCGTCCTCGAGTTTTCGCTCGCCGGGTGCCGAGTGCTCCGGAAGACCGAGGAATTCGAGGACATAGGGATCTTTTATGAATGCTAGCGGGTGAGG
>NCCR01000325.1:0-7293 GCA_002279765.1 Verrucomicrobia bacterium 12-59-8 | reverse complement strand
GAGGGGCCTGCGTGAGGTTGCCCTCCTGTGGCGCAGGTGCGGAAAGAAGGCGGTCAAAGCTGCGGGTGGCGATGGCTCGCTCCAGGGTGCGGGTGCTCCAGTTTTGCTCCGCACACTCGCGGATGTAGTATTCGCGTGCGGCGGGGTGCTCCACCCGCATGACGAGCCGCCAGTGCGTCCAAGTCAATTGGCTACGCAGTGCGTAGCCTTTTCCGGCATCGGGAAAGGTGAGGTAGAACTGCCTGAAGTTTTTCAGATTGGCGACGGAGACACCTGCGCCAAACTCATCGCCCAGCCCACGGGAAAGAGTGCGGATGAGCTGGCTGCCGTAGCCTGCTCGTTCCCTGCCGCCTTGTTCCTCCTCGACGATGCGCCTGCCAATGTTCCAATAGGCATCTACCATGATCAAGTTGGCAGCGGAATACGCCTTGCCACGCGATTGTCGCAGTAGGTCGCGGACTTCGTCCAGCAAGAGGGAAGGAATGACGGGTGGATCAGCGGCCATAATCGAGTCCTTTAGGGGTGGCACAAATCAGCGTCTCCAATCTTGCTGATTCAGCGAATTGGGTGCCTGTCTTGCGGGCGTCGATGAAGAGAGTTGCTTTCCGTGCCATGTGGGGATTCTGCTGATGAAAGCGTGGGTGAAATCCCGTGGCAAGAGTTTACTGTGCATGAAATGAGACTACACCTTACTCAAACCCGCTCCGCCTTGTGCTTGGCGAAGATGGCGAGGCAACGGTCGCGTTCTACGTGGTGATCGACCATGGGGAGGGGGTAGCCTTTGGCGAGGGGGAGGCCGGGTTTGGGGGGCTCGTGGAGGAGGGGGGAGGGGACGTCGCGGAGTTCGGGCACCCAGTGCTTGATGTAGGTGCCTTCGGGATCAAAGCGGACGCTTTGCAGCCAGGGGTTTTGGATGCGGAAGTAGGGGGCGGCGTCGGCGCCGGTGCCGGCAGACCATTGCCAGCCGCCGTTGTTGCTGGCGTTTTCGCCATCGACGAGTTGCTGCATGAAGTGGGCTTCGCCGAGTCGCCAGTCGCAGTGCAGGTCTTTGGTGAGGAACATGGCGGTGATCATGCGAAGGCGGTTGTGCATGAGGCCGGTTTGCAGGAGCTGGCGCATGCCGGCATCGACGATGGGAAAGCCGGTGGTGCCGGTGGCCCAGCGCTGGAAATCGGTGTTCGTGCCGGGCCAGGGGAGTCCGCGCCAGTCGGGGGCGAATTCCTGCTCAAAGACGTGCGGGTAATGCCAGAGGATGGCGAAGTAAAACTCACGCCAGGCGAGTTCTTTGACATAGGTCTGAACGGAGGGCTGCGCGGCGGTGGTGCATGCCATGCAGCGTTCATAAATTTCGCGGATGCTTAGGAGGCCGAAGCGCAGATCCTGACTGAGCAGGGAGGTGGTCTGACCGGCGGGGATGTTGCGCTGCTGGCCGTAGCCATTGAGAATGCCGGTGGTGATGAAGTGCTTCAGGCGATCGCGTGCGGCGCGTTCACCGGGGGCGGGGATGTCTGCGGTGCAGGGGGGCAACTGCCAGTGGTCGAGCGTGGGCAGCGGGAGGCTGGTGATGGATTCGACTGTCGGTGATCCGAGCGTGGTGATGCGGCCCTGCGGTGCGGTCTTGGGCAGGTTGAGCCAATTTTTCGAGTAGGGGGTGTAAACGCGGTAGGGCTGCGCGCTGCCGGTGAGGACGGCGTCGGGCTCATGCAGGACGCTGTCTTGATAGGATTGGCATTCGATGCCGAGGCGGGTGCAGAGGGCCTGAATTTTTGCCTCCATGGCGCGGCCGTAGATGTCGTAGTCGCGATTGAAATAAACGGCTTCAGCACCGGTCTCGCGGATGAGGCGTTCGAGTTCGACTTCTGCGCTGCCGCTGCGAAAAATGAGGCGACTGCCGAGGGTGGAGAGGTTTTTAACGAGGGATTCGAGACAGCCGCAGAGGAACTGCTGGCGGTTCGGGCCGGTCCAGCCGTGCTGCTGTTTCCATTCGCTGAGAACATAAACGGGAATGACTTGTTCTGCGGACTGGGCGGCGTGATGCAGTGCAGTGTTGTCTGTGAGGCGGAGATCGCGGCGGAACCAGTGAAGTACGGTACGGGGCATGCAAAAAAGAGGGGAGGAAAGCTCAAGATACGGTCAGGATCGGACAAAGGGCGGTGTGAATGTTTGCAGCATCGACGATCAGGTTCATGATGAATATTTACCTGAGATGGCGTTACTAGAAGTGCCATATCATCTCCCCCCAACCCCGAACTTCATCTCATGTCTTCGTATTCGCCTGACACCGACGAACCGAAATCTTTAACTGCCGCATGGATCGCCACGATTCTCCTCATCGTGGTGTATGTGGTCGGTCTGCTGATTTTCCCGCCCCTGTATGATGCTCCCAAAGGGGAGGTTTCCAGCTTCGTGCTCTTCATCGGCCGCTTCCACCCCATCTTTCTGCATATGCCGGTGGGCGTCCTGGGGGTGCTGGTCCTGTTTGAACTCATCTGCTCCACGCGGCGCGGCGAGCAGAAGTTTGGCGAAGCCTCACTGCTGATGCTGATTTTCGGCGCGATAGGGGCGGTGCTGGCGGTGTTTGCCGGCATCATGCTCTCACGTGAGGGCGGCTACGTGGGCGGCAATTTCAGCCTGCATCAGACGATGGGACTGCTTGGCACGGCGGGTGTATTGATCGCTCTGGTGGTGCGTCTCATGGGGATGGGCCGCAACAGCATGGAACTGCTGAACGCCTACCGTGCGGTGTACTTCATCAGCTTTGGCATCATGGGCCTGGGGGCGCACTTCGGTGGCAACATGAGCCACGGGAACAAATTTCTCACCGAGCATGCGCCGGAGTCAGTCGAACACCGAGGCCCCACCGACAGTGCCCCCTGAGGTCCAACCTGCGCCCAAGGCGGAAGTGAAACCGGAGGTCAAGCCGGAGCCAATGGCCAAAGTGCCAACTCCACCGACGCCTCTCGGCAGCGATGAAAAACTCGTCTTTGAGCACGTCATTCTCCCGGTCCTCACCGCCAAGTGCAACAAGTGCCACAGCGAACAAAAATCAAAGGGCGAGCTGCGCATGGACACTTACGAAATGGCAATGAAAGGTGGCGAGAATGGCAAAAACTTCGTCGCGGGCAAGCTGGATGAGAGCCTGAGCATTCAGCGCATCATGCTGCCGGATAGCGACGACGAGCACATGCCGCCAGAAGGCAAGGATCAGCTCACACCGGAGGAAATCGCACTCCTGAAATGGTGGGTGGAGCAGGGGGCGAGCGGCACGCAGAAGGTCAACGAAGCGAAATTCCCTGCCGAGTTGCAGTCCACCGTTGATGGAATTCTGAAAGGCTAGTCCAATTCACGCCTTTTGTTGCCTGTACCATTCCTGTTAAATTTTGTCTCATTCATGAAACCAACCTCCCTCCTCTTCGCCCTGGCACTCGCCTTCACCGCGCATGCCGCCGATGACAAAGCCACTGCGGATCCCACCGTCGCGGCCGCCATGCAGAAAGTGAACGCCACAGGTGCTTCGCTGATGCCCATCGCGGCCGATGCGAAGACCTTTCGCTTCACCGCGCTGAACGTGGCCAAGGAGTTTGGGGATGCAGGGCTCGAACCCCTCGTGCCCATCGCGGACAAGATCGCCTCGCTCGACATTGCGCGCAGCAAGGTGACGGATGGTGGCCTCAAGGCCCTTGCAGGCATGAAGCATCTCATGGAACTGCACCTCGAAGGAACGGGCATCACCGATGCGGGGCTGGATCATCTCAAAGGGCTCGCTGAGCTCGAATACCTGAACTTGTACAACACCAAAGTCACCGACGCAGGCATCGCCAAGCTCGGCGGGCTCAGCAAGCTCGATGCGATCTATCTGTGGCAGAGTGGCGTGACGAAGGCCGGCGTGGCCGCTTTGAGGGCCAAGCTCCCCAAGGCGCACATCAACACCGGCTGGAGCGCCGAGGACGATGCCAAACCCACAGCAGTGGTCGCAGCTGCTCCAGCGGCTCCCGCTGCCACACCGGCACCTGCCGCCGCCAAGCCTGCGGCTCCAGCCGCCGCTGTACCCGCAGCCGGAGGCAAACTGGATCCCGCCATCGCTGCGAAGGCGGTAATATACAAAGACATCGTCGCTTCGATCATGAGCGCGAAGTGCATCTCCTGCCATGGCACCGAGAAGAAAAAGGGCAAACTTCAGCTGCATGATTACGCCGCCATTTTGAAAGGCGGCGGTGACGGTGCGACGACGGTCATTGCGAAAAATACAAAGGACAGCCTCATGCTCGTCCGTGCCAATCTGCCGAAGGATGACGACGACCACATGCCGCCGAGCGATGAGCCGCAGCTCACGAAGGAAGAGATTGCCGTTCTGACATGGTGGATTGAAAGCGGTGCTTCTGAAACCGCCACCGTGGCCTCCGTCAAAGCTCCTGCCGATGTCGAAGGCGCGCTCGCCGTGCTGCTTGCTAAAGGCCTGCCAAAAGCAGATGCCGTGGTCAAGGTGGAAAAGCCAAAGGCCAAGCCGCTTACGGATGCGGAGAAAAAGCTGGTGGCTGACATTTCTGCCAAGATGCAGGCGCTCAATGCCTCGCTGATGCCGCTGGCGCAGGACACGGAGCAGCTTCGCCTCGGCGTGATCAATGCCGCTGACAAATTTGGCGACAAGGAACTCGCGCTGCTGGCTCCCATCGCCACGCAGATTCTCTGGGTCGATCTATCCCGCAGCCAGGTCACTGACGCTGCTGCTGACACGCTGGCGAAGATGACCAATCTGGAACGCCTGCATCTGGAAAATACCAAGATCAGCGATGCCAGCCTGGCCAAACTCGGCGCGCTGCCAAACCTCGAATACCTCAATCTCTATGGCACCAAGACCACGGATGGCGGCATTGCACAGCTTGCTTCGGCGAAGAAGTTGAAAAAGCTGCATGTCTGGGAAACCGGAGTGACGCAGGCCGGAGCCAAGGCTCTCGAAGGCAAGGTGCCCGGCCTCAAGGTGAACGTCGGCCTCACGGCGGAAGAGATCGCCAAGCTCACCGCGCCCCCTCCTGCTCCACCAGCCCCCTCTCCGGCCCCCGCCAAGAAAGAAGAGCCCAAAAAGCCCGATGCTAAACCTGCAGCTACACCAGCAACGCCTCCTGCAACTCCAGCGAAACCCGCTGCTCCAGGCAGCGACGTCATCAAGACGGTCATGAAGCAGTACCACAAAGGTGACGATGCCCTTAGCAAAAAAGTGGGCACGACCGCCACCGATGCTGAGCTGGCCACGCTGCTCAAGGTGTATCAGGACATGTGCGCCGCAACACCGCCGAAAGGTGACAAAGCCGCCTGGGTCACCAAATGTCAGGCGCTCATTGGTGCCGTGAAAAAGGTGCAGGCGAAAGACCCTGCCGGTGCCGCTGCCTACAAGGCGGCGGTGAACTGCAAAGCCTGCCACACCGATCACAAGGGCGCGTGAACTGCGCCCCAGATTTCCTCTCTGCCTATCTACGCGCCGTTGTGCATCTTCGTGGCATTCACGGAGGATGCTGCTAATCATCTCTTCCTCTCATGCGTTCCAATACGATGACCCATCTCCAACCCTGCTGCGCTTTGCTCGCGTGCAGCCTTCTCATGACTTCCTGCGACCGCTTGCAGGAGCGTGAAGCCATCACCGAATCGCGTGAGATTTCCAGCTATGCCCCGCAGCCGCATGCCGACATCCCCAGTGCCACGCGCTTTTACGATGACACGAAAGAGGAGCCGCAGAAGAGGCCGAGTTTTCGGGAACTGCTGACGTGGACCGTCCCTGAAGGGTGGAGTGAATCTGCCACTCCAGACCCCATGGGTATGCGCCTGCTGGACTTGAGGTTTGGCCCGAATCAGGAGGGTGAATGCTACATCTCTCTCATGCCCGGCCCGGCGGGTGGTCTGGAGGCCAACGTGAACCGTTGGCGCACGCAGATGGGTCAGGCACCCTACACAGCGGAAGAAATCGCCAACCTGCCGAAGAAGCCCTTCTTCAACCGCGATGCGTCCTTTGTGGCGTTCGATGGCGACTTCAAGGGCTTCGGCGTCACGGCGGCGAAAACCGGCTACCGCATGCTCGGCCTCATTCATTCCGCCGATCAGGCCACCATCTTCGTCAAGCTCACCGGACCCAAGGCGCTCGTGGATCAAAACGCCGCCGCCTTTGATGCTTTCTGCCTGTCGATCAAACCGAACCTGCCCAAGCAAGAATAGTGTCGGCTGAAGCGCCTGCGCTCGTCGTTCATTGTTTTTGATTTCGTCATTCCCCAGCCCCCGCACCTCCGTCGTGTCCGACTCATCCAAATCTCTTCCCGCGAAAGTCTTCGCCTTCCTTTCCAGCTTCGGCCTCGCCACCTCGGTGCTGGTCATGCTGCTGGTGCTCACCTTTCTCGGCACGCTGGAGCAGGCGGAGCACGGCCTCGTGGCAAGTCAGGCGCGCTACTTTGAGTCGGCATTCATTGACCGCATTGACGTAGGGGCCTGCTGGCGTGCGCTGGCCTTCAATGCGTATTGGGACATCGGCAATGTTTCCCTGCCGCTCTACATCGTGCCCGGCGGTTATACGCTCATGGCGGTTCTCTTTGTGAACCTCCTCTGCGGCGGCATCATGCGCATCCGCAAGTCACCGAAGACCATCGGCGTCATCATTTCTCACTTCGCCATCCTGTTCATGATCGCTGCGGGTGCGGTGACGCATCACTTCGCCAAAGAGGGCAGCATGAACCTGCGTGAAGGCCAGTTGAGCGATGAGTTTCAAAGTTTCCACGATCGCGTGATTGAGATCGAGAAAGTGCAGAAGGATGCCAAGGCCAAGCGCAGCGTCCTGGTGATCGACGAATCGAAATTTCAAGATCTCACAGCAGGCAAGGGGCGCACTTTTACCAGCGAGAGCCTGCCGTTTGATCTCATGATCACGAGCTGGAAAAAGAACGCCCAGCCCAAGCGTGATGCTGATGCCAGCCGCACGGACTCAGTGGAAGGCTACTACATTCAGGAAATGCCCACACTGGATGAATCTGGTGCGGCGATGGCGGATGAACAGCTCGCCAGCGCCTGCGTGGCCATCGCGAAAATCAAAAACAGCGATGAAAAGCTGACGGGCATCCTGTGGGAGTTTGCCGCCGCCCCTTGGACGATCACTGTTGGTGCCGACAAATACCTCATCTCGCTAGTGCATCGCACCTACAAGCTGCCCTTCGCAGTGCGTCTGGACGAGACCGAGGAGGAAAAACACCCAGGCACCGAGCGTGCACGGCGCTTCACCAGCAAGGTCACCAAAATCGAAGGCGTTCACGAAGAAAA
>NCCR01000059.1 GCA_002279765.1 Verrucomicrobia bacterium 12-59-8 | reverse complement strand
GGCGGCAGGTCGTATGCAGGGCGGGAGAGGGATAAGGAGGCTTGTTGCATGATATTAAAAGAAGCTTTCGGGCACGGTGATGACATCGTCCTCGTGGACATAAAACATCATGGTCTGATTGCCGGACGCCATGCTATTGACGTCCACCTTGAAAATCTTCTCCCTGCCGTCCACGAGGCGCTTCACGAGCACCTTTTTGAGATTGGCGATGCGCGTCGCACCGCCCGCCAGACCCAGAACCTGCAGTATGGTCAGGTCCTTTTCCGCCGGCAGCTCATGCGAGCCTGGCCGCTGCACCTGGCCGAGGATGGTGATGCGCTGCACGGAGAACTGGGAGACGAACAGGTTCACCTCCGGATTCACCAGATAATCTTTGCGGTATTCCGCCTCGATCAGGCGGGCCGCGCCCATCTGGCTCAATCCCTGGATCTTGATCGAACCAATCAAAGGACATTGGATGGTGCCATCTTTTCTGACCCTGCCGCCTGCGGTCAGTTCGGGCTCATTGAACACGGAAACCTGCACCATGTCCCCTTCGCGGATCTGATAGTCCGCCGTAATGGCACTCTTCTGGAGGGATTCCGGATTGGAGGGGCCAGACAAAAATGACGCCGGTTGTTGGGCACTCACGGCGGAGTTCAGACCGATATAGCACAGCGCCAGGCAGATGCCACGCAGACCGCCGACGCAGTTGAGGCTTTTGATGCCGGAGACACGCTGAAGTGAAAACATAAGATGAGTGGGTTATGGTTGTGAGCGACCGCCTACCACGAGCTGGTGAGGCCAGCCCCGACGAGATCTCGCTCAAAGGGCTGTGCTCCGCTGCCGGTGGAGTCGTTGGTGGTGTGCTGGTAAAAGAAATCCAGCGAGAGATGGCGGTGGAGAGTGTACTTCAACCAAGGCCGCACGAACCGGACATGGTCTCGGCGGGTGGTTGCCACTCCGGAGAGGTAGGAATGGTATTCGGAGAAATCGTAGCCAAAATCCGCGCCCACGGTGACTTTGGTGCCCAGCTGCTGCTGGATGCCCAGCAGCACACCTTCAGACTGGAAGTACTGTCCGGCGAGTGAAGGGGAGTTCTGCGCCCGTGCATAGGCATTCGCATACAGCGAGGTTTTGGGGCCGACGGCATACTTGATGCCAAGCGAGCCCAGTGGCAGCGTGGAATCTCCCGCTGAAGCCGTTTGCAGCATGTGAATCCCGCCCGAACCCGTGATCGAAAGCTTCTTGGACGCCTCGTACTCCAGGCGCACGAGAGCTCTGCTGCACTTCCTGAATCATTTCATTGAACTGCAGGCCCAGCCGGAATCTTGGGGAAAAGGCATAGTCCGCAAACACGCCGAACCTCCAGGTCTGGGATGAAATCAGCGAGTTGTAGTGTGTTTGCTGCAGCTGCCCGGAGAGGCCGATGCGGACTTTCTCCGAGACTTCATACATGATTTGCAACTGCGGAGAAAAATTGATCCGCTGCGCCTGCCCACCCACATCAAGATCACCGCCGGTGACCTGGTTGAAAATTCCTGACAGCTTGATCGACGTTTTCTGCATGCGGTAGGCCAGCGACAGGCTCAAGAACTGGTTGAGCGAATTTTGTTGGCTGAATTTGTCATAAAAATTGAACTGTGCGTTGTAGTCCGCGAGCAGTTGCAGCTTGGCTTTTTCGTCCCCGTAGGAATATTGAAAGCCTGGACGCGCGCTCCACAGCATGTCGTGCTGGGCGTTGAAATTACGCAGGAACACGTTGGAGTCATAACGCCAGGTGCCGGAGGCAAACACGCGCAGCTTCCAGTTTTTCAGCAGGCGCATTTGATAGTTCATGTACTCGTCAAGAAAGGTATCCTCGGAATCTTTAGTTTCCGGCACGTTCTCGTCCGCCGGGGCTGCCAGTGAAGCCTTGGTGCCGGCTGCTGCATCGCGCAGCGCATCCTGTCCGTCTGCGATCCCTGCATGCAGTATCGCGCAGCATGCCAGCAGTGCTGCGGAAGCTCGAAGAGTGGGTGGGCGTTTGGGGGGCATCGGCTGAATCAAGGGGTGTCTGCAGAAACCACTGGGAGTGGTTTCTGCGGAGTTGAGAGATCGGGATTGGACGAAGGATTGCCTGGCAGGTTTCCGGACGTGCCGGGTGATGTGCCGGGCGTTGTTGTGCCGGACGTTGAGGTCGTACTGCTCGAAGATGGAGATGGGAGTATTTGCTTCGACTGCTGCACCAGACTGTTGCCGCTGGACGGCCCGCCAGAGAGGTTCGTGACCTTGCCTGACTGAGTATCCACCAGTTCGGCCTCGATCTTGCCGCCACGGTTAAACAGCCAGATCACGGAACCCTCCGGCACCTTGACCTGTCCGCCCACTTCACCAGTCCCTGCTGCCGAGCCTTTGCCGATGCTGACCCTGCTCAGTCCTTCACCCACCGCCACCACGGTTCTGCCTTCATCATGCTGCACGGTCCAGGTGGCGGAATTGGTTTGTGCGCCGGTTTTCTCTCCCGGCGTGCTGGGATCAGCGGGTTCTGGTTTCCCACCCATGATGTTCAAGATCACTCCTTCTTCGGTGGCGACGGTCACCTTGATCAGTGGTGGAAGTTCCCTGCCGTTGGTGGTTCCTTCCGGGACTTGATCGATGTGAAACAATGCTTTTCCTGCGACGATGCTGCACATCACGTTGCCGCCGCCATCGGGATTGATGTCCGCTCCATCAAACCGTATTTTCGTATCGGGATAGATGATCACATGCAACGTCGGCAGTGGTTTCAATGAAGCGCCAGCTTCTGCACCGGACGAAATGACTGTTCCGGAGCGAATGCTGTCGCCTTTGTGCATTTGTTTTTCACTGCCGCCTTGAGAGGAAGCCATCACCACGCCTTTAACAGCTGCAAACCTGGCCGATACCGAGGTGCCATGCTGGGCATGGAGTGGCCCGGCGGTGATCAATGTGAGCAGCAGGCACCAGAAAAGACGTTGGCAGCCCCTGTTCAGGACCAAGCCCGACTGAGGAGTGACATTTGCCATGAAAACTCGATTGTTCAGAATCATCATGAATTATAAAGCACGGGAGTGGCCGTTGGGACGCTTGCATGGCTTAAATCGGGTTAAGCATATGCTTACTCGTGAAGGGCGTGAATGGTCCTTTTTGGGCCTGCCCCTCCAAAAATTCCTGAAGCATCTACTGACGCTGGAACAGGCTTGCACAAAAGCAGCCTGGAGCCCCCTTCTTAGCTGGGGGGGCGCTGCGCCTGCCTAGCCTCACAGACGCACGAACATCTCGTGCCGGTGGCGCGTCTTACCCCCTGCCGACGACCTTTTGGCATCATCCATTGCAACCTATGCCATCAGGACACTTTCTAATATTCGGCTTTTTACAGCAAAGCTCCGCCATCAGTTACAGTTCACCGTCGTTTGACGGCATGGCTCCGCCATCAGTCAGACATGCTTTTCAAAACCGAGGTTGGCACCCCAGGTCCGAGACCGCTGCCCGTCGTGTGGCAGCCCGGTATGACGTTCCTGCCTTCCCGCTCAGGCTGGCAGCAGCAGCTGTTTCCCCAGCGCAAGGTCCTCTTCTGCGTCGATCATCTTATCCTGCGGCGTATGGTGCCGCCAGTCATGGCTGCTTTCAGCGGTGGTGTCCACCCCGGAGGACATCGCTGCAAACCGCTCCCACTCACCTTCGACGAATTGTTGAAACCGCTCACGAAACAGATTGGCGCTGAACCGCTCCGCATTCTGCCGGCACTTCAGTGCATTCCACTCACGTGTTTCAAATTCGGCAATGGCGTCTTGGAGGGATTCAATGCTCTGCTCACCAAAAAACATCCCGGTTTGATTCTCAATGACGGTCTCCAGCGCACCGCCGCGACCGTACGCTATCACGGGTGTGCCGCTGGCCTGGGCCTCCAGCAGAATGATGCCGAAGTCCTCCTCACCGGCGAAGACAAATCCTTTGGCCCGCTGCAGGTGGCTCTTCAGCACCTCCTGGGGCTGCCAGCCGAGCACCTTCACATTGGCACCTGCAAGACGGCGCAGTTTGGGCAGCTCTGGTCCATCGCCAATCACGACGAGCTGGCGGTCCGGCGTCCCGTTGAAAGCCTGGATGATGAGGTCCATGCGCTTGTAGGGCACCAAGCGTGATGCCGTCACATAAAAATTCTCCTTTTCACTGCACGTCTCGAAGCGATCGATGTTGACGGGTGGATAGACCACCGTCGCATCCCGGCGGTACACTTTCTCGATGCGCCGCGCGATGAAGCGCGAATTGGCCATGAACGCGTCCACGCCGGCCGCCGTGCGGCTGTCCCACATGCGGATGAAATGCAGCATGCTGCGCACGAACCAGGTCATCAGCCCGTGGTCCATTTTGGATTCCTTCAAATATTGTGCCTGCAGATCCCAGGCGTAACGAATGGGTGAGTGACAGTAGCACAGATGCAGCTGGCGTGGTCCGGTGATGATGCCTTTGGCAAACGCGTAGCTGCTGGTGATCACCATGTCATACGGGCTGAAATCAAACTGTTCGATCGCCAGCGGCATCAGCGGGAAACAATGCCGGTAGTACTTTTTGCCGCCTGGAAGTTTTTGCACGAAGGAGGTTTTGACCGGCTTGCCATTCAGAAACTTCCGGTTCTCCTCGTCCAGGGCATCGATGAGGCTGAAGACATCGGCATCTGGGTACACTTTGAGCATCTGCTCAAGCACGCGTTCGGCGCCTCCATAGACTGGAAGCCAGTCGTGTACAATGGCGATGCGACGTTTGGATTTGAGGCTGCTCATGGCGGTGGTTTTGGGGGTGAAAGGACAGGGGGAAATGTTCATGCCGTCTGCTGGATCGGCGTGCCGGCCGCCGCTCCGGTTTTCTGTGATGACTTGCGGCTGGCGGTCTGACGGATGACGGCTTCGATTTTGGCCTGCACTGCGTGCAGAGCGTAGGTGTCGCGTGCGGTCTGCTGCGCCTGGCGCGCAATGTTGGAGGCAAGGGCCTCATCATTTTGCAGACGCAGCAAGGCGGCGGCGAGGGCCTGCGCATCTCCGGGAGCCACAAGCAGGCCCGTCTCTTCGTTTTGGACAATCTCGGCTGCTCCACCGGCACGCGCTGCGATCACCGGCTTGCCGGCCAGCATGCCTTCCACAATGACGCGGCCAAAAGGTTCGGGAAACACTGATGCATGAACCACTGCATCCGCCATGTCGAAATAAGCCATGGTCTCCGCCTGAAAACCCGCGAAGTGAATCCGGCCTGCCAGATCGGGTTCCTCTGCCTGTGAGTGCAACTGCTGTGCATACAGTCGGTCTTCATCGGTGAACAGCGCGTCTCCCAGCAGCACGGCATGTGCGCCCGGCACGGCTTTCAGCGCCTCCAGCAGCACATGCTGCCCCTTCCAGTGCGACAGCCGTCCAGCCATCAGGACAGTCCACGCATCAGGCTGAATTCCCAGGCCTGCGCGCAACACTTTCTCTTTTTCGGCGGGTGAGCGTGCGGCCGGAATGTGGAAGCCATTGGGAATGACCACGCAAAGCTCGGCACGACCACCGCTGGCAATGAACGCAGCCTTCGTCGCTTCCGAATTGGCGATCACGCTGCGGGCGCACCAGTTCGCACAAAGGACCAGCGCCTGCTGGTTGAGGGTGCTGAAGTGCCCGTCTGCAATGATGTCATGCAGATGAAAAATCAAGGGGCGTCCTGCCAGGCACGCAGCTGGGCCGCCAATGATCAATGCTTTGGCGGTGTTGGCATACACCACGTCAAACGCACGGGCCGCCTGGGCGATCTTCAACGTCAGATCCAGGATGGCGGGGATGGAGCTCAGAATGCTTCCGAGACCCGCCTGCTTGTCCACCGTGGAAGCTTCGTCACCCAGTTTGAACACACTGGTTTTCACGCCGGCGTTTTCCAAGGTGGTGCGGAACTCGCCGTCCTGGAACAAAGCGACTTCGCTGTCAGCAGCGCGTGCGGCGGCTATGTCCAGCAGCATGAGCTCCGCGCCGCCCAGATGTCCGGTTTGATCGAGGAACAGCACCTGCGGCGCATTGCCACCGGTCTTTTTCCGAACGCTGGACAACTGCACCGCGATCCCGCAGGCAATGCCAAACATACATCCCAGCAATCCCGCCCAGACATCTGCCTGATCCATCGCGCGGCCTGGGATCGACGATTGCAGCACCTCCAGCATGAGGTTCAGCAGGGTAATCAATCCAATCATCAAGCACAGGCGGCGCAGTACTTTTTCAAGGGCTCCAAACGCCAGCCATACGGTGGCACCGAGGATGGCGAATGCGGTCAGATTCAGCCAGAAGTCCATGTAGTCCAGGTACTCGGACCAGTGCTGCGGCAGGAAAGTCAGACGACGGTTTCCCAAGGTCGGCTTCAAGGCCAGCCAGAGTCCGGCGGAGAGCAGGAACAGCAGGGTGATGCGTGCGGTTCGTTTCATGATCATTGCGGCCGCCATCCGGCTTCTTGGTACACTTCGCATACCTGTCTGGCGATGCGGTCCCAGGTGAAAGTGCGCAGCACATGTTCGCGGCAGGCTTCACGCGAAGGGATGCGCAGCGTCCCAGCCAGCCAGCCTTGCAGCCCCTCGGCGATGTGATCCGCGCTCGTTCCTTTCAAAACCAGATCATCACCCAGACCCTGCACCGTGTCCGGCAGACCGCCGACGGGAGTCACCAGCACCGGAGTGCCACAGGCGAGAGATTCGAGCGAGATCAAACCAAAACCCTCCAAGGCAGAACTGGGCACAATGGAGAGGTCCGCCGCCGCATACACCACTGGCAGCGTGGCCTCCGGGATAAAGCCAAGAAATTCGACATTTTTTGACAAGCCTGCGTGCTGGACCTGCTGCTCTAGCTCCTCCCGCAAAGGCCCTTGACCGCCGATCATGAGTTTCGCGTCGGGGTGCTGCAGGGTGACCTGGGCAAAGGCTTCGATCAGCGCCTCCAGTCCCATGCGGCGTGCAAGCCTGCGCACGCAGACAAGGATTTTATGCTTCTGCGGCCAGAGGAGCTGCTGCCGTGCTTCCCCCACGTCGAGGGGTTGAAAATGATCCGTTTCCACGCCGCCGGGAATGACATGCACGCGGTCCTCTGGAATGCCATAACCCTGGCAGAGCTGGTCACGAAATGCCTTTGACAGCACAATGAAACGATCAGCACGGTGATACACCGCGCGCTCCAGCATGCGTTTGCACATCACGGTGTGCGGCTTACCGCCTTCGCGTTGGGATTCGCTGGCCCAGGGACCGTGGAAGTGTACTACATGCCCGTCCCAGCGCCGTCCCAGCAGTGCAGGCAGCGCATAGAGCGCGAAGTGGGATGCCAGCAATCTGCCGCGCCGTGGCACCACCGCCTCCCGCACCGCCTTCCAGCGCTGCATGAGCGGTTTGTTCGCAGGTCCCAGGCAGGTGGCCTTGTCAGAGTCTCCAAAGCCGTACGCTTTGACGCGCACGCCCTGCTGCGTCAGGGCGTTGTTCAGGCCGCTGAAATAACGGTCCACGCCACCGGCGGAGGCCTTCAGGTTCATGCCGAGTTGTGCAATCATGAGGGGTGTGAAACGTTGCCGATTTTGCGTGCCGGATTGCCGGCCCAAATTTCAAAGGGAGGAATGCTTTTGGTCAGCACCGAGCCCGCGCCGAGCACGGACTTCTGACCGACCGTCAGCGGTGTGTTTGGGCGTGCCACGACGATGCAGTGGGCGCCTATCGTCACATCATCTTCGAGGGTGATGAAGTGCGGTGAGCCGATCCACGTTTCCGCCGCCAGGGTGACATGATGATAAATGCGGCAGCGCTTGCCGATGCGCACCTGCGGATGCATCACGATGCCCAGTGCGTAGTGCTCCAGGATCACGCCTTCGCCCACTTCCGCTTCGGCGGGCAGCAGGCACTTGTGCAGCGTGAAGTTTACCGTCTTCACGATGCGCGCCGGCAGTTTCCAGCCACGACGCAACAGGTCGCGGCTCCACTGCCAGAGCAGTTCAGGACTGTGCAAACGCATGGCTGGATTTGAACGACGGTTGATTCTCCGCACGACAGGGTTGCTGCTTCGTGACCGCAGCTGTGAATGTTTCGATCATCTTCTGCGCCACCGCAGGAATTGAAATGTCACGCTCGACCCAATGCCTGCCATTTTCCGCCAGCTGACGGCGCAGCTTTGGTCCGCTGATGAGCTGACGCAGCATGACGGCCAGTGCAGCGGAATCGCGCTGGGTGAAGACGAGACCGCCTTCACTCTGGCGGATGAGATACGGAATCTCACCGGAGTCGGAGCCGATCACCGCCGTGCCGCAGGCCATCGCTTCGGGGATCACGCGGCCAAACTGCTCCTCCCAGTTCGCCTGAGTTTCGGAAGGCAGCACCAGCATGTCCATGGCGGCCAGCCAGCGAGGCGTTTCATCATGCGGCACATAACCGGCGAAGTAGATGCGCTCACGCACGCCCTGCTCAGTGAGCAGTTGTTCAAACTCCTGCTGAAACTCCCCCGTGCCGACAAGGACCATGCGCCAGTCGAGATCACGGATGCGGCCCAGCGCCGCCGCCAGCGTGCGCAGGCCTTTGGGCTCGATCAAACGCCCCACATAGCCAACGACGGGAACATCGGTCTTTGGAAAACGCTCCGGCGGCTCTGCGCGCAGACGTGGATGATAACGCTCGGGGTCCAGTGGTAGAGCGCACACCGTCTGCCTGCCGCAGTAGCCTTTGGCCTGCAGCACGTCCGCCACACGATCTGTGATCGGCAGAGCGAAACTGGATGAGCGATAGACCATTTTTTCCAGCCAGGAGAAGGGCGCGGGATACTGCTTGTTGATGTTCTGGCAGGAATAGAATCCGAACGGCACCTTGATCGAGCGGTTGTTGGCATGGCAGACTTGCGCAGTCGCCAGCGCATACGGTTCATGATTCATGTAGATCAAGTCCGGCTTCAGCTCGCGCAGGAAGCGCTGCCAGCGCATGCGGTACACGTGGAAAATGATGCTGCCGTTTTTCCAGACGGCACAGCGGATCACCGAATTTTCCATTCCCTTGCATGGCTCCTGGCGCAGGGCGTTGCCAAACTCATCGTGCCAGCGGTCCGGCACCACGAGGGTGATCTTCCAGCCCGTTTCACGCTGGACGCGGGCATAGATTTCCTGATTGAGCGCGGTGGCGCTGGAGTGGCTGACAATGAGGATATGCATGGTATTAGATAGTAGGCTGACACTGCAGGGGCGCTGCTTCGATGAGGCGTTTCTTGGTTTCAAAAAAGCGCTTCTCCACGAGCCTGTGAAAGAGCATCCCAGCTATGAGCGCCGTGACGGTCTGCGCAGCAACATTGACCAGATAGAGCGACCCTTCGAGACCGGCGCGCCGCAGCACCGCATCGACAAACGGCATGGGTATCATGTGAAACAAATAGAGGCTGTATGAAATGGTCCCCAGCTTCCGAAACTGGACAATCAGCCAGTGGGTGGAAATCTGGCGGTCAAAGCGCGCCAATGCAGTGACAAACACGACGAACCCGAGCACGCAGAGCACCAGAGTCCTGTCTGCAAAGAACGCATCCACCGCCTTGATCGGTGACGAGTGCCAGGCATGTACCAACGTTGCCAAGATGACCACGATGGATTGCATCTGCAAAGATCGTGCCAGCTGCATCTGTTTGCGGTTGATCAGGACAAACATCGCCATTCCGAGCCCAAATTGATACCAGCGGTCCAATGGAAAAGGGCAGGTGCTTTTGAAGGTGGACAGCCAGACGAGAGAGGCCAGGCTGCAGAAGTTCAGCAGTGTCACCAGCAGTACCGTCCGGTTTTGGCTGCTGCGAACGACCGTTGCCAGCCACCACAGACCGCCTGCCAGCACGTAAAACATGATCTCGTAACACAGGCTCCAGGAGATGGCCAGGTAGCTGGTGTAACCGGTGGGAAGCTGGACCAGCGCCACATTGGCCAGCCAGTAGCCCAGACCGTAGTCCAGAGGGGACTCTGGCGGCAAGGCTCCCTGGAAAAATCCACGGGACATGAGCGCCAAGATGGAGAGACGCACTACCACAACACAGCACAGCGCGACGAGATATGGTGGGTAGATTCGCTTCCAGCGTGCGGCAAAGTATTCCCGGAGGGTGCTGCCGCGCAGCATGCCATTAAAAATCGTGGCCAGGCCAGCAAATCGCGGTGGCCGTTGACAATGTAAGCGACCGAGGCATGAAATATGACAACCCAGAGCGCCGCCGCACCGCGACAGGCGTCCAGCAGTGACAACTGCGCCGGGCGTGCATGGTGAGCACTCTGTGTGTGGGATGCCATGGTGTTTAGTGGGAAAGGGTTTCCAAATAGGCATCTTCTGTCATCTGCGCGATGCGGTCCCAGGTGTAGTTCAGCTCGACGCGCTCACGTGCATTGGCACCCATCGTCTTCAGGTGCAGCGGCTGCTCGCACAACCGACGCAGCACCGCAGCGACGTTCACTGCATCATGTTCGACAAAGTCGCCGTTTTCACCGGGGGAGATGAAATCTTCCGTGCCGTTGATCTTTGTGGCCACCACCGGCAGGCCGCAGGCGGCGGCTTCGATGGTGGCGAGGCTGAAGGCCTCATACCAGCTGGGAAACAGGAAGAAGTCTGCCGCGCCAAGCGCTTCAGGCATGTCTTTGCGGAAGCCGCCAAAGATGATGTTCTCCGCAGCGCCGGTGTCACGTGCCATCTGCGTGAAGCGCGCGCGGTCCGGGTCATCGCCGGCCACATACAGCGTCAGCGGCACATCCTTGAGATGCCCCATGGCCTGGATGGCAAAGTCCAGCCCCTTGCGCGCCCATTCACCGCCTGCAAAGATCGCCATGATGCGATCCTGCGGCACATTGTTTTTCGAGCGCCAGGCTTTGCGCGCCTCGGTGCCGAGGGGTTTGAACCGCACCGTGTCAGCCGCGTTGGGAACGATGCGCACTTTAGCCGCACCGATGTCGTAATGCTTCTGCAATTCTGCTGCGACACCCCGCGACACAGGCAGGAACATCGGTGTCTTGCTCCCCTCGCGGTGCTGATACAGCCGCTTCTCCGCGCGTGAGACGCCGTGCTGGAGAGACGTTTTCCGCGCGGCCAAGCCGGTCGAGAATCTGCTTCTTCGCGGGCTGGATGTTTTGAATTGTGATCACATTGCCGCGCTGGGTGTTGCAGCCGATGGAGTGGACGATGTCAAACTGCCCCGGACGCACACGGCGGTTCACTTCGAGGTAGTAGCTGCCGAAGTCGATCACCTCCGCCCAGTTCACCCCCGGCACGCGATGCCAGGAAATTTGCGTAAGGTCCAGATCCTCCGCCTTGCGGGCGTAGAGATGGACATCGTGCTTTTTCGCCAGCCGTTCGGCGACTTCGTTGACTGCGCGGGCGCTGCCGTCCCGGCGGTTGCAGTTGATCATGGCGTAGGCGATTTTCATGTGTATCGGGGGGGGTGATTTTCGAGGGCTTCATCCAAGGGCTGAATGCGGCTGATCCCACGGCATTGACGACATGTCGTGGCATTGCGCCGGAGGGGCGTGCAACACAGGTTTCGTCAGGCGGTTGAGCGAGATGCCGAGGAAGACCCAGAAGAGCGAGAACCCACCGAAGACATTGCCCACGTAAAGAAACACGAGGCAACCGAGCAGCACGGCTCTGCCAGTGAATAAAAAGGGATCGTTGCCACCCTGCTGGATGCGGCGTGACAACTCCGACCAGATTTGATACATAGCCGCGAAGAAGGCCAGACCACCAATCCAGCCAAACTGGCTGAACACCTCGATGTAACCGCTGTCACACCAGCCTTCCTTGGCACCCCCGGCAATTCGGCCACCGACGCCGGAACTGCCGAGACCAAGTCCCAGCGGGTGCTGGATAATCCACGGTATGCCTTGCGTGAAAATCTCCAGGCGCCCCTGAAACGAGCCGTCATTTTGTATATCAGCGACGGTTTCAAAGCGCTTCTGAATTCGCTCAGCTCCGGGCATGTGGTCCATGCCATAGCTCGCTCCGATGGCCATGAGCGCGGCAAACAGCAGGACGCGTCCGATGCCGCGGCCCTTGGACAAAGCGGGCTGTAACACGACGACCAAGCCAACGATGATGAACATGCTGCGGCTCAACGTCAGCAGGACCACGGAAAAGAGCAGGCCGACCGTCAGCAACCCGCCCAGAATGCGCCAGCGCGGGTGCAAGATCATGGGAATGGCGGCCCAGGCCAGGAAGCTCGCGCAGGGGCCGCGTTCGTGCATCGTGGAGAACACGGACATCTCCATGGGCCGCAACTGACCGAGGTAGCCGACGAAATTTACTGCAGTGACCCAAAACGCATCCCAGGGGGGGATCGTGAGATATTGGTACCAACCATACACCGCCACAATCAAGGCGGCGTAGCCGGAGGATTTCATCCAGCGGTCCGCCGTCTTCGATGAAACAGGCGCGGTGGCGGCAAACAGAAAGGCCCCGACGCCCGCCATCCACTCACCGAGAGAATACACGGCCCCGACACCTGCATTCATGAAGCCAACCGCCATGCCATGCCCGAGGGCCAGGATGAGGAGACTGGCGATTTTTCGGCTGCGTGGTGTCAGCAGATGAATGCGCGAATAGGCCGGAAAGAGCAGCAGCGCACTGGCCACCAGCGGGGTCAGGCTGATCAGCGAAAGCGGATTGAAGGCACCATTAAAATAGAAATCTACCAGCCGCCGGATGCCACGGTTCAACGCGACCACGAAGAACACGTAATCTAGCAAGTAGCTCGAGCGTGAAGCGGCGAGAAAAAACGCCGGCAGCACAATCAGGATGGCAATGATGAATTCCATGCTCTCAGTTTGAAACCATTTCTGGCGCTGCCAGCGGTCCGGTGGCATGCCTCGTGGCCGGGGTGTGATCCAAAACTGGATTGCGACCCACCCAGGCCATCACCGCTGCAAACCATGATGAGGGAATGTACTCGAAGCGTTCGATGTTGCGGGTGCCGATCTCCTTTGCCGGATTGCCGCCCACTACCGCAAACGGGCGTACATCTTTCACGACCACGGCACCTGCGGCGACGACCGCACCACGGCCAATCGTCACGCCCTTTAAAATCATCGCGTCCGTTGCGATCCACGCGTGGTCTTCGATCACAATCGGCGCAAAGAGGTGATCATAGGTGGGAGAGTGGATGTCATGCGAGCCGGTGATGATTTTGACGCCGTCATTGATCACCACAAAGTCGCCGATCTCGATCCGCGCATGCGCCTGCATGCGGGAGACACCGATGCAGCAGCACTCGCCGATGCGCAGATTCGTTGCATCTCCATGCACAGTCAGACGCGCCAGTACTGTGCTGGGCGGGATCTGTGCACCGCGCAGCCGGAGCCGCAGGGTTTGAAGGCAGTAGCCCAGCAGTTCTGGCAGCGTCCAGATGCGCTTCAGCCAAGTCTTCATCCATTCAAGGCTGAAGAGCCTTGGCTGGAGCCGGTGACGGTATAAAAAGGTGATCATGAGCTTGTCGGGTTCTCAGGCTGCGGGGCTCAGCACTTGGCTTCGCTCACCTGTGCCGGGAGTTTGGGATGATGCGTTTTCGGCTCCCAGCCGAGGCAGTGGCGCACGGCGGCCAGCCGACCTGCGAAAGTGGCGGCAAAGCGCTGCATCGGCATTGAATCTGGACGCAGCACCAAGTCTGCTGCCCGTGCGAGACCTGGACACACATGACTGCCGACGCAGATCTGCCAGAGCAGCATGGTCCAGCGCTGTAGTCCGCGTCCATGGTGCAGAATCACGAAGGTTTCGTTGTAGGCGATGTCACTGGTGCCTTCGAAGTTGAAGATGCCGCGATGAACCGTGTCGCCATCGTGCCGAGGGGCGACGTTGTGAATCACGCCGACCGTTGGATCAAAAATCATGCACCGCTTGCCAGCACGGGCCTGCAGCCCCAGGGCGAGTTCCCAGTTCACTTGGGCACCTTTGCCGCGCAGGCCTCGTTCAAAGCCGCAGCGGTGCAGGAAATCGGCGTTGAAGAGGCAGTTCGAGCCACGCAGCACCTGCACAAGACGGGGCGCGCCACCAGCGCGATGATGCCCGCCGGTGATGCGGCCAAACCAGTGAATCTGCCCCACATCCTGCACCAGCGGTTCGGTGCGGCGCATGTCCGGGTAGTCCATCAGCAGATCTTTGCCGCCCGCTGCAACGACATCAGAGCGTGAGAGCAGATGGCCGAGCATGGTGCTGAGCCAGTGCGGCGGAATCTCCACATCATCATCCAGTAGCGCGATCCATTCTGCCCGGCACTCTGCTAGGCAGGAGTTCATCGAGCCCACCACACCCACGCCGCGTGCTTCCACGGCCCGAACCGGCAGCGTGTCTTCAAATTCCCGCAGCAGTGTGCGGCTTAGCTCGTCATCCGCACGAATCCCCACGAAGATATTATTGATAGAAGCATCCTGCCGGCTGAGCGCCAGCAGGCAGCGCCGCAGATGATCCGGACGCTTCAATGTTGGAATGATGACGTCGATGGTGGGATGCATCATCATGAAGGGCAGATGTGTGGCTGGCGATGGGGAATCCGTGGCGGCGTGCAGGATGGTGGTGAGCTGCGTGGTGATCTGCTGCAGGTCAAAGCAGCGCTCCGCCAGCGCACGGGACACCTGAGGCTGTGGCAGAGTGGGCCGTGCCATGTGGGTCAGCGCCTGAGCCAGCGTCTCCGGTCGGTCATCCGCCAGATGCAGGTCGCGTGCGCACAGGTAGTCCGCATTGCCGTTGGTATGTCCCACAATGACCGGCAACCCGCAGGCCTGGGCCTCGGCGACTGAGGAGCCGAAGTTCTCTTCATCACTAGGCTGCACGAGGACATCATGCTGATGCAGCAGCGCTGGCACCTCGGTGCGGGGCAGGGCTTTGATCCAGCGCAGCCGGTCCGGAAAGGGAAACGACTCGATCATTTTTTCATAGCCCGGAATGAAGCCGGTTCCTCCGACAATCGTGGCCTTCACGCGCAGCCCCTGCCGGATGGCTAGTTCCACCCCGCGCAGAAACAGGTCAAGACGCTTGCGTGGAATGATGCGGCCCAGCCACACCACCCGCAGTTCGGCCCCTTGCGTCGCGGCTTTAGCAGGCGGCTGAAATAACTTCAAATCAATCGGATACGGCAGCGATGAGGTGCGGGCTGGATTCACACCATACAGCTCATGCAGCGTTCTTTGGGACTGCATGCTGCCCACGATGATGTGATCTGAATACTGCAACGGTGGCAGTCCAAGCGCAGAAAGGCGCAGCTTTGCCAGGACATACCACTGCATGGCACGCCTGAAGCCTGCGAGCCTGCGAACTTCGTTGAAGCGTGAAACGATTGAGCGTGCATCGGTTCCGGGCGGACCCTGCGCAAAACTGACCATCGGCAGGTTTTTCACGCGGCCCGGTACGTAGTCTCCCAGCCACAGGCAGAGATCATAGCGCCGCTGCTCGTGCTCCTGGCGGATGTTTTGCAGCAGCAGCCGCGTGTAGGTGGCGCAGTCAAGCCGGCAGGCGAGAAAGCCGAGCACCGGCAGGTGCTGCATCTTTGCCCGAAAACGATCTGGACCGACGTTGTCCGTGGTGATGAAGCGAAACCCCGCATGCTCGCCAACGCATGGGCGCGGATCGACAAACGACGGCTTCGAAAAGAAGTCCACTTCATGCCCGGCATCAAGCAGCGAACGCAGCAGCAGCGCATTGGCCGAGGCGACACTTCCGGCTTGTTCTGAGACGTAACCTGTGGCGGCGATTTTCATAGGACGACGGCAGGCAGAATTTCTGCAGTGCGGGTGCAGGGTTCCGAAGCTGCATTTTTAATCGGTTGCTGTTTGAGCCGGCGTGCAGGCACTCCGGCCCACACCTCACCGGCTGGAACCGATTTGGTGACGACTGATCCCGCGCCGATGACGACGCCTCGTCCGAGCCGCACGCCTTTCAGCACCATGCATTGGGCTCCGATCCAGACATTCTCTTCCAGCACGATTTGGGTGCCTTTCATGGGCTGCTCATTCATGGGCCGGTCAGGGTCCGTGCCGTGGTCACTGTCCACAAAGGTGCAGCCGCTGGCGATCAGGCAGTCGTCTGCGATGGTGATACCGCAGCAAATGTTGAACTCGGTGTTTCTGCCGATGAACACCCGGTCGCCGATCTTGATTGAGGGGCCAGGCTTCCAGAAACCGTCATATTTGAAAAAGACATCAGGCTCGACGATGCACTTCTTGCCAAGCGACAACTGATGCGGCCACGGCAAATGCACCTTTGGCAGCCAGGTCCCCGTGCCAATCTGCGCACCACGCAGGCAGAGCAGGCCTTTGCGCAAAATCTGGCCGGGTCCTGGCAGCAGGTCCCAGCGCCGCCAGGCGCGTTGAATGAGTTCAGCAAGATTCATGGCACGATGTGTGGCCGTGTTCTTTACAATCCGTAGCGCAGGGGCGTGTTGCCCAGGCTTCTTTGCAGTTCCCAGAAGGGGCTCCGCTTTGCCTTCGCATGCCGCTGCAGCCAGGACGGCAGCAGCACCAGGAACCAAGAGAATTCACCGGCAAAGAGCAGTGCTGCTTTGCAGTTGTCCCAGCACAGACGGGCACCACGAAACCTGGACGCAATGACCAGCACCACGTGCTTGGTCAGCAGCAGAGGCAGCACTGCCGGACTGGCACCCATGTCCAGTGCGGAGATCACGCGCGGCTCCCAGCGCAGTGCCAGTTTTTTGGCACATGGCAGCGGCCGCAGTGGATGTTGGACGACAGCAGCGGCCACAAATCCACAGGATTCTCCCTGGCCTTGCAGCCGCGAAGAGAACTCGATGTCCTCAAAGGAAGGATTGAAGCGTTCGTCGAACCCTTCTGACTTTGCATACAACTCCCGCCGGATGGCGAAATTGCAGGAGGGAAAGCATGGCAGCGGCCCCAGCACTTCCGGTGCCTCCCAAAGCAGGGAGTTTTTCTCCGGTGTGGCCACCGTCAAGCCGTGAAAAACATGGGTGTCCTTTGCGGTGGCAAAGGCCGAAAGATAGGAACTCAAAAAACCGGGAGCTGGAATGACATCATCATCGATGAAAATCAGCCACTCGCCGGATGCCTGCCGGGCGCCTGCATTGCGGTTTGCGCCAGGGCCGCTTCGGGGGCCGAAGGTGATTTTCACCGAGGGAAACTCCGCTTTCAGCATGGCCTGCGTGCGCTGATCACGGCTGTCATCCGACACGATCACTTCACAGGGATGCAGTTCCAACTGTGGAGCTAGAGCGCGCAGGCAGCGCTCCAGATCGGCCGGGCGGTTGCAGGTGGGAATAATGAGGGTCGCTTCGATCATGAGGTCGGTGGGGTCAGTTCGGTGTGGCGATCTTCCATGCCTGCAGGTGGCAGGCGGCCGTTTGCGCGGTCGTGTAGTTCCGGCGCTGATGAGCCAGGCCAGCCTGACCGATGCGGCGGCTTTCATCCGGGTGCATCAACAGCCGCAGCAGGCCAGCGGCCAACTGCTGCGGCTGTTGATCAGCCCACACACCTGTGATTCCATGCTCCACAAGTTCTCGGCTTGCTGGAGCGGTGCCACAAAGGACGGGTTTGCCGTAGGACCAGGCCTCTACGTACACGATCCCGAAGGATTCGTGTGCAGAAGGCAGGCAAAAAATATCGCAGGCCGCATAGGCGTCGGCTTTCTCTTGTTCCGAAGGGCAGCCGAGATCGCGCACGTTCTCGGCGGAAATTGGTGCGAGTCTGGCTGCATCTGAGTCACCTGGGCCCGCCAGCAGCAGCACTGCATCCGGACATTGTTGCAGCACCAGGGGCCATGCATCCAGCAGGGCCGGGTAGCCTTTGCCCTCATCACGGCGTCCAAGAAACAGCACGGCGGGACGTTCGCCGATCACCAGGCGGCTGCGCAGCCGGGTGCTGTCACCATCTTCGCGGCACATGGGCGGCAGTCCGCAGCGCACCAGTTTTGCCTCAGGTACTCCCAGAGCTGCCAGATGGCTGCGCTCATAGTCGCTTTGGCAAAACACCGCGTCTGCCTGGCGGTAAAGGCGCACATCAATGTGATCATCCCCCCAGTTGCCCGGATGCACAGCGGGCCAGACGGTGAAGCCCATGCCTTTTTTTCTGGCCAGCCGTGCTGCCGCCAGACCCATGAAATCCCAACCAGTGCCGACAAAGTGCAACTGGCCTGTTCCTTCGATGGCACCCTTGAAGGAGGACTCGGACCAGGCCTTGCCAGCCAGCCGTTCGAGCGCGCCATGCAGGGCGGGGCGAGGGGCCAGCTTGTAAAAGATGTGGCGCAGCACCTGCCATGGCAGTTTGGACGCCAGCCTAGTCTTGCGCCAGGTGATGTCATGAGTCGGCCCGCAGTTCGTCGTCTGCACAAAGCCAAACCAGCCCGGAAGTCCCAGTTCCGACAGGGTTACTGCCAGCTGGCGTTGGTAGCTGGCAAGTCCGCCGGTCTGGGAGGGGTCGTTGATGGAGAGAATGCCTGTCATGGTCTTGGATTGGCAGCAGTTCAGACGCTCACGCATTCAGCGGCCGCCATTGGACCCAGAAACGTTTGTCCACCAGGCGCACCACCTGGTTGAGAAGACGCACGCCCAGAGGCCAGTGTCCGCGCTTAGCAGCTGCAATGCGTCGCGCCGCCAGTTGCTGATCCCACTCCTCACGCTCGGCACGCGTGAGGAATTGGAAAAACAGTTCGTTGATTGGTTGCGGCTCATCCAGCAGACCTCCTGCCCAATGCATCAGGTAGGGTTTGCTGCCCGGAGCTTCCCAGAGCTGAGCGTAGCTGCCTGGATAGTCGCCCGCCCAAGTGGACTCCATCCGGTGTGGCGGCAGCGTGAGGTTCGTCATCGGCACATCCGTGCTTAGCACAAAGAGGTTTGTGCCTGGCTGGTCATGCAGTGAAAAGTGCAGGCATGCCGCCTGATTGGCGGGACGCTCCGCAAATTCGATCAGACCTGCCTGCGTGTACAAGGCGCGGTCGCAGGCATACTGCCCGGCGCAAAACACCTTCTGCTGCCAGGTGGAGCAGCGTTCGGCCAGAAAAGCCTTGGACTCCGGGCACACCGTCCACTGCGGTTTGTTCCACTCGGTGCAGGCCACCACAAAGCCCGAGTGATCCTGAAGCACCTTGCTCGGATCGCTGAGAAACACGATGTCGCTGTCGCAGTATTGGTAGTTGCTCATCGTCAGCGGCAGATACTTGCGCATCATCGGGTGTGCACAGCGGCGGGCGATCCAGCCGTAAAACTCCGGGTTTTCAATCCAGGTGCTGTTTTTCGGCAGGGCAAAGCGCTCGTCATTGTAGGGAATGACTTCCAGCGGCAGATCGCAGCCAGTGGCTCGGAGTGAGCGCTCCATGGCCAGGAAATCGAGACGAACCTTGCTGCTGGCCAGGGTGATGATGCGTTCCAGAATCATGAGGTAAACAGGAGTTTAAGTTGATGGGGGGAGTTCAGGCCCTGGCACCTGCAAGCAGGCCACGGAGGCTGGAAATCACGCGGAGCTTGAATGCGCCCAGCCACACGCGATGAGGCGAATGGCGCAGCTTGCCCAGCGGTCCGTGCCGCACGTCATGCTGACGCAGGGATGACGGGCATGGGGGCAGGGTGCATTTCCGCTTCTTCGCCAGCGCCGCGTCAAAGCGGGCTTCCTGCGCCGCGTGCCGCAGTAGCTCAATCCAGCGCGCGGTGGCTTGCTCCACGGAAAAGTCCGCCACGATGCGCGCACGGGCTGCAGCAGACAATTTTTCCCAGAGAACTAGGTCGCTGCTCAGCGCCGCGATGGCGTGGTCAAAGCTCTCATCCCGGTCCGTCACGATCAGGCCTGTCTGCCTGTCTTTGACAAGTTCGCCGACACCGCTTTGCATTTGCATGCAAACGGGCACCACGCCTGCGGCCATGGCTTCCATCACGCACACCGGCAGTCCTTCGTAGTCGGAGAGCAGCACCAGACCATGGCATTGAGCCAGCACTTCATACACTTGGCTGCTTGGGATCGGGGCCAGCAGTTTCACCCGGTCCTGAGGTGATTTGGCGACCAGGATCTCCGCGACCTGCTCGCGCTCCGGTCCATCGCCGATGATCCAGGCCTGCACCTGCGGATGTTGTCTGGCCACGCGGCAGAGTGACTCGGCCACTGCGCAGATTTGTTTCTGCTCGTTCACCAATCGTCCGAGATAGACGAGCCGGAAAACATCCTGCGGCTTCGTGGCGGTGCGTTCAGGCAGGGGCACGCCGCAGGGTATGGTTTGACGCAGGTGGCCGGAGATCGCCGGTCCGATGAGCGTGTCCAGAAATTTCGAGACAGCCACCACGCCGGACAGCCGCCATTCCTGCGGTCCATTCACGAACTGCTCCAGAATGCCATGATACATGCTGTCATCAGAGTGCAGCACTCCCAGCGTCACGCCGCCGCAGGCTTTCACATGGGCGGCGGTATAATAGGCGGGCACAATGGCGTTCGGGATGTAGATGTCAGGCTGGTCCTGCCGCGCCCACTTCCAGAGCAGTTGCGCCGCTGTGTCGGTGGAAACCGGCCATGTGGCGGAGCGGCAGGTGATGCCCATGCTGCGCAGCGCCTTCTCATTGGCTCCTGCTTCATTACCGTAGCGCAGCAGGTGGACGATCACTTCAAATCCAGCCGCTTGCAGCAGCGGTGCTGTCCGCTGTAACCAGGTGGAAACGCCGCCAACATCACGGGGCGAATCATTATGACAGATGACAACCTTCATATTGAAGCGAATGCGACCTCATGGGCCGAATGGCGAAACCGCTAAATGGTTCCAGCGCAGGCAGGCTGCGACGCCGCCAAAGCGGGCGACTCTGTAGCTTGATTTGAACGCTGCGCCAGATGACGAAGATTGCGCCAGAGATCCCCGGCGATTTGCTGCCAGTCGAGATGCGTGATGGCCTGCTCACGGCATTTTTGACGCGCTGCCGCCATAGCCACAGGGGTGCTGATCAACGAGCGCACGGCGTCGGCATGAGCCTTGGCATTGTACGATTGTGCGAGCAGGCCGCACTCCGTCGGCAGATAGTCCTGCAGACCGCCCGCATCGGAGGATACCACCGGCAGTCCGGAGGCCAGCGCCTCGATGACGGCATTGTTGGCGGTTGCGTCCACGACAGGCAGAAACAACAGGGTCGCATTCTGGTAGAGGCTGCGCAGCTCTTCAGCGCTCAGGCCCGCATGCCAGCGCACGCGTTGATCCCGCGCCAGACGCATGAGCGCATCGCTGTTCCGTGCTCCGCGCGGCACCACGCAGTCCAGCGTCACATCCAGACGCCACTGCCAGATGAGTTCCATGCTCTCAGCCAGCGTCGTGAAATCACGCAGCCACTGGCCCACAAACAGCAGCCGCGGCGAGACGGATGGTGTGGCTGAGCCAGGGCGGAAGAAACTGAGATCCACACCATGATTGATCTTGAGCACCGGCCGGTTGGTCTGCCCTTCAAAGAAAGCGCGTTGCTCCTCGCAGAGGGTGATGATGCCGCCCAGCCTGCCATAGGTTGCAGGCTGCTGCCAGTGCAGCCGGTGCCAGGAAGGAGGCTGGTGAAAGCACACCACCAGGCGCTGCTGCAGTTCCTCCGGTGCCTGGCAGAGCGTGGCTCCAAGCTGGTTCTCTCCGGCTGACAGCAGAGCCAGGGCACTGGGGTGTTCGCGCAGAAACCGCAGCAATTTCACGGCGGCCTTCTCATGCCGGAGCCCTACAAACGGGCTGGGGGCGCTGGCCGCAGGTCTTTCCAGGCCCGCGAGACGCCGGGCTTTGGCATACAAACGGCGTCCCATACCAGGTGCTGGTGGTTCCGGCGGCAGCGGCAGATCGCAAACCTCCGCCGAATGCTGTGCTTTCAAGGCCGTGAAGAGCGCGTCGAATCCGCTGACTGCGGACATGTGACCCCAGGTTTCACGGACATAACCGAGATGTGAGATGGATGAGTTCACAGGTGTCTCCAATGAAAGTCCCAAGGTTTGGATGACTAGGCAGCCTGCGGCAGGATTTCGTTGATTTTGTCGAAGTTTTGTAGCGCTAGCACCTTCTGTCTGGCCGCGCCCTGGGCGATGGCCCTAGCATACTCCTGTCGCTGCTGCCACACACGATCCATCTTCGCAAACACTGCCTGCACATCCAGCAGGTCGGTGGTCGGCACCACCAGATCCATGGCATTGAGGCCTGAACCCTCCAGCACCGCAGAGGTGATGCCTTCAGCCTTGATGGAGTAGCTTACGGGCATGGTGCAGCGTCCGGTGGACAATCCGGCAATCGCCGCATGCATGCGCTCGGCGATCACGAGATCGCAGCGCGAGATGAGGCCCTTGAACTCCGCTGCACTCAGGTCCTCGGCAAAGAGGCGCACACGATGGTCAAAGCCCAGGTCGCGCAGCACGCGGGAGGAGACAATGCGGTCGTCTCCCTTCAGCTCCTGCACGTGCGGAATGATGGCCACTCGTACATCCCACTTCTCCAGCATCAGGCGGATCAGGCCGCCCCAGGCGGCGCGGTGTTTCTCGTAGTCCACACCGGTCCAGCCGCTGATGGACTCGCTGATGGACACCGCCACCCAGGGCTTGTCATTCGGCTGCAGTTGTGCGTCGGCCACTGCTGTGTCTGCCGCCAGAAGAAAGGCGGTGTCCGCAGTCACCGGGAGCCGGTCGGCAGGCGAATTCAGATGTTTGCAGAGATACTCCTTGGAGTGGGATTCACGCAGTGTCACCAGCGATGCTGCATCCTCGGTCTGCCGCCAGATGGCCTCATCTTCGGCGCATTTGAAACGTCCCACGGACTGCCCCAGCAGCACCACAGGGACGTCGTTCTTTCTGGCCCAGTGGACCGGTGCCGTAAAGTGGCTCAGCGAGCCGGTGCCGTAATCGGAGCTGAAGATGTCACCGCCACTGATGACGAGCAGATCAGGACGTTCAAAGGGCATGGCGAGTTGCTCGTCCAGGTGTTCATGGCTTGTCTGTGTCTGGTCGATCCCGAGCTTCTGGCGGGCGCGTTTGCCGGCCATGCGGAGCAATGATGGCGGTGGTTTGGGCACCCAGGTGCCGCACTGCGGAAAAGAATCATGCAGATAGCTGGTGCGTGGCGCTGCGAGGCGGACCGCATCATAGGCCGAGGACCAGGTGACGATCTGAATGGACGCGTTTTCATAGCGCGATGTCAACTGCTCAACTGTTGGACGGACGAGGGCCTCTACGCCTCGGTTGCGGAATCCGGTCACGCCGGTGATGACAATGTTCATGTGGAGTATGGGTTTGGAATTTTTCGGTTCAAGCCGTTGTCAGGGCGGGCCGGGGAGCTTTTTTGATCGAACGGATGAAGGGCAGTTCAATGTGGCGGTAGGACAGGGTGGCAAGCCCCAGGATCAAGGGGAGGCTGATGGCGCTCGTCACCAAAAAGCAGGTCTGCCAGGTATGAATGTCGAGGTGGCGTACGACGGCCCACTCCACAAAGATGATCACAGGGTTGTGCAGCAGGTAGATGCTGTAGGAGATGCTGCCGATGAAAAGGGCGGCGGGAGATTCCAGCGCGGTCTTGGCAAGCTTGTTCAACAGGCCTGTTCTTCCTGCGTCGCAGTCAATCATGTAGCATAAGGCATAGATCCAGATCATCAGTGGCAACGCATCACCGATCACCCATTCGAAACCCGTTCCGAGCAGTTCATCTGCCCTGCTACGGGTCAGCAGCAGCGAGATCACCAAGGTCACAGGAAGGAGGTTGATATTGATGAGCTGCTGATTCCGGGCCTCCAGCAGATAATTACGCAGATGATACGATAGGATGCCGATCACAAACCACTCAATGTTGAAGGGGAGAAAGGCTCCATGGCTGCTCCAAGTAAGTCCGTTAGACGCGGGAAAGACGAAGTTTCTCAGCGCCATGACGGCAAATACACCGAGGCAGACCTTGACCAGATGTTCACGCAGAGGCTGAAAAATCGCACACAGCCACGGAGCGAGAAGATAAAACTGGAACTCGAGGGAAAGGCTCCAAGCCACCCCGTTGAAAGCAACCGCGACGTAGGGCAGGACGAAGTTGGGAACGATTCCGTTGGTCATTGTGAAATCGCATATCGCGTAGGCGATGATGTTGGAGTCAAACGCCTGCCAGCATTGGGTGAAATAGAAGAGCGTGTCCTGGTCGAAGAACGCGGGCCACCAGTTTGCGAGCAATTCACCCCGCATGGGATGTACAACGACCCCCAACAGCACGCCAAAGAACAGAACAGGATAGATGCGGAGGAAACGGCGGCGAATATAAGCTCCGTATGGTTCTGGACGCTGGTGGATTAGCAACGCAATGACAAAGCCACTCAAAATCATGAACACATTCACAGCATGGTGCCCGCTGGTTAACAGGCTGATGACCGGCAGGCCCAGAAGGGGATGTCCGCTGAATTGAAACAGGTGCGTGACTACAACCCAGAGGGCCAGATAGCCGCGCAGGCCTTCGAGCGCTGGAATTTTTCCGCGCGATGGGGATTCAGACATGAGCGTCGTGTGAGGGTTAAGGCAGCAGCTTGCGGCGCATTTCCAGCGGCGGCAGTTCGCAGGCATCTTCCTTGATCGCCACCAGATGGCGCCAGCGGGCGACTTTGCGGTAAATCACGTCACGCAACCAGCGGGGCACGATGCAGGCGAGATCAGCGATGTCTGCCCAGAGCGGCGTTTTGCCCAGAATGGCTAGGACTGCATCCGAGCGCTCCAAAACCTTGTCATCTTCCACAACCACGATGGTCCACTCAGTGCGCTGTTCCGGCAGCTCAATGTGGTTGGCCTTGGCGGTCACGCCATTGAGCGGTGCAAAACGGAGCAGCCCGGCTTTGTCAGCGCCTGCCACATGACGGATAAAGCCGTCGCACAGGCCGCAGGCGGCATCATAGAACACCAGCATTGGCTTGCCGGTCGCCGTTGTGGGCTGCCACTTCCGGTCCGCATACCAGCCAAGTATCGGCAGCAGCAGCAGCAGCATGTTCTGCCAGAAGAAGATGTTCATGCACAGGAAGATCGAGAGGTGAAACAACCAGAGGGAGATGACGATGGGCCACACCAGCCTGCGCACCATCACGGCAAGTGGTGCCGCCAGCTCCAGCAGGGTGGCCATGGGGAAGGCCGCCCTGAGGAAGAGATCGAACAGCGGCTGATGCAGCAGATCGCGTGCGAGGCTGAAGTCCCAGAAGTTCCACTTCGTGCTGTGCTGCAGGGCGTAGAAGGTCATGGCGTTGGTGCTATAGAGCCGCCAGTCAGAGGTTTGCAGGCGGGCCACACCGATCAGGAAATAGGTCAGCAGCACCCAGAAGCACAGCGCGCGCAGCAGCAGACGGCTCACTTCCTGGTCGGTTTCATTCGAGGGCTGCTTCCAGAGCAGCGCGTTCACCGAGGCCGCCGCGAAGGAGCGGCTGCTGAGGAAGAAGAACAGACTGTGCAGCACGATCAGCTCCTGGTGATTCACATGTCCGCCGAACCCGCGCGCCATGCCATGGAAGAAGATCGTTCCCAACAGGGCCAGCCCGGTGACCAGCCACGCACGGCCGATGCCGCAGAGGCCCAGAAGCAGGATGCCGCCATAGACCAGGGTGAAGCCGTGAAGAAATCCGCTCTGCAGGATCGTGCTCATCCATGCGGAGGGCAGCCACTCCAGCACTCCGCGTGGCAAGAAGGCTTCGGCAGGCATCGACACCAGTGCCGGCAGATCATCGACGAGCAGGTCAATCAGCAGGATGCTGAAGACCAGGATTCGCGCGATGCCGAAATGGAGAGTGGTGCCTGCTTTGAAGATCATGGCCGGACGGAGGTGAAGGTGTAAACCAGCTTGCTCTCGGGGACGGTGAAGGCGTTGGGAACAGCGGCGTCCGGCTGCAGCGGCAGCGTGCGCCTCCAGAGTTCGATCTGGACCAGGGGCGCTTCAGGATACAGCACATTGTACCGTGCCAGCAGCCCTGCCGCAAAGGCGTCCAGCGCCTTGGTCACCGCTGGTTCGGCCGGCTGCCCGTCGGCTGGGATTTGATCGCCAAGGGAATGGGTTTTGGAGAACAGCACCACGGCATTCGGGGTGACATACAAGCGCGCTGGATTTAGCTCCACGCAGTTTCCTGGCGAGGTCAGGCCGCGCCAGTCGTAGAGCAGGCCGGAGTCCAGCGAATGGGTGAATCCGGCAAACATGGCCCAGCGGGTGAAGGGAAAAGGCTCATGAGTCTGCGGATACTTGTATTGATTGCGCGTGGTGATCTGCGCGGCGGCCTCCAGCACAAACAGGCAGGCGACTGCGATGGCAATCGGGCGCAGCGCGGCGCGCTGGCGCACTTTACGCACGCCTGGATGCTGCCAGAACACCAGCACGATGCCGAACACTCCGGCCGCCTCGGCCGCAAGCTTGGCGTTATCAAAAGTAAACAGCGACATACGCGTGTTTCAGGATGCGGAATTGATCGCGATCTCGCCCACGGGCATTTTGTAGGCGCACCACATGAAGGCCGCGCCGACGACGTTGACCTGGGCGCAATTGACGCCGTGCATCAGCGTCTCCTGCCGGTTGCTGGCAAACACGGCCAGATTCAGTGAGTAGATACCCTGCGCCAGATCAACACGGTCGATCAGCAGGCTCAGTTCGGAGTCTCCTTCCGGGATGGCCTCCAGGCGGGCGGAGAAGTCGGCCTGTCCGACGGTGGTGCCGGCCAGATCGACGAAATTGATGAAGGCGATCCCAACCGGCAGGCGCTGCTGGGCGCTCACCCGCAGCTTCACGGTGAGCGGCTCTCCCGCCTGCACCGTCATGGGCGCGGCACCGTCCACGAACGAGACGGACTGAATGGCCTCATGAGTTTGCAGCGTGAACTGCGCGCCGGATTTCGCCGCCTGTGCGGCGTTATACTGATCAATCGCCTCCGTGGTGGTGCCATGGTAGCGGCAGCGTCCGGAGGCCATCAGCATGGCGTGCGTGCAGATGCGCGCCATCTGGCTTTGATCATGCGAGACGAAGATGATGGCGCAGTCACGCGCGATGGAACCGATGCGCTTGAAGCACTTCGCACGAAATGCAGCGTCACCAACCGCGAGCACTTCGTCGAGGATGAGCACATCAGGCTTCATGGCGGTGGCGACTGCGAAGCCCAAGCGCACCTGCATGCCTGAGCTGTAGCTCTGCACTGGGGCGTCGATGAATTCGCGAATCTCGGCAAAGTCGATGATGCTGTCGATCTGCGCGTCGATCTCCTTTTTGGTGAGGCCAAGGATGGCGGCGTTGATGTAGATGTTCTCGCGGCCCGTGAGGATGGGATTGAATCCCGCACCGAGGGCGATCAGAGCACCCACGCGGCCACGCATCGTGATGCAGCCGGAGTCCGGCTTGATCAGGCCGTTGAGGATTTTCAGCAACGTGGTCTTGCCCGCGCCATTGTGACCGATCAGTCCGAGGCACTCACCCCGGCGCAGTTGGAAAGAGACATCATGCACGGCCCAGAACTCTCCGGGCCGCAGATCATTCTCGTTTGGCAGCGTGCCAGAGGTGCTGGCGGGGGTGGTTTTCTGCCACGGATTCAGCTCGGTCAGCACGTCTTTCACGCCGTACCACAGCGAGCGTTTCAGATCACGGCAGAATTTCTTCGACACATGCCGGACATCGACCAGCACGTCTTCCGATCGGGCATGCGCTCCGGCCGGGTGGCAGGCGTTCAGCGGCTTTTCTACAGGAGTGAGGGTGGTCAGCATGACAGGGATGGAGTTGATGGGGTTTCCTAGCCGCCCATGCGGGCGATGAGATGCGGCATGGCCAGCCGGAAGGCGATCAGTCCGGCCAGCGTCACCAACACGGAGATGAGCGTGATGATGCCAAAGGGCAGCAGCAGCGTGAGGTCCTGGCCGGAGAGCGTCTCACGGGCGGTCACAATCAAAGGCGAGATGGGGTTCCAGGTGGCCAGCAGTCCTGCCAGCCCCTGCGTTCTGGCAGGATATACCACGGGCGTCAGCAGCATGAGGAACTGCGCGAAGATGGGGATGCTTTTCGAAATATCCCCATAAAGGGTGCCGATGGGAGCCAGCGCGAGGCCGATGGCAGTGCCGCTGAGCAGCAGGCCCGCGAGCGCGACCGGAAAGAAGGCCAGCCCGAGGCCCACTGGAACCTGCCACCAGAGCATGACGCCTACGAGCAGCATCATGCGCACGGCAAAGTTGAACAGTACCATGTAGAAACCCGCCAGTAGGATGGCCTCACGTGGGAAGTTGATCTTGGCCAGCATCGGCTTGGCCGCGCTCAGCGTCTGCACTGGCGCGGTGACGGCATCCACAAACACCTGCCACAATAGTGTGCCCATCATGGCGAAGGCGGCGTAAGGCACCGCTCCGGTGTCAATTGCCACGATGCCCTGGGAGTTCAGAAAGATGAAGGTGAGCGAAGCGACCAGCGGCGGCAGGAATGCCCAGACATAACCGAAGCAAGTCTGGCGGTACTGCGCGCTGAGATCGCGCATGAACAACCGCCAGGCGAGTTCGCGGCCGGCCATGAGGTCCGAGGCCAAAGCCTTGATCAGTTTCGCAGGACTGCCCAGCATGGGCTCGGGCGAGTAGGTGCGTTCACAGAGTTCCATGGAGCCTGGGCATGAGGTGGCCATATTTTTTGGGATGAGGGTGTTGGGTAGCGCGTCACCGCTGTGCGGTGATTGATTCAGAATTCGAATCTTCGAAGGCCGGCGTTTTACGCTGGGAGATCGATCGGCAGCGGCTTGCCAATGCTGTACACCTTGAAGCCGATCTGGCGGAGCTTCGCGTGGTCCAGCAGACTGCGGCCGTCAAAGATCCAGGCGGGTTTCACCATGGACTTGTAGATGGCCTCAAAGTCGAGCTTGCGGAATTCATCCCATTCGGTGAGCACCAGCAGCGCGTGGGCGCCAACGGCGGCTTGTTCGGCGCTGGTGGCAAACTCGACATTGGGATGAGTGCTTTCGATGCCTAGATCCTGGCAGATCTGCGCCGTGCCGACCTTCGGGTCGTAGATGGAGAGCTTGGCGCGTTCTTCGATGAGATCCTGGCAGACGGAGATGGCGGCGGATTCGCGGGTGTCGTTGGTGTCCTTCTTGAAAGCGAATCCCAGCACCGCAATACGCTTGCCGGTGACGGTGTTAAACAGAGTGTGCAGCACCCGCTCGGCGAAGCGGTGTTTCTGCCAGTCGTTCATCTTGATCACCTGATCCCAGTAGGAGGCAACTTCCGGCAGGCCGAAATGACCGCAGAGATAGATGAGATTGAGCACGTCTTTCTGGAAGCAGGAGCCACCGAAGCCCACCGACGACTTCAGGAACTTTGGCCCGATGCGGGAGTCTGACCCAATGGCACGCGCCACTTCGTCCACGTCAGCGCCGGTTTTTTCACACAGCGCGGAGATGCTGTTGATGGAGGAGATGCGCTGCGCCAGGAAGGCATTGGCCACCAGCTTGGACAGCTCGGAGGACCACAGATTGGTCGTGAGGATGCGCTCGCGTGGCACCCAGTTGGCATAGACGCTGACCAGAGCCTCCACGGCGGCCAGTCCGGCTTCTGTTTGCTCGCCGCCAATAAGGATGCGGTCCGGGCTGGTGAGATCGGCCACGGCCGTGCCTTCCGCGAGGAACTCGGGATTGGAGAGCACCTGGTGCTTGATACCCTTCTCGCTCGAAGCCATGATGGTCTGGATGGCCTCCGCTGTGCGCACGGGAATGGTGCTCTTTTCCACGATGATTTTGGGCGTGTCAGCCGCTTCGGCGATGGTTCGCGCCACGGACTCGATGAAGCGCAGATCTGCTGCTTTGTGCGCCCCGACCCCGAAGGTCTTGGTGGGCGTGTTCACGCTTACAAAGATGATGTCCGCATCATGAATGCTCGCCTTCACTTCCGTGGAGAAGAACAGGTTTTTCCCGCGTGCCTGGCGGACCAAATCGTCAAGCCCCGGCTCATAAACGGGCAGTTCGTCGGAGTTCCAGGCGGCGATACGCTCGGCATTCAGGTCCACCACATCCACGCGGATGTGGGGGCATTTCGCGGCGATCATCGCCATGGTGGGGCCGCCGACATAGCCGGCGCCGATGCAACAAATTCTCATAGAGGGTTTAGAGCGGGTAAATTAGTTAAGGGTCAGTTTTTTCAGCGGTGCTTTCATCGGCCGGGGCTGTTTGGCCGCCGGGCCTGCAAGCAGTTGGGCAAAGTAGGCAATGGTGCGGTCCAGCCCGTCAGACAACGGAATTTTTGGTTCCCAGCCGAGGCGAGTTTTGGCCAGCGTGATGTCCGGCTGGCGCTGCTTGGGGTCGTCTGCTGGCAGCGGGCGGAAGACGATCTTCGATTTGCCGCCTACTTTTGAGAGCACCTGCTCTGCGAGTTCCAGCATGGTAAACTCGCCGGGATTGCCGATATTGACCGGGCCGGTGAAATCGTCCGTCTCCATGAACTTGATGAAACCGCTGATCAAATCATCGACGTAGCAAAAACTGCGCGTCTGCTTGCCGTCCCCGTAGATGGTGATGTCCTGGCCTTTCAGGGCCTGCACAATGAAGTTGGAGACCACGCGGCCGTCGTCTGGCAGCATGCGTGGGCCGTAGGTGTTGAAGATGCGCACCACGCGGATGTCCACCCCGTTTTGGCGGTGGTAGTCAAAGAAGAGGGTCTCTGCCACACGCTTGCCCTCATCGTAGCAGGAGCGCGGGCCGATGGTGTTCACATGGCCCCAGTAGCTTTCTGGCTGGGGGTGGACTTCGGGATCCCCATAAATTTCAGAGGTGGAGGCCTGGAAAACACGGGCCTGTAGGCGGCGAGCCAGACCCAGCACATTGATGGCACCCATCACCGAGGTCTTGATGGTTTTGATGGCGTTGTATTGATAATGGGGGGGGGACGCGGGGCAGGCGAGGTTGTAGATCTGATCCACCTCAACGTTGATCGGTTGCGTGATGTCATGACGCATGAACTCAAAGTTCGGGTTGCTCATCAGGTGGGCGATGTTCTGCTTGCGCCCGGTGAAGAGGTTGTCCGCGCAGATGACTTCATTTTCCTGCTCCAGCAGGCGTTCGCAGAGATGGGATCCGAGGAACCCGGCTCCACCAGTG
>NCCR01000324.1 GCA_002279765.1 Verrucomicrobia bacterium 12-59-8 | reverse complement strand
CCATTTCAGGCTCTTCGATGACAATGAGAGGCGGGGGCTTGGCATCCAGCAAGATGATCAGCAGAGACAGATAGCGCAGGGTTCCGTCTGAGAGTCGGCTGGCAGGGATTTCCACTTCATTCGCTTCTTCCAGATAGAGTTGCAGACTTCCCCCGGCCACCGGGCGCACATGGATGTCGCGGATGTCCGCATAGAGTGCCTGCATGGCCTTGAGCACCTGTTTCTTAACTTTGCCGCTCATCGCGGCGGCCACGAGAGCCAGGTTCTGACCCGAGCGGCCAAGCACATCGCTACGCTCATCTGTTTTCCCCGGTTTTCTTAATGAAGCGTGAGGACCAAAGCTCCAGTCCAGATACATCTGGATTTTGGAATAGCTGTCCTGAAGGTATTGCAAAACTTTGTAACGTCCAGGGTCGCGCACCTGAGCAAGAATCGAGGCGTTTGGATTGATCTCATTAGCTTCAAGTTTGCGCGCGCGTTTTCCGGGACCGGATGAAAGCGACGCACCAAAGTCGCACATGAAATAAACTTTCTGTGGCTTTGTCTGGCCCGGCTTTGTAATTTCGATTTGCTCGTACCCAATGCTGGGCATCGAGCCCATATTGCTAAAGGACAGCTCATGCTGGTAAAACTCGTCTTCTTTGGAGGCAGCGAGGGTACATGAAAGCTGTGCATTAACAGGGGCTCCATCTCCCTTGGCTCCTTCCTTCCAAAGCCATTCCGAGATCACGCCGCCTTCAAGGATGGGGCCTGCGATGGAATGCAGAGGCGAAGGCGCTTCACGAATGAGATTGATGACTTCCAGCAGGTTGCTTTTCCCGGATCCGTTCGGGCCGATCAATACATTCAGCTTCCTCATGGACAAGTCAATTCCCTTGAGCCCGAAAGATAGCAGGCCCGAGACTTTGAGACGGTGGATCAGCATGAGGTGAGACTAAACGTTCGCACAGGAAATGGCAAGGGCACCGAGTATGCCCTCAGCGACGCGAGCTTTAAGAGAGGAAATGCTCGATGCTTGACCGCCTTGACCGGTGCTTGCTTGGAAAATCTTCGCGCTCTACACCCGCGCCAATCCCAGCAACTCCTTCACTCTTTCAATCTTCGACGCCGATGTCTTAGCCACAAAGCCACGCGCGTGCGCAAAGTGCACATCGGGTTCCTTCTCGATGCGGGTGAAGTCGTAGAGAGGGTTGTCGTTGTGGCGGGAGAGGCCGTAGCCGGAGCCGCGGCGGTCGGGGTAGATGAGGGCGGCGACGGTGGTGGCTTTGCCGATGGTGGCGAGATAACGATCAATGCCGGCGGAGGGCTCGTCGGGCATGGGATCGGTGCGGGGGAGGAAGAGGATTTCGTGGTCGTCCACGGTCCAGATCTGCGCCTGCTGGGCGATGTAGTTGAGGCGGGTGCGGAGTTCGCGCAGGTATTCGAGGAGATCGGCGCCGATGTAGCTGAGGATTTCCCAGAGGGGCTCGCCGGGCTCCAGGCGCTTGGCTTTGGCGAAGCGGCGCAGGATGGTGATGTCGATGGGGGAGTTGAGCTTGTTCATGGTGTTGCGGTCCACGCCGAGCCACTTGGCGGTGACGTTGGGGCCACGGGTGTCGAACCATTCGGCGGGCTCCAACCAGTCGCAGAACTGGCGGGCGTCTTCATAGACGCCGAGATGCTGGAGGACGAGGCTCAGCGCGCAGACGGGGGGATGGTCGGCGGGGAATTGATGGTGGTCGAAGTTGTTGCGCTCCGGGGCGTGCTCGCCTCCGACATCGACGACGGCAATCGTGGGATCAGCGAGGTCCTCTGCGGTAGGTTCGCGCCGGACGATGGGCACGCGATGCACGGCGGCGAGCAGGCTGCAGGCGAGGAGTTCGTCCTTATGAGAGCCGCCGGGGTGGGTGAGGATGAGGGACAGAGACATGGGGGAGGTTGCAGATGGGAGATCGGGGACTGGAGCGGAGCGCAGTCAGGTATGTGCTTCGCTAGTTGTTTGTTCAAACAGCGTGCAGACAAGCGGAAGCCGTCGCAGATGGTCAGCCGTCATCTTCGAGGCTCAAGTTAAACGTCCTTGCCTCTGCTTGACTGCCTTGATCTTTTAACGGCTGTCTTCCTACCCTTATTCTCCTGGCAGCGGTTCCGTTGGCCACGTCTCCAGCCAGGGCAGGCCGTAAGCGTTCAGATCGGCCATGAAGGGATCGGGATTGAGCTGCTCGACGTTCCAGACGCCGGGCTGGCGGTACTCGCTGGGATTGGTCAGAAGCTGACGCGCGGCGATCATGGCAGGGACGCCGGTGGTGTAGCTGACGCCCTGGGAGTTGGTTTCAGCGTAGCACTCCTGATGGTCGCAGATGTTGTAGACGTAGTAGCGCAGCGGATTGCCGTCCTTGCCGGTGCCTTCGATCCAGTTGCCGATGCAGGTCTTGCCCTTGGTGTCGGCTCCGAGCGTGCCGGGCTCAGGCAGCAGGGTCTTGAGGAATTCGATGGGGATGATGTCCATGCCCTTGTGCTTCACGGGATGGATGCCGGTCATTCCCACGTTCACCAGCACTTCCATGTGCTTGATGTAGGCATCGCCAAAGGTCATCCAGAAGCGCGCACGGCCAATGTCGAAGTGCTTGGTGAGCGACTCCAGCTCCTCGTGGTAGAGGCAGTAGATGTTCTTCGCGCCGATGCCAGCCGGGAAGGGGAAGCTGCGCTTGATTTCGAGGGGCTTGGTCTCCACCCACTTGCCATCCTGCCAGTAGCGGCCGTTGGCGGTGACTTCGCGGAGGTTGATCTCGGGATTGAAGTTCGTGGCGAAGGCCTTGCCGTGGTCGCCTGCATTGCAGTCGAGGATGTCGAGGGTGTCGATCTTCGAGAAGTGGTGCTTCATCGCGTAGGCGGTGTACACATTGGTCACGCCCGGATCAAAGCCGCAGCCGAGGAGGGCGGTGAGGCCGGCTTTCTTGAACTTGTCCTGGTAGGCCCACTGCCAGTGGTACTCAAACTTGGCCACGTCACGTGGTTCGTAGTTGGCTGTGTCGATGTAATGCACCCCGGCTTCGAGGCAGGCGTCCATGATCGTAAGATCCTGATAGGGCAGCGCGACATTGATGACGACTTCGGGCTTGTAGCTTTTTAGCAGCTTGACCAGCTCCGGTACGTTGTCCGCATCCACGGCGGCGGTTTGAATCGGGCGCAGCATGATCTCGCCGAACACGTCGGGAAGCTGGGCGCATTTATGAACGACAACGCGGCCAACGCCGCCGGCTCCGATGATGAGGACTCTGTGGGACATGAGGGGTGGGAAATGACGAAATTAGAAAGAGGAATGACGAATCAAGCCCGAAAAAAACGGGGAGGTCGAGTGTAGCAGGCATGGGGGGAATGCAAGCGACGGAAATGGCGGGGATGTGGAGTTCCCCTGGCATTCTGCATTGAGTGTCTAACCAAAAGCAGCGCACTCTATATCTTCTGCGGTCCGCCGCCCTCACGCCGTTGGCGGCTGCGCAGCAAGCAGATTGGTGAGGAGGCCGCTGGAGGAGGCGGGCATGAGGGTGACGGTGGCTTTGCCGTTGATGATTTTTTGGGCTTCGAGAACGTCGAAGACGGCCTGGGCGACGTCGGGATCGGTGGAGATGTCTCGCAGGGCGTCGCCGACGATCTGAGGGCGCACGGCGGCGGCTTTGGCGAGTTCGACGGCGGCAGTTTTCTCGGCGGTGCTGGTGATGACGCTGACCTGATTGACACCGTCCTGCTTGATGGCGGAGGTGACCTGGCGGAGGCGGTTGACGACTTTGCTTTCGATCTGCTTGATCATCTTCGCATCGCGGAAGTGGACCTTGCGAATGTACACGCTGCCGAGCTTGTAGCCCCATTCATGAGACTTGGGTGTGACCTCGCTGCGCACGGTGTCGCTCATGACGTGGCGGTTCACGAGCATGTCGGCCAGCGGCAGGTTGCTGAGGCAGCGTACGGTGGAGTTGCTGACATTGGCGGAGAGCGATCCGCGCGGATCGGTGTTTTTGAACAGGAAGGAAACCGGATCACTCACAAACATTTCATACCAGATGCCGATACCCATGGGGGCACCTTCTTCAGAGTTCACCGGCTGGCTGCGCAGGTAGGTTTGGTCCAGGCGCAGATCGACCACCTCGCATTTGCCGAGCCAGTTCACCAGAAACGCGGCAGGTCCGAGTTTTGCAGGCAGGAAGTGCAGCCCGGCTTCATCGAGCGTGCCGATGACTTTGCCAAACAGGATGTACACCTGGCTGCGGCGCTCCTGCACAATGGCATACAGTCCGGCAATGCGGGCGAGATAAAGCAGCAGCGGCACCGCCATGCTGCAGCCGATGAAGGTGATGGCGGCGGCGAGAAGGAAATGGGAGAAAGTGTCCATAACAAAAGGTGTTTTGGGTTCTTGGTTCAGTCCTTGTGGGTTTCGAGAAAGACCTGGCTGGCTTTGTCAAACAGGGCCAGACGGACATTGCGAACGTAGGAGCGCAGGGCAGCGCTGCCGCGTGATTTGAGGTCGAGGAGCTGTGTGGCGAGGCGCTTCAGCGGTTCGACTTCGGCCTGCGCTTTGAGAGTTTCGATTTCGACGGCACGCTGGGATTGCACGATCTTCTGGTCGGCGCTGGCCTGGGCGAGGCTAATGTCTGAGGAGACCTGATTGTAGGCCGTGTTGATGGCGGCGAGCGCGGATTCGACTTCCTGCGGAGGATCGATGCCGGTGATCAGGGAGGCATCCAGGACGATGCCGTAGCGTGCGGAGGAACTCAGGCATTCGCGGTCCATGTGCTCGTTGAGGTCTCGCATATTTTTGCGGATGTCATTGATCGAGATGCCGATGGTGGAGGCCGCGCCGGATTGCTCAGGATTGGCTACGGGATCATGCGGTGCCTCAAAGGTGGCGATGCGCTCGCGCAGCACGCTGACGAAGTAACCCATGACATGGGCATACGCGTTCTTCACGCCGAAGACGAAGGCATAGAGATTGCGCTCCGAAACGCGAAAACGGATCTGACCGTTGAGCCCGACATTGAGCTGGTCCTTGGTGACGGCATCGAGGATGCTGCCGGAGTTGTTGGCGGTGGGATCATCGGGATCCCAGGCCATGTTCACGGTGCTGGTGGCGATGTCCACCTTGTACACCGTCTCCCAGGGCCATTTGAAATAGGGGCCGCCCGGCTGGATGACGTGCACCTGCGGGTAGTCGTAGCGCAGTTTCTGCTCGGAGGTGAGGTGCTCGGAGACGGGGTCATTGATCGTGCGGAGATCGCCAACGCGTTGAGCACGGCCGAAGCTGGTTTTTACTGCTCGTTCGTTTTGATTCACCGTATAAAACCCGGCGATCAGGTAACGCATGAGAAACCAGACAAGGAATCCAATAAAACAGCCAAAGGCAGTGGACATAGGAGAGATAGGTTGCAGGTGGAGAGTCTGGGGGAATGCCGGATATGCCAACTACAAACGGAGCAGGGGGTTGGAATTCAAGGGGCGGGAGGGCGTGTGGCTATTGCGAGGAGGAGGGCAAACTGGGAACTGAAAACTGAATATGGAAAATTTTGTGGGATGCGGCTGTTAACTTTGCTGCTTGACCCCGAGCGGGGTACGCGGCAACTGCGGGCTCCTACCATGAAGAACGTTTCCTTGATTCTCCTGCTCACGAGCGCCCTGACATTGATGAGCTGCACCACGGCATCAAAGCCACAACGCCAGCCGGTGGCGGGCGGTGAGACGATCTCCTTTCCCAGCCAGCACATCTCGTTCTTCCTGCCGGACGGCTGGAAGACGATGCCAAAAACAAAGGGTGGTGGCCGGCTGATGGGCGCGGCGCACGACAATGGCGAGCAACCCGGTGGAATGGTGTTTGCGCTGATCGCTGCGCCTGACACGAGCCATGCAAGGGTGACAGATCCTGCATTCACCAAGGATTTTCAGCGTGCCTGGAGCCAGAAGGGCTTCACCAAGTTCAGTAAACCGCAGAGGGTGACGGTGGGCGGACGTGAGGCGATGCGCTACGAGATGCAGAAGCCGGGCACGAATCAGTCACTGCTGAACTACACGTTCATCAACCAAGGGCAAATGATCGGCCTGCTGTTTGCCTATTATGGCATGCCGGTAACGAAGGGACCTGCGGTGCAGCGTATCGTGGATTCATTCTCAATCGGACGGTAGCTCGCTAGATGAGGGCGGCTGAGGCCTGTTGTTCTTTAGGTGGTGATGCGAAGTGCCTTGGAAGTGCAGCTACGAATAGCTGGCGTTTTCGAATGTCTCGTGGCGTGACGATGGCTACGGTCACGCCTCTTTGCGCACGAATGCAGTCCAAAAAAAGACCATGAGATTGAAGTCTCATGGTCTGCTGGTCTCCGGTGTGGAGCAAATCTAGGTGTCTAAACTCAGACGGTCTTGCGCTTGCGTTTGATGTTGAGGTGGATGGTGGCGCGCTGGATGGCAGCCATGGCGGCGGCGATTTCCTCCTGTTGCTCGCCGGGCTTGAGATCTATGAGCGCTTTCTTGGCGCGGGCGATGGCTTCTTCAGCGGCTGCTTCGTCGATCTTTTCAGAGTCGATGGCTGCATCGGTGAGGATGCGGGTGACGGAGCCAGTCACTTCGACCAAGCCTTCGCCGACGGCGAGTTCAATCGTTTTGCCCCCCTTGGTGATGCGCAGCTCTCCGGGGACCAAGGTGGTCACGAGGTTGCTGTGCGCGGGCAGGACGCCCATTTCACCCTCATACCCAGGAAGCACGACGGTATCGACCTCATCGGAGTAGATGCGGGCTTCAGGTGTGACGATCTCGAGTTTGAGGGGCATGGGAGGAGGAAATGACGAAGGGCGAAATCAGAATGGCGAAGGAATGCGCCATTGTTGGTGGCGCGACGGACTAGTCTTTCTTAACGGAGTCGATGCCGCCCTTCATGTAGAAGTTGGCTTCAGGGACACTGTCGTGCTTGCCGTCGAGGATTTCGGCGAAACCCTTGATGGTGTCAGCGACCTTGACGTACTCGCCTTTGGTGCCGGTGAAGATTTCGGCCACGTGGAACGGCTGGGAAAGGAAGCGCTGGAGCTTACGAGCACGGAAGACGGTGAGTTTGTCTTCTTCGCTGAGTTCGTCCATGCCCAGAATGGCGATGATGTCCTGAAGGTCTTTGTAGCGCTGAAGGACGCGCTGCACGCCACGGGCCACGCGGTAATGCTCTTCACCCACGATTTCCGGGGCAAGCGCCTTGGACACGGAAGCGAGAGGATCCACCGCAGGGTAGATGCCCAGCTCGGCGAGGGAACGCTCAAGCACGACGGTGGAGTCAAGATGGGCGAAGGTGTTGGCCGGGGCAGGGTCGGTCAAGTCATCGGCAGGGACGTAAACGGCCTGGAAGGACGTGATGGAACCGGTCTTGGTGGAGGTGATTCGCTCCTGCATCATGCCCATTTCTGCGGCAAGTGTCGGCTGGTAACCCACGGCGGAAGGCGTACGTCCAAGGAGGGCGGACACTTCGGAACCGGCCTGGGATTCTTTTCATCGCGGAAGTACTCGGCCATGGAGAGGGCGGAGAGGGCGACGCGGAGACGGGCACCTGGAGGCTCGTTCATCTGGCCGTAAACAAGGGCCACCTTGGAGCCGGGCTCGCTGATGTAACCGCCCTGGTCGTTCTTGACGATGTCGTGGCCGTTCTTCTTCACCTTGATAACGTCGGACTCGATCATTTCATGGTAAAGGTCGTTCCCTTCACGGGTACGCTCACCCACACCGGCGAACACGGAGTAACCACCGTGGCCTTTGGCGATGTTGTTGATGAGCTCCATGATGACGACGGTTTTGCCGACGCCAGCACCACCGAAGGCGCCGACTTTACCACCCTTGGTGAAAGGGCAGATGAGGTCGATGACCTTGATGCCGGTTTCGAGGATCTCAGCAGAAGGATTCTGATCGACGAGCGCAGGAGCGGGGCGATGAATGGCGTAGCGCTTTGCTGTTTTCGGGTCGGCCTGGTCATCGCAAGCGTCGCCGGTGACGTTGAAAATACGACCGAGAACTTCTTCACCGACTGGAACGGTGATCGGGCCGCCGGTGTCGAGTGCGTCCATGCCGCGCTTGAGACCTTCCGTGGAAATCATGGCGATGGAGCGGACCCAGCCGTCTCCCATGTGGCTCTGCACTTCGCAGGTGAGGCGGACCTGCTTGCCAGCCTGGTTGAAATTGATTTCGAGGGCGTTGTAGATGCCGGGCAGCTTGCCGGTGGCGGAGAAATCCACGTCCACCACGGGACCGATGACTTGAACGATTTTGCCGATGTTGCTCATGATAAAGTTGATAGTTGAAAGTTGAGTGTTGATGGCCTGAGCCTTATTCGAGAGCCATCTTGGCGGTGGTGATTTCGAGGAGTTCGTTGGTGATCGCGGCCTGACGAAGCTTGTTGTACTCAAGGCTGAGATCCTTGATCATCTGCTTGGCGTTGTCGGTGGCGTTCTTCATGGCCACCATGCGGCTGGAGTGCTCGGAGGCGCGGCTTTCAAGCACCATCTGATAGATGGTGTCGTTCACATACTGCGGCAGCACGGTTTCAAAAACGACTGCGGCGCTGGGCTCAAAGGTGTATTCGCTGGAATCCGCAGAGGATGCGGGGAGCTCGTGGCCGAAGTCGCGCTTGCCACCCAAGGTGACCGGATTCACGGGCAGAAGCTGCTCGATGGTCGGGAGGATGGTGACGGTGTTGATGAAGTTGTTGAAGACGACAAGCACCTTCTTGTATTCGCCGGTGCGATACTTCTCCTGAATGAAACGGCCCACCCCGCGCACTTCAGCGAATTTGGCGGGGTCTTTGATCGGGAAATCAGCGAGGAGGGTGCGACGCAGGCGGTTGATGACCTGGACGGATTTCTTGCCGATGGTGACGTATTCGACGGTGCCTTCGATCGGCGTGGTGATGAGCTTCTTGAACAGGTTGGTGTTCAAGGCACCGCAGAGGCCTTTGTCGGAAGCGATGAGGAGGACGAGAGTCTTGTCGCCTTTGCCTTCGGAGAAGAAGGGGTGGACGCCTTCTTCCGCCTGCTCCTTGAGGTTCACGAGGACTTTGTTGAGCATCTCAGCGTAGGCACGGCCGTTGCTGGCCTGATCCTGCGCTTTTTTCATCTTCGCAGCCGCGACGAGCTGCATGGCCTTGGTGATCTGGGCCGTGTTTTTGACCGATTTGATTCGGCGTCGGATGTCGCGG
>NCCR01000058.1:7109-28936 GCA_002279765.1 Verrucomicrobia bacterium 12-59-8 | reverse complement strand
TTCTCAAACCTTCTTTTCTCAGCCCGCGTTTTTCGCTGCGGGTTAGGAGAGTAGATCAGCTTCAGAACCCTGCAACTACATTGTGCTGTTTTTTGAAAAGAAAATCAAGCAGCGCCAATCCGGCGAAAAGTATGAGCTGCTATCAATGGGTGAAAGCACGGAGGTTAACACTGATGATGGCAAGCTAGACCAGGGACTCGTGATGACGTGGATTGCGTTCATGATCGCTGTTGAGCCTGCGGCATTTCATCAACCATCGGAAGGCATCTTCCTGCACACAGAGCTTGGCCAGCAGGATAAAGTACATGGTTTGTTCGCAGCGTTTGATGACCTCCAGCCGCTGCCTTGGATGGCAGAATACACAGCACACCACCTTGGCCCAGTCGCTGTCCTACACGCTGCCGGTGTCACGGTGGAGCGCGGCGGATACTCATTGGGCAGCATCCGCCGATGGCAGCCTATTTTGAGCACATACCTCAGCGCATAGACTCACGCACCGACTCTGCGGTGGCTTGAGTAGTTCCCATTACTCATCCCTCAGGTCGGTTGGGGATTTGCATGCCATCTTCCCACTTTGCGGATTTTTTAGCGCATCGCGCCGGAAAGCACCCACAACACCCTCGCAATACACCGCCCCCCACCAGCAGCGTCTGCGATGTGCCCCGCCGCAGATTTGCTACCCCCCCCCGATTGAAACCAGCCCCTCCGTCTCCGCCACGATACAGAAACACGGGTAACAGGCATGATTGCCTTAACTCGCCCCTGAATCTGTACCCCACTGACCAACTAAGTTCAATTTCGCGCAACGTCGTTCCATACCTGCGGCGGCGCATTCAAGGCACTCACACCCCCGCAGCCTTCTGCTTCTCCGCCAATAACGCCGCCTTATCTGCGGCGAGCTGCGCCATCGCAGCGGCCTGACGGGCCTTCTGCTTGGCCTCATACTCAGCCAGCGTCTTCGCACGGGCTTCCGCGCGGCGGGCTTTGGCTTCTTCGTCGGCTTGGTTGAATTTCGCGCGCTCGGCCTCCTGCGCAGCTTTGGCAGCGGCGGCTTCGGCGGCGCGTTTTTCTTTTTCGAGGCGGATGGCTTCCTTCTCGGCGATCTGCTTGGCCTTCAACTCGGCGGCGGCGGCCCGGAGGGCTTCTTTTTCGGCCTCGGCCTGGGCTTTGATGGCGGCTTTGTCGGCTTCGGCCTGCTCCTTAGCGAGGCGTGCAGCCTCCTTGGCAGCTTCTTTCTCGGCGAGTTCCTGAGCTTTCGCAGCGGCCTTCTCGGCCTCGGCTTGTTCCTTGGCTAGGCGGGCGGCTTCCTTGGCGGCGGCCTTTTCAGCCTCGGCCTGCTCCTTGGCAAGTCGTGCCGCTTCCTTGGCCTCCGCAGCGGCGAGCATCGCGGCCAGGCGCTCGGCCTCGGCCTTCTCCTTGGCAGCAGCTTTCTCAGCGGCTTCCTGCTCTTTGGCCAGACGGGCGGCCTCTTTGGCGGCGGCTTTCTCGGCAGCTTCCTGCTCTTTGGCGAGGCGGGCGGCTTCCTTCGCGGCTTCGCGCTCGGCCAGTTCACGGGCCTTGGCCTCGGCCTTCTCAATGGCGGCTTGTTCTTTGGCCAGACGTTCAGCTTCCTTCGCCTCAGCGGCAGCCACTTTCGCGGCCTCCTTTTCAGCCAGCGCCTGAGCCTTGGCTTCCGCAGCGGCGACCATGGCGGCCAGACGCTCGGCGATGGCGCGCTCCTTGGCAGCAGCCTTCTCTGCTTCCGCCTGTTCCTTGGCCAGACGTGCGGCTTCCTTCTCCGCCAGCGCCTGAGCTTTGGCGGCTTCCTTGTCGGCAAGCTCCTTGGCCTTCACCGCCGCCGCAGCGGCGCGCATGGCTTCGAGCTCCAGCAGGGCCTGCGCCTTGGCGGCAGCGGCGGCTTCTTCCTTGGCAATGCGTGCGGCTTCCTTGGCCTCGATGGCGGCAAGGCGTGCCGCTTCCTTCTCGGCCAGCGCCTGCGCCTTGGCGGCTTCCCGCTCCACGATGTCAGCGGCGACCTTGGCCTCCATGGCGGCGGTGAGCGAAGTGGTGAAATCAATCATCTGCTGGCTGAGCTCAGCCGCAGTGGCGGTCAGCGCCGGAGCGGCCTCATCGAGCACGCGGGGCTGGATTTCGAGCACCTGGAGTTTCTGCGCGGTGTCAGCAAGGAGGGCGAGGAATTTGGGATCGAGCTTGGTGGTCATTGCGGTGGTCGGAAAAACGAGCGGGGATCAATGATCAGAGATGGGCTGGTGTAAAGCGCGGATGAGTGACTCGGGCCGTAGGTTCGGCGTGTTTGGCGTCCATGGACTGCCTGCGCCCCAGAGCCCGCTTCGCCAAACCGCCCGACTCCGGGGTGTTCGTAGGCCATTGCGCTTGCGGCGAGCTGGCAGACGGGCGGGCTGTCGCCACACCTATCGACTGGGGGCAGGCTTTGCGGGGGCTGTGAAATGTGGGCTGAACTGTACGCCAGTGGTGCATGGCTTCTTGACCTCGGCGCTGACTGCGCAAGCCTGAGGCCATGCGAAAACAACCCCTGCGCCTGCGCATCTCTTTTCTGGCCCTGCTCGCCTCCGCCGTCACCGGCTTCACGGCGGAATATGCCCCGCTTTTCCTGAGTGCGAATCAGTTGTCCATCGCCACGGGCAAGCCTTCGCTGGTGATGATGTCGAGCGCCTCCACGCACATCCCGGTGTGGTCCATGTCGGGCGGCACGGATGGGCAATCGGTGAGCGGCGTCGTCACGGGTCTGCCCAAGGACTGCAGCGGTGTGCGGGTGGAGATCACCGTGACGACGACGGACGCGGCCACGAGCCCCGCCTTGGAAGACGTTTACCGTGTCCACCTCTCGCAGATGGTGGAGGGTGTCCCCTTCACCGATCGGCATCTGCAGGGCGACCCCGTGCGCTCTGCGCTGCCCGCCGCGCCGCTTCATTCCCGGACCATCGTTTTGGAATCCTACTACCAGGTGGTCCCCGATGCCCCCCTGTGCATTCGTATTCAGCGCGAGCCCGCCGATCCCGCCGACACCTTCACCTGCCCCACCGGCCTGGCCGTGGTCAAGGTGACTCCTCTCAGCGCACTCCCAGAGCCCTTCGTCGTGCAGGCAGCGCAGGGCTACAACTCCTGGCCGATGCTTCAGGCCATCGGCGACAAACTGGTCTGCGTGTACACCCGGGGCACCGGGCACACGATTGGTGAAGACGCCCGCGCCACCTATGCGCGCACCTCCACCGACGGCGGCAAAACCTGGACCGCAGAGACGTTGGTGGCCAACTCTCCCGGCTACGGCGATGTCCCTGTGGGCAAAGGCTTGGACTCCACCGGGGCCATGCTCCTCTGGGTGCGCCGGGTCGGGCCGGAGTGGCACCAGGACCTCTACCGCAGCACCGATGGCGTGAAGTTCACCCTCATCTCCACGCCCAAGCTCGACGTGCGCCCCGTGCAGGTCACCGATGTCTTTGCCGTCCCCACCGTCGGACTCGTGTCCCTGTGGTTCGCCGGGAACTATGGGACTGATGCCACCAATTCCTGGGGCATGGTGACCAGCAAGGACGATGGCAAGACCTGGACGCAAACGCCCGTCGAATCCGATCTGCCCAAAGAACAATGGCCCACCGAGCCCGCCGCCGTTTACCTCGGCGATGGCAAGATCCTCGCCATCGCACGCACTGAGATGGGCGGCCCGAGCACGGTGCGCTCCCAGTTCCAGATGATTTCAACCGATTACGGCAAGACCTGGACACGCGCGCAGACCAACATCACCGATGTCGCCGCCTCCACCCCGAGCCTGATCCTGGATGCGAAGACCGGCCTGCTGAGCCTCTACTACTACCAGCGCGGCCGGGCAGGCCTCCTGCGGCGGCGGGTCGTGGATCCGAAGCACGTGTTCGACCACCCGCTGCAGTGGCCCGTTTCTGAAGCGGTCGCCTCAGGCAGCCAGATCGCGTACGATGCAGGCAACGTGAACACCACGGTGATCGGGGACACGCATTATCTCTCGTTTTACTCCGGGAAGGCACCGGACACCGCGGTGCTGGTGTCGGTACTTGCTGCACCGACTGCCGGGGAGAAAAAATAGGCGGCATGCTGGCCGTAGGTTGGGTGTGTTTGGCGCGCAATGCCTTCCCATGCCCCACAGCCCCCTCCGCCAAACGGCCAGACTGTGAGGGCTGTCGCCACACCCATCCTGCAACGGCTCTCTTTTGCCCCCCTCAATCCACAAACAGCATCTCATTACCCGCCAGCAGCGCCTGCGCATACTGCGCCCACACCGCCGCATCCTGCTCGCGTCCCGCGACAAACGCTTGCGCCACGGCAACCTCATGGGCACTCGGCTTGCGCCCAAACAGCCGCGCATAGACGGCATCCACGCGGTGCTGCATGGCCCATTTCCCCAGCACCTCGGACTGCTGCTGCATGAAGGGGGAGTTGAGAGCAAACAAGCCCTGCAGAGGTGTGATGGTCTCCGTGCGCCACGGATTGTGCGCGCCAGGGTCCGGCACATCGTGAATGCGCAGCATGGGGTCCATGTCCTGCCGGTCTGAGGCACCGTAGAGGGAACGGCGGAGGTTCTTGGCATCGCTGATGGAAGACGCCGGGCCGCCGATCTTCAAATCAATCTGCCCCGTGGCGCTGAGGATGGCATCGCGCCACGATTCCCAGTCCAGCCGACGCCGCAGCATGCGGGCGTAGAGCTTGTTTTCAGGATCGCGCTGCTCGGAGGCGGGGGCCATGCTGCTCTGCTGCCAGGTGGCGGAGTTCAAAATCTCACGGTGCAGCCACTTCAGCGACCAGCCGTGCTCCATGAAGCGACCGGCGAGATCATCCAACAGTTCAGGATGCGTCGGCGCTTCACCCAGATTCCCAAACTCACTCGGCGTATCCACCAAGCCGCGCCCGAAGTGGTGCTTCCACACGCGATTCACCATCACGCGGGCGGTCAGAGGAGCCGCATCTTCCACAATCGCCTGCGCCAGTTCTAGGCGACCGCTGCCGGTGGTGAATTTACGCGGCAGGCCGGTCTTGGAGGGAAACATCGTGAGGAAGCGCCTCGGCACCGCAGCGCCCAGATCATTCGGATTCCCGCGCTTCATGAGTTCAAGATCACGCGCCATGCCCATGCGGTAGTCCAGCTTCGTGCCGTGCTCCTTTTCCTTGTTCACCACATACAGCGCCGCATCCTCCACGGCATTGGCCATCGGCATGTTGTAGTGCGGTGTCCCGGCCTTGATCGCGGCGATCTTTGCTTCAAGATTCTTCGTCTGCTCCGCGAGATCCTGGGGCTTCTTTTTCTTCAGGTCGGCCATCTGTTTCTCCATCGCCGTCACCTCCCCGCGCGCCTTGGCCACCGGCTTCCAGAATTCATCCTTCATCGTCGGCAGCTCGGAAATCTTCACTGACGCAAACACCCCCGCCAGCGCATAATAATCCTGCGCGGAGATCGGGTCGGATTTGTGATCGTGGCAGCGCGCACACGCCAGCGTGAGGCCAAGAAAGGTGCGGCCAATGGCATCCACATGCTCCTCCCATTCATCCGCCACCGTCGTTTTGATGATCTCCGGCGGCAGTTGCAGCTCTTTGAAATACGTCGGGCTCAGGCCGATGAAGCCTAGCGCCACGCAATCCTGTGGCCCGCACTCGGGTAGGAAATCCGTGGCAAGCTGACGCACCACAAAGCGATCATACGGCATGTCCTCATTCAGCGCCTGCACCACCCAGTCGCGGTAGAGGTAGGAGTACTTCGTCGAGTCCAGCCAATCAGGAGTTTGGTCCACATAGCGCGCCAGATCCAGCCAGTGCCGCGCCCAGCGCGCCCCGTAGTGCGGGCTGCGCAGAGTTTCATCCACCACCCGGCACCAATCCGCCGCCGTCTGCTCAGCAGGCGGCAGCCCCGTGAGATCAAACGCCAGTCGGCGCTGCAGCACCCTGCCCTCCGCCCTCGGTGCCGGTTTCAGCCCTAAAGCCTCCATCTTGGCGAGAATGAAGTAGTCGATGCGCGTCTTCGGCCACGCGGCGTCCTTCACCTGCGGCAGTCCGCCACGCTTCAGCGGCGCAAACGACCACGGCACCGGCTTCGGTCCCTCGTCCTTTTTGGCCAGGGCCATGCCCGCCGCTGCGAGGAGCAGCAGGGTCAGGCAAAGAGAGCTGGGAGCAGAGAAACGCACCAGCAAAGTACACCGCTTGTGGTGCAGAGCTTTCCAGAAATAGGTCATATAGGCTCTATACGACCTATTCGAGAGCCCCCAGCGCCAGATCTAGCCCATTCGGCATTCGTCACCCCCTTGTGAAATTTTTCACAAATCCCAGTTGCCCACCTTATTCACACTCGGATACTGCCGACCATGGCCTCCCCCGTCCAGTATCTTCCCGGAAAAGAACCCCATGCGCGTGAAAAGCGCCTGATCTTCAAGAACATCGACCGCGCCGGTTACAATCCGTCCATCGAGTGTTACATGGAGAATGGCGGGTATGAGCAGCTCAAGAAGGCGTTCACCATGGAACGCAGCGCCATCACCAATGAGGTCAAAGCCAGTGGTCTCCGCGGCCGTGGGGGTGCAGGTTTCCCCACCGGGGTGAAGTGGGGCTTCATTCCGCCGACGAACACCAAGCCGGTCTATCTCATCTGCAACGCGGACGAATCCGAACCCGGCACCTTCAAGGACCGCTACATCATGCACCAAGATCCGCATCAGCTGATCGAAGGCATGACGATCGCCTGCTTCGCCGTGGGTGCCAAGCTCTCCTACATCTACGTCCGCGAAGAATTCCCCTACGCCGCGAAGATCCTCGAAAAGGCCATCGCTGAAGCGCACGAAAAAGGCTTCCTCGGCAAGAACATCCTCGGCACCGGCTTCGACTGCGAGATCTACGTGCATCGCGGTGCAGGCGCTTACATCTGCGGTGAAGAGACCGGCCTCATCGAATCCCTCGAAGGCAAGCGCCCCTACCCGCGCATCAAGCCCCCCTACTTCCCTGCGGCGCTCGGCCTCTACATGAGCCCGACCATCGTCAACAACGTGGAATCTCTCTGCCACGTGAAACACATCATCGAGATGGGCGGCGCGGAATACGCCAAGCTCGGCACGCCGAACAACACCGGCACCCGCATCCTCTGCGTCAGCGGCGATGTGCAGAAGCCCGGCTACTTCGAAGTCGAAGTCGGCAAGGTCACCATGGGCGAAGTCATCGACACCCTCTGCGGCGGTCTCAAGCCCGGCCGCAAACTGAAGGCCATCATCCCTGGCGGCAGCTCCTCCAAAGTCCTGCGCGCCGATGAAAAGTTCAAGCTCAAGGACGGCCGCGAACTCGGTATCATGGACATCCCCATGGACTTCGACACCATGGCGCAGTGCGGCACCATGGCCGGATCCGGCGGCGTCATCATCATGGACGACAGCCGCAGCATGACCTGGGTCATCAACAATCTGAACGCCTTCTACGCCCACGAATCCTGCGGCCAGTGTACCCCCTGCCGCGAAGGCAGCCTGTGGATGAAGAAGATCAGCGACCGCATCGTGGCCGGAGACGCCAGCCCCGATGACGTGGACACCCTGGAAACCGTGGCCAACCAGATCGAAGGCAAGACCATCTGCGCCTTCGGCGAAGCCGCCTCCTGGCCCACCCAAAGCTTCATCAAGAAATTCCGCGACGAACTCAAAGGCGACTGCAAACCCGATTTGGCCAGCAAGATCGTCAATGAGGAGACGCTGGTCGCGGCTGCGGGCTTGGTGGTGTGAGCACGGCCAGCGACAAGCAAAAGCTCTGGAGCTTCAGACGGTGGATGATCGTTTTGATCATCGCCGCCCTGGCTTAGGCTTTTGTCGCCTATACGGCCAAAAAAGGTGCCATCGACTATGGTCCGTGGAACGGCACCCATTTCATGATGAGCAGAATGCGCGAGTTGATCACCCCCGAATACGTCGCTTCCAAAATCGGCCCATCAACTCCGCGCGATGAGGCAATGCTGCGCACGGACTGGCAGTTCGACGAAGCCATGGTGCAAAAGATCAACATGCCACGGAGCATCGCCACGCCCAACAAAGACGGCTGGGGCTCGCTTTGGTACATCATCTGCGACTTCAACAACAACGGCATAGTCCCCAATCCCGAACTGCTGACCGTGCCACCCAAGCCAGGCGCGACGCAAAAGGAACTCTCCACCCGCATCTCCATCTTCTCCGCCGGACCTGATGGCAACCCGGCGACGTGGGAGGATAACATGCCTCCTCATTTGACGAGGTAGTAAGGGATGGGACCGAGGAAGCCTCATTCCATTCGGAACTCGACAAAGGACGGCTCTGTCGGGTAGAACAAACACATGACCGACGAACGGCACATTGACCGCATGGAAGGATGTTCAAGCCTGGGAAAAACCGTGCTGTCCGCTGGAGCCGTTGTGCTGGGGTTGTTTTGGCTCCTGAACCATCATTCTTCATTCCCATCAGACTCAGACATTCTCCGTCTCAGCGTCAAAAGCGTCATCGCCGATTTAAGGGCTGCTATCCTTTCCTACGGGACAGACTTTCACCGCTTCCCCATTCAGGATAACGGCAAGTCCACTGAAGACGTCGTGACACGCTCACGCGGAATCCTACTTCAGGTCTTGCAGGGAGAAAATATCTCCATGCTCAATCCGCGAGAGGTCAGATATGCCGAGTTCCCGACAGCCCAAGAACATAAGCGCGGTCTATGGCAGGACGGCGAAGAGTGGGTGCTCGGCGCCCCCTGGGGTGAGCCCTTCTACATCATCCTCGACATCAACAAAGATAACCAGGTTCCCAATCCCGAGTTCGGCGCGAACACCTCAGATCCCAAGCAGGCCAAGTTTGCTCAAAAATATCCACCGCCCCAAAGGCTGCCAATGCCGATGGCCATCTACTCCTCCGGCCCGGATCGCGATCCAGACACCTGGCACGACAACATCTGCTCCTGGCTCCGCATTGAGCGGCATTAGCACAACTCCGAATCACCCGCACCGCGTTGATTCTCGTGGTCTTCACCAGCCACAAGTCATCGTTGATTCGGAACTCGGAAAGGGCAGTGATCGGATCATCAGGCGCTGCACCACAGAAGCTGAAACCCACCTGCTTCCTTATTATCGCTCAATTTTTGAATCCTCCCGGGCCACCTTGCTGCCTCTTGCCCAGATGATTGACAGTGACATCCCCATTCCAGAGACCACCCAAAATTCACGAAGCAAGCTGGGCAGCCTCGACATGCCGGGTTTTCGAAAACTCTATGCCGAGGGCGGCATGGATCGTCATCAGTTGCTCCTGGACATATTGGCCTCCAGACCAGAACTCTTCCAAAGTCTGCGCGAGAAACGCGCGATCAACCTTGCAGCCCTTCAGACATAGAAAAGCTTGGCCGCTGCCGCGCACGGCATCACGCACCACCACCCCTCTCCATGAAACGCTACACTGCCATGCGCGCCGCAAAGATTGCCTCCGCCCTGGTCTGCCCGCCGATTTTGCTGACCTGGTATCTGTCGCTCGTATATGACTGGCGGAATCATTACCTGCCGGCGCTCTTCGTGCTGTTCGCATTGACAGCCCATTCACCGGCTTTGTGCGCCGATCCGATAGCCGAGGATGAAGCTGCCAGGACCCGGCGTGACAAACGCCGCTCCATCATTGCCATCAGCATTGGCCTCAGCACAGCCTTCATCGTTTACTGGCTGTCAGGTCACCCTCAAGTCATGGCCTTTTTCACCCACCTCAAGCCACAGCTCAGAGACTGGAAGCCCACCGCCGTCATGGCGCTCCTGTGCCTGCAACTGATGCGCATGGGGCTGCGAAAGGCGCTGGCCTTCAAAGTGACAGACTTATATCCCCACCTGCGGCGGGCTGAGCAGGCGGCAGCCCGGTGACACGCCGCGCCCGCTCATTTGAGCCGATACTTGTTCATCCACCGCTTGGCGCAGTCCGTTTGCTCGCGGGTTTCCAGACAGCACTTCCGGCGGGCACGAATCCACTGCACAGGCTCGCTGCCTGCGGGGATGAAACCCGCCCTGGCACACCAGGCCACGATGAACTGCCCCGTCCGCCCGCAGCCCGCGACGCATTGCACCACCACGGGCTCGCGGGCGGCTTGGTGCGCATCCATCAGCGTCAGGAAGTGCTCCATCTGCGCATCCGTTGGCACGCCGTAGTCCGGCACATGGATGTGATGGTAGGCAAAGTGAGGCGGCACGTCCTTGCGATTGTCAAACTCGCAGCAGTTGACCACGGCGCGGATGCCGTGCTCGTCATAAAGGTCGAACACATACGGATCAGGCCACCACGACGCGGCGATCACGCCCTCCACAATCCAGGTGAAGGGCTCGGTGCGTTCAGGCTGGCCTCGTTCAGGCCAGTACCAGGGGCGGATCGGTGGGGGCATGGGTTTCGACTTCTCCCATGCACGTTGATTCCTGCCAATTCAAGCCGGCACCGCCCTTTCAAACCTTCGGCAGCGGGGACATTGGCGATGATGCCGCTCCGGGCATGGGTGCGGTCGAAAAGCGTTCACCTCGTTCGGTGCAGTTCACTCCACCCGCCGGATCACCCGCACCGCGTACACCTTCGCCGTCAGCTCGGAGAGCTTCACCGGCTTCTCGTCATCCCGCAGCGGATCACGAGCCAGATATTCCAGGCCGTCCTTGCCGACAATGACGCACCAGTGCTGGATGCCGCCGGGAAGGAAGTATTTCACCACGGGGTAGGCACCGCGTTCCAGCGCGGCATCCATGATGGCGTGACTCGCAGAGGAATGGTAATCCGCCGCGAGCTTGTTGTCCGTCACGCGCGGGATGGCATTCCATACCACCCAGCCCTGCGGTAGGAAGCCGCCGGCTTTTTTGAGGCGCTCGTTCAGTTCCTTGGGCGTGAGTTTGACGCCTAGGTCTGAGCAGGCCATCGCCACGCTGGAAACCAGGCAGCCGTGGCTGCCCAGCGTGCCGGTGGAGGTGCCGAGCTGATCCGCCGCCCAGCGTTTGTCCTTTTGCAGGTGCGTCCTGCCGTCATCCGGCAGCCGGAGGTGCAGCTTCTTGCCGCCCGTGGAGGCAATGGACGTTGATAGGCGTGCCCAGCACGTCCGCAGCATCGTACAACTGGTCGCTACGATCACCAGCGCAAGCAGCCCGATGAAGGCGTAGCGGCGCATGCTCGAGTCTTAGTGGTGCTCCTTCTTCTCGCCGTGCTCGGCTTCCTTGGCGTGGGCATCGCCATGCTCTTCAGCGTGGGCCTTGTGCATGCCTTCATGCAGCACCTGGGTTTCCTTCCAGGTGTGCTTCCCGCAGGAAGTGGAGGCGAGGACGAGGGCGGCAGCGCAGAGGAAGAACGAGGCGGTTTTCATGAGGAATTGGGTCCGGCATCCTATCGGGAGAGGCCCGTCGTGCAAATGGCAATTCTGGGTTACCGCCTGGGCTCGAGCCGCCAACATCAAGCTCTGCGCCGCGCCTAGGGTAAGTCGGGCACGCAAGAATCTGGCGCATGGTTTCTGACTGCGGGCCTTCTCAGCGTCGGGGATGACATAGCGGTGGCGCAGGAAAGAGATGGTACCAAAGTACTGCATCAGCCCTGTTGCTCTGCCCATGCCATCAATCCCTGCTTCTTCTTCGACTGCCTTTCGCCGCGTGTCATTTTGGCTCGGCGTAGGCGTGGCCGCATTGGCAATGCTATCGTCTTGGAAAGGAGAAGACGCCTGGTCCGCTGCGGGGTGGTTTCTGATCACACTTGGCATGGGCTTTGTCGTTTTTGTCCTGATCTGGCTTGGCGGGATACGAACCGACCGCCTGCTCAGAGCGCTAGGTGAGAGCGCGGGACTTGTCGTTGCCGTAGTCCTGGCTGCGATGGCGGGAGGTCTGTTGCGCGAGGCGGAGCTAAAACCGACGCGGGAACGAGTGGAGATGCTGGCTGCTGCCATCACTGAGCATCAGCGTTCCCAGGGTACGCTTCCGGAGTCCCTCAATGGGATCGAGTCCTTGTTGCCCAGCCCCTCTCACAAGCTCTACCCGATTTCATACAAACAGCGACCTGACGGGACTTTCACCCTTAATTTCCAACCGTCCTGGTATCGCCATACATACTCCCCAGCCTCGCGCTCCTGGATGACGTCGGACTGACCTATGAGAGCCAGGTGCAGCAAAGGAACGTCGCAGATTTCACTAGAAAATCGAGACCCCATAGAGAGGGCCGTCATGCAAATGGCAATTCTGGGCCTGATGCCAGCCCGAGGCCCCCATGCCATACGAACAAAATGATCTAAGATGGGGATTTCTTGCTAACGTGCGGGCAGATGCGACGTTTGATAAGAGGAAGACATGACCACGGCGTTCCTGCCCGGTCGTTTTCACCTCCGCGCAAAGGACGATGGCCCCACTGGGAACGACTTCAAAGTCCGCGTTGCACGTCACTACGAACAATGCAAACCTAGTACCCATATGAACCCCACATCCATCCTCGCTATCGGACCTCTCGGCACGCCTGAGATGATCATCATCGGCATCCTCATTCTCGTGCTGTTTGGCGCGAAAAAGCTCCCCACCTTTGCCCGCAGCCTGGGCAAGAGCATGGGCGAGTTCAAAAAGGCCCGCACAGAATTCGAAGCCGAACTCCAGAACGCCCAGGAAGAAGTCGAGCGTCCGAAAATCACGCCGCCGCAGGAAAAACGCCAGCCGGTGGCCAACGTCGAAGATTCCTAGTCGAATCCATCCTGCTGGCATGCAGCCACTCCTTCAGTTCACGCGGCGGGTCTTCGGACTCGCCGTTTTTTTTGCTGGGGCGGCACAGCTTGCTGCTGCGGAGACGGAGCCGGTCACGTTTTGCTCCTACAATTTGAAGAACTGGCTGACGATGGAGCGGTCTGCCGGACTGCCCCCAACCTCGAAGCCCGAGGCTGAGCGCGCACGGGCGGTGAACATTCTGGCCTCCATTCACCCTGACATTCTGGGGGTCTGCGAGATCGGCACGGCGGATGATCTGGCGGAGCTGCAGCTGCGCCTGCTGCAGGCGGGTGTGGATCTGCCCTACACGGAGATGGCCCATGGAGGTGATGAAACACGCCGCCTAGCCCTGCTCTCGCGGCTGCCCATCAAGGCGCGCAACTCGCAGACCTCGCTCACCTATCAAATCGGTGCGCAGACACTGCCGCTTCAGCGTGGCATTCTCGATGTGACGATTGCCATCACGCCTACCTTTGACCTGCATCTGCTGGGGGTGCATCTCAAGTCCATGCGCACGATTCCAGAGGCTGACCAAGCGGAGATGCGCCGCAACGAGGCGCGGTTGCTGCGCCTGCATGTGGACGCCCTCTTTGCCCAGGAGCGCGGAGCACGCATCCTAGCCTACGGGGACTTCAACGCGCACCGCAACGATCCCACCGTGGCGGAGGTTATGGGCAGCCCGCGCACCGGTGAAACCACCCTGCTGGATGTCCTCCTGCGCGATGCGAATGGCGAGGTCTGGACCCATTTCTGGGACACGGCGGACGTGTACTCACGCCTCGACTACTGCTTCACCAGCCGCCTGCTGCGGCCACACATTGACACACGAAACTCCTGCATCCACTCCGAGCGCGATTTCCACAAGGCGAGCGATCACCGCCCGCTGGTGCTGAAGATCAGACCGGAGCCGATCATGAAGTGATGCAGGAATGGAAAATGAAGGAATGGGTCAGAATGGTGGAATGGCCAGAGCCTTCCGCGTCAGCTCTCCGGCCCATTTTTTTCATTCTTAGTTCTTCCATGGTTTGGGCATGGTGCCTGTTTCGGGCACAACACATGGAAGAAGGGTAGAATGGCCAGAGCCTCCCCCTACTGCCTCACGATCTTCAGCACCCGGTTGTTGTAGCTGTCGGTGATGTAAAGATCTCCCGTGTCCGGCTTGATGGTGACGCCATGCGGGCGTGAGAGCTGGCACTGCCGGGGATCACCCCCCACGCCTGCGCTGCCCTGCTTCCCTGTGCCAGCGATGCGCTCGATCATGCCTGTGGTGGGAACGTAGCGGCGCACGAGATGCGCCTCGGCATCGGCGATGATGACGCTGTCATCCTTGTCCACGCAGAGGTGCTTGGGACCATTCATCGTGGCTGCCAGAGCAGGGCCGCCGTCCCCTTCCCCGCCTTTGTTGCCGCTGGCGTTGACCACGGTGCGGATGTGGCCGGTTTTATCGACCACACGCAGCGCATTGCCACCACGTTCCAGGATATAGACGTTTCCCTGCCGGTCTGGTGCCACGGCACGTGGGTCTGAGAGTGGTGCGTCCACCGCCACGGCACCGTCCTCCGGCCGGCCTCGTTTGCCGTTGCCTGCAATGACGCGGCTCTGGTGGGTGGCCAGATCCAACTCATGCACTTGGTGCAGGTCGGCGATGTAGAGCTTCGTGCCCTCAAAGTTCAATGTAATGCAGTAAGGGCCGTAGCTTTTTTCTTTGCCTGCGGGTGCGCGCCAGCCTTCCAGGGGTGAGACGATGCGCGCTTTCACATCGACCACGCGCACCCGACCGTTCCAGGTGTCCGCGATCAAAACGTTGTCGTTGGGCAGGATGGCGAGATTGTGCGGTCCATTGAACTGCGCACGAATGGCCTGGCCGCCGTCGCCACTGTCGCCGGGCTGCAATTGTCCGGCCACATGCTGGATGGTGCCGCCACCATCCACGCGCAGCAGCCGGTTGCCCGACGCCATCTCGACGATCCACAGGTGCCCGCCGGAGTCGAAGGCAGTGCCAAAGGGTTCCTTCAAAATGGCGTCCGAGGCGGCGATGTCCATGGCATCCTGGGCACCGCCTCCGGCGACGAGTACGATTTGATCCGCGTGAGCGCAGAGGGGCAGGCAAAGGGCAAGCAGGCAGGTGCGGAATGATCTCATGGTGGTGATGAGAGATACTTGATGAAAGCCATTTCTTTTCCACCCGATTTCCTTTTAAATAATCGCTCAGTTTCAGAATTTCACTCACTCGGCATGCCGTTTGCTTTAAATATAGGATGCTCTCTCCCATCCAAGAGTACGTAGAACAACTGCACTCACGCTACGCGTCCAGCATGGACGGTCATGTGGCGGACTATATCCCGGAACTCGCCAAGGCCGACCCTCGTTTGTTTGGCATCTGCATCGCCACGCGAGACGGCCACGTTTATGAAGTCGGGGACACCCGGCAGACCTTCACCATCCAGTCCATTTCGAAGGCTCTGGTGTATGGCCTGGCGCTGGAAGACCGGGGTGAGGAGCATGTCCTGTCACGCATCGGTGTGGAGCCCTCGGGGGAAGCTTTCAATGCCATCAGTCTCAGGGAAGGCACCGGTGCCCCGTTCAACCCGATGATCAACGCAGGTGCCATCGCGACCGCCGGGCAGATTCTGAAAAAAGACGGCAAAAGCCGCATCGACCGGGTGGTGGAGTATCTCAGTGGCTTCGCCGGGCGGAATCTGGAGATCAACCGGTCAGTCTATCAAAGCGAAAGCGAAACCGGGCACCGCAACCGTGCCATCGGCTGGCTGCTGCGTAATTTTGGCATCCTGGATGAAGACCCGGACGAGACCTTGGAAACTTACTTCCAGCAATGCTCCATGGAGGTCACCTGCCGGGATCTGGCGCTGATGGGGGCCACCCTCGCCAACCAGGGGATTCAGCCGTTGACACGCAAACGAGCCATCGCCGCCGAATACGTGGACAATGTACTCGGCGTCATGGCCACCTGCGGCATGTACGACTGGTCCGGTGAGTGGATCTACCGGGTGGGACTGCCAGCCAAAAGCGGTGTGGGCGGCGGCATTCTGGCCGTGCTGCCCGGACAACTGGGCATCGGCATATTTTCACCGCCATTGGACAAGCAGGGCAACAGCGACCGCGGCATCAAAGTCTGCATGGATCTCTCGCGTGAACTCGCCCTGCACATGATGAATCCGACCGCGACGCCGCGCTCCGCCGTCCGGCTGGAATACCATGGCGGTGAGGTCGTGTCTCGACGTCGGCTGCCACCGCAGGCGCGTGAACTGCTGCGCTCCAATGGTGCCATGATTCAGGTCATGGAACTGCAGGGTGGGCTCACCTTTACCACCGTCGAACCGGTGGTGCGTCATGCCACCGCCCTTTGCAACGACTGCAAGCACATCATTTTTGACCTGCGTGCGGTCGTCAACGCCAACTCGGTGAGCCTGATCCTGCTCGCCAACCTCGGCACGCGGCTTGCCACCCAGGGGGTGCGGGTGCTCTTCTGTCAGCCCGGCAGGATGCTGATGGCTCTGCGCACGGTCGGCATCTCTGAAGCTGACATCTTCACCACGATGGATGCCGCCTTGGAAAACTGCGAGGACAAGCTGCTAATGGAAGTCACCGGCGTCTCCTGGCGGCCGCATATGCCGTTGAATCTCAAGTCATGCACCCTGTTCCGTCAGTGCAAGGACGAGGACATCTCCTTCCTCGAAAAAGAACTCCCACGGCGTCATTACGCAAATGATGAAACGATCATCAGCACCGGTGATCTGGCCGCTGAAATGCTGGTCATCGTCAGTGGCACGGTGGAAGTGCAGATCCGCACGGAAGATGAGACGCGCAAACGCATTGATGTCCTCACCGCCGGAATGACCGTGGGCGAGATGGCCTTTCTGGACGGCTCAGCACGCTCAGCGGATGTCGTTGCCATGGAGCCGGTCGAATGTGTCGTCATCTCCAAAGCCTGGTTCGACGCCCTGAACGAACGCAACCCGTCACTGAAGATCAATCTGCTGCAAGAAATGACGCATGAAATCGCCTCTCGCCTGCGGCAGGCGAATCTGTCCATCTCGGCGTTTCACCGCTCGTAGCAGCGCTACTTCTGCTTCAGCAAGCGCACGCGGTGCGCTTCGCTGTCCCCGATGAAGACGGTGCCGTCCGCATCGCAGAAGATGCCATGCAGACGCGCCATCTTGCACTGGAGCGGATCGCCATCGGGGCCGTCGCCTTTTTCGCCAGTACCGGCGATGAGTTCGAGGTTGCCGGTTTTCGCGTCAATCATCCGCACGCTGTGGCTCTCAGTGTCAGCCAGCCAGGCATTGCCTGCGGCATCAATCGAAACGCCCTTCGGCCCGCTGAGTGTCGCGAGTTTGGCCGGACCGCCGTTGCCTGTGAAGCCTTTGGCTCCGGTGCCGGCGACGTGGTGAATCTTGCTGGCTTTGAGATCAAATTTGAAGACCTGATTCCCTTCGCGGGTGACGAGCCAGAGATTGCCTTCCTTGTCGAAATCCAGTGAACGCGGGCCTTTGAGCGGCGTCCCTGCAATCGGCGCACCATCCGGTGTCGCGCCGGGTTTTCCCGTACCGGCAAAGGTGCAGATGGTGCCGGTCTTCATGTCGATCTTGCGAAGGACGTTGTTGCCGATGTCGCAAACAAACAGGCTGCCGTCGGGACCAAACTGAATGCTGTGCGGTTGTTTGAACTGCGCCTGCGCCGCCGGACCTCCATCCCCGCTGTAGCCTGCCACTCCGGTGCCGGCAAATGTGGTGATGATCTTCGTCTTCATGTCGATCTTGCGCACCACATGATTGGTCATATCGACAACGTAGAGATCCCCCTGCGCATCAAAGCGCAGTTCATGCGGCAGATTGAAGGTGGCCTGCAAAGCAGGGCCGCCATCGCCGCTGTAGCCTTTCTGGCCGGTGCCTGCGATGGTGCTGATCGTGCCATCGGCTGCCACGCGGCGGATGCGCTGACCGGTGTATTCGCAGAACCAGATCGCACCATCCGGCCCGCGCACGACGCCGAAGGGATTGTCGATCTGCGCTGCCGTGGCAGGACCGCCATCACCGCCGCCGCCTTTGACACCGGTTCCGGCAAAGGTGGAGATGGTCCACTCGGCAGAAGTGGCAGTTTGAACAAGCAGAGCAAGGGTGAGCAGGAGGCGCATGGTTGAGACGGGAACGATGAAGGACAGTGCGGCGAATGCCAAGCAGGAAGTTTGTACGCTGCCACTCCACCGTTTCTCTGGCGCAAATCAGCAAGCCTGCCAGAATCTGCATACCACCATGAAACCGCTGCTTCTCTGCGCCTGTCTCGCTGTCCTGACCACCACCCACGCAGCGGTCAAGCTGCCGGCCATCTTCACCGACCACATGGTCCTGCAGCGCGACCTGCCTGTGCCAGTCTGGGGCAAGGCCGTGCCAGGAGAAGACATCACCGTCGAGTTTGCCGGACAGAAAAAATCCACGAAAGCCGATGCAAGCGGCAAGTGGATGATAAAACTCGATCCCCTCACCGCCAATGCAGAACCTCAGGTGCTGAAGGCGGGTAACGTCACGATCCAGGATGTGCTCGTTGGCGAAGTCTGGCTGGCCTCCGGTCAGTCAAACATGGAGTGGGAGATGCAGATGAAGCCGGACACTGCGGTGGACATCCCGAACGCCACGCATCCGAACCTGCGCCTCATCGAAGTGCCAAAGACCATCGCGCTGAGCCCGCAGGATGAGGTTCCGATTGCCTGGACACGCAGCACGCCAGACAGCGCCGCCTCGTTCTCCGCCATCGGGTATTACTTCGGTCTGCGACTGCATGAGGAACTGAAAGTACCCGTCGGCATCATCCTCAGTGCCTGGGGCGGAACGCGCATCGAACCCTGGACGAGCCTGGAGGGCTTTGATGCCGTGCCTGCTTTGAAGGACTTCACCGCCGACATCCGCTCCAAACTGCCTGGCAGCGATGTTTACCGCGCCACGAATGAAAAGTATCTCGCTGCCATCGAAACCTGGACGCAGGCCGCACGAACAGCGCTGGGGCAGAAGCAGCCCCTGCCCGCCATGCCTGCGCAGCCAGCCTCACTGCCGCTCAATCAGGGCACGCCGACTTCGCTGTACAATGCCATGATCCATCCGCTGGTGCCATACGCCTTTCGTGGTGCCATCTGGTATCAGGGAGAGTCGAATCACACCGAAGGCTTTGGTTACACCGAAAAGACGAAGGCCCTGCTCGCCTCCTGGCGCAATGTGTTTCAACAAGCGAATCTGCCGTTCTATTTCGTGCAGATCGCCCCGTTCCAATACGGTGCTGAAGACATCGAAGTGCTGCCGCAGTTCTGGCAGGCGCAGCGCGAATGCCTGAACATCCCCCACACCGGCATGGCGGTCATCTCAGACATTGGCGAAGTGCCCGACATCCATCCCGCGCATAAAAAGGAAGTGGCGCGCCGCCTCTCCCTCTGGGCACTGGCGAAGAACTACGGCCACAGCGAGATCGACCCCAATGGCCCGCTGTATGCCAGCCACGCCACCGAAGGCAGCGCGATGCGCGTGAAGTTTGACCACGCAGGCAGCGGCCTCACTTCACGGGATGGCAAGCCGCTCACGCATTTCGAGATCGCTGGCAAGGACGGCATCTTCCACCCGGCGGAAGCCAAGATCGACGGCAGCAGCGTCCTCATCAGCGCCGCCGCCGTACAGGAGCCACGTCGCGCCCGCTTTGCCTGGAGCAAGCTGGCCATCCCCAACCTCATGAGCAAGGAAGGCCTGCCCGCAACAGCCTTCCACACGCACTGGCCCGTGGATCCCGATCTTGGCGAAAACCTCGCCCGTGGCTGCACCTGGGAAAGCAGCGACAAAAACACCTATGGCTGGGACACCGGCCTCACCGACGGCTCCTATGAGGAATACCCACCGAACTGCTACGCCACGAGCAACACTGACTCGTTTCCAAAGCACGTCACCATTGATCTCAAGAAGGCCCAAACACTCAACCTTGTGCGCGTCGGCGTTCCCACTGTCGGTTCGACCAAGACCGTCACCGTTTCCCTTAGCACGGATGGCAAGACCTTCCGTGAGGTGGGCAGGCACGTTTTCTCGCTCGGAAAAGCTGAGCGCGCTGGCCTGAACTTTCCCGATGCCGAAGCACGCTACATCCGCATCAGCTACCTTGATCATCACGAGAAGCTCTCCGCCGAGTACCCGAACACTTTTGCCTTCACGACGGAAGTGGAAGCGTATAAGCTAAAGTAGCGCAGTCCTGCCAGTTGCGAAGCCACTGGCTAACTTTCCCAACCATGAAACTGACCTTCTGCGGTGCCGCAGGCACCACCACCGGCTCAAAACATCTCATCACGGTCAACGGTCAGCGCATCCTGCTGGACTGCGGCCTGTACCAAGGCAGACGCAGCGAGGCCTTTGAGCGCAATCGCGACTTCCCCTTATGAGAGCGACATCAAATGGCTGAACCGCCATCGCAAAGAGGACAACCTCCCGCTGCTCGAAACCAGCTACACCATGGTGGATGCGGAGAAGTGCATGCGACAGTTTGTATCCGTCGGCTACCACCGCCCCATGATCATCGCCGACGGCGTCACCATGACCTTCATCGACGCCGGCCACGTGCTGGGTTCCGCACAGGTCGTGCTGGACATCGACGACCGGCAGACCGGCAAAAAATCACGCCTACTGTTCTCTGGTGACATCGGCCGGCCCAACAACGATCTGCTGATTGATCCCGAACCCTGCGAGAAGGTGGATCACATCATCATGGAAAGCACCTATGGCGGGCGGCACCACGAGCTGGCCACGGATTCCAACGACCACATCTGCAACATCATCCGTCGCGTGCTGCAGCAGAGGGGCAAGCTCATCATCCCCGCTTTCGCAGTCGAGCGCACGCAGCAGCTCCTCTACACGCTGGATCAACTGCGCCACGAGAATTGCTTTCCACAGATCCCCACCTTTGTGGACAGCCCGCTGGCGGTGAAGGCCACGGAGATCTTCCGTCTGCACGTCGATGAACTCAAACCGACGGTGCGTGAAGCGGCCTTCATGCGCGCCGATCCATTCGGCTTTGAAGGGCTGCAGCTCGTGCGTGATGTCAATGAGTCGAAGAACCTCAATAAACTCAAGGGCGCCGCGATCATCATCTCCGCCTCGGGCATGGCCGAGTCAGGCCGCATCCTGCACCATCTGCGCAACAACGTCGGCAACGATCACAACATCATTCTCTTCGTCGGCTACTGCGCGGAGAACACGCTTGGCTGGAAGCTGCGCGAAGGCCACAAGCACGTGAACATCCTCGGCGACGAATTTGAAGTGCATGCTGGCATAGAAATCCTCGACTCCTTCTCAGGCCACGCGGACCACGATGAACTGCTGGGCTGGTTTGACCGCGTCCACGGTCCGAAGCGCAACGTCTTCCTCGTCCACGGCGAACCCGATCGCTCCAGCGCCCTCAAGGTGGCGCTAGATGCGAAGCATGGGGAAAGCAGCGTGAAGATCGCGGTGATGAATCAGGCGGTGGAACTCTGATCAGTTCCCGCTCTTGAAGAGGCGCTTGAAGAAGTGGCCGACTTCGAGGCCGGTGTCGCCGGTCCATTCCCAGGCGTTGCGGGCGGCACGCTTCACGTTGTCGGCGGCACGTTCGCCTTTGGAACCGGGTTCGGAAGAAGAAACGGGACCACCGAGTTCATTGCTGGACAGGCCATTGTCCCACTGCTGGTGAATGACCGCGCCGGTTTCGGCGGAGATCACGATGAAACCGACTTCGTGGCCATCGGTGCCATCGAGCGCCAAGCCCCATTCTGGCGCGCCGGTGGTGGCGTTGGCGGCGAGCTGATAGGAGGCGGTGACGAAGTTGGTTTTGGCCAGCATCGCATTTTGTCGCGCGATTTTGAGCACGTCCGAAGAACGGAATCTGATGCGATTGAAGACGATTGGGAGCGGCGGCACCCGTGTGAGCAGTTTGGTGCCCGCACCGCTGGCCTTGGGTGCCCAGCCGCTTTTTTCAGCGGTGATCGTGGCACGCACAAGTTCCCCCGGACGGAAGGGATCACGCGCATAGACGGACCACTGCACAGGGTCGGCGGCACTGGCGCTGGATTGCAGCAGGATCACGCCATCAGAGGTGGCAGCACCGT
>NCCR01000058.1:0-7060 GCA_002279765.1 Verrucomicrobia bacterium 12-59-8 | reverse complement strand
GCAGCAGCACCACGCCTTCGGAGGTCGCGGCCCCGTATTCCTGATCAATGATCGTGGCGATTTCGGGATTGGCGTGGCTCAGTGTGGCACTGGCAAGCAGGAAGCTGAACAAGAGAGTGGTTTTCATGGAGTGGAACAGGTTGGAGTTCGTCAGCCAAAAGGTTGTTCAATCGCGGCTGCGCAGTTTGCTCAGCAGGCGCAAAATTTCGAGATAGAGCCAGACCAGGGTAACCAGCAGACCGAAGGCGGCATACCATTCCATGTGCTTTGGCGCACCGGCAGCGCAGCCGTTTTCAATGAAGTCAAAATCGAGCACAAGATTCAACGCGGCGATGACAACCACGAAGCCTGAAAACGCAATGCCCACCCAGCCGTTGCCAAACAAACCGGGAATCTGGATGCCAAACATGCCCAGCACCATGGTGGCGAGGTAAAAGATCGCAATGCCCCCCGTGGCGGCAAAGATGCCCAGTTTGAAATTCTCAGTCGGCTTGATCATGCCAGTCGTGTAGGCGGCGAGCAGGGCAAAGAGGATGCCGCAGGTCAGCAGGACGGCAGTGAGGACAATGCCGCCAAACGCGCTCTCATACATGGCGGAGATGATGCCGACGAAGAAGCCATTGCACAGCGCGTAAACCGGCGCGAGCGCGGGTGCCGTCCGGGGCTTGAATGAAATGATCAGCCCAAGGACCAAGGGGACGATCCAGCCGAAGGTGAGCGCGGAGCCAATCCATGCTGGAGGACTGCCTCCCACGATGAGCTTCCAGCTAAAGCTGGCGGAGGTGACCAGCAGCAGGGTGAGGATGGCCGTTTTGAGCACGGTACCGTTGAGCGTCATGACACCATCGGCAGGGTTGCCGGTGCGTGAACGGTCAAAGACATGGTCGCTAAGGGTGGGATTGGAAGAGCGCATGGTTTGAGAATGGTTTCACCGACAGACTACAAGACATACTGCGTGTTGGTCAATTCACGCTTTGGGGCAATTCGGGAGTGGCGGATAGGGCCGTTGAGACGTACGCGCCGCTCGGACCCGCATTTCCTGGCGGGCGCGCCATGATCGAGAACGAGGACAATTCGCCTTCGTCTGCCGTTCGTCCTTCACAAGGCCTTAGCAGACCGGATCCGCCACCGCGTGATGCTGCATGGCGGCTCTGACGAAGCCAAAGAAAAGCGGATGCGGGTTGTTCGGCTTGGAAAGGAATTCGGGATGGAACTGGCAGCCCACGAAGTAGGGATGCACGGGCAGTTCGATGATTTCCGCCAGATCGCCCTTCGGCGAAGTGCCGGAGATGAGGAGACCCTTTTCCTCCATGATCTCCTTGTAGTCGGAATTGAACTCGAAGCGATGGCGGTGGCGCTCGGTGATGGTGGCGCTGTGGTACAGCTCGAAGGCCTTGCTGCCAGGAACGAGATCCGTGACCCAGGAACCCAGGCGCATGGTGCCACCGAGCAGCTTCACCTTTTTCTGCTCTTCCATGAGGCTGATGACCGGATGCGGGGTGGTCTTGTCAAACTCGGTGCTGGTGGCCCCTTTCAAGCCGCAGACATTGCGCGCAAACTCAATGACGGCAATCTGCATGCCGAGGCAGATGCCAAAGAACGGGATGCCTTTTTCGCGCGCATAGCGGGCAGCGGCGACTTTTCCTTCCGTGCCACGGTCGCCAAAGCCACCCGGAATGAGAATGCCCTGCAATCCGGTGAGGTAGAGTTCAGGTCCGGCTTTTTCGATGCTCTCGGCATCGACGCGAATGATGTCCACTTTGCAGTCGTGGGAGGCACCGGCATGCGTGAGAGATTCGTAGATGCTCTTGTAGGCGTCCTGCAGTTCGATGTATTTGCCGACGACGCCGATGCGCACGTGGTGCGTGGGGTGAATGACGCGCTGGACAAAGTTGCGCCAGCGAGTGAGCTCGGGCTGCGGGGTGGTGAGATTGAGCAGGCGGCAGACATTGTCGTCGAGCCGCTCCTCATGCAGCTTCAAGGGCACCTCGTAGATGGTGTGCTTCACATCGCGCACCTCGACGACGGACTCGATGGGCACGTTGCCGAAGAGGGAGATTTTTTCGCGCACATCGAGGTCCAGCGGGTGCTCCGTGCGGCAGAGGATGATGTGCGGGGCGATACCGATCTCGCGCAGCTTGGCGATGCTCTGCTGCGTGGGCTTGGTCTTCAACTCCTGCGCGGCCTTGATGTACGGCACCAGCGTGGCGTGGATGTAGAGCACATTGCCCACACCCACCTCGTGGCCAAACTGGCGGATGGCTTCCAGGAAAGGCAGGCCTTCGATGTCGCCGACGGTGCCGCCGATTTCGGTGATGATGACGTCGCCGCCCATCTTCTCCGCGACCTCGTGCATACGGGCCTTGATCTCATTGGTGACGTGCGGGATGACCTGCACCGTGCGGCCCTGATATTTGCCAGCGCGCTCTTTGTCGAGCACACTTTGGTACACCTGCCCAGAGGTCAGGTTGTTGAGCCGGGAGAGGTTGGTGTGGGTGAAACGCTCATAGTGGCCCAGGTCGAGGTCGGTTTCCGCACCGTCATCAAGCACATAGACTTCGCCATGCTCGTACGGATTCATCGTGCCAGGGTCGATATTCAGGTACGGGTCAAATTTCTGCATGATGACCCGCAGGCCACGGAGTTCGAGCAGCGTGCCCAGAGAGGAGGCGGCAAGCCCCTTGCCAAGTGAACTAACGACGCCGCCTGTGACAAAAATGTATTTCATGGATTCTCTTCGGTTGGAGGTTGTCGGGGCGCAGTTCAAGAAGATTGTTTTTGAAGATGCTTTTCAATCGCGTCGGCCTGCTCCGGCGTATCCACGCCGGGCGAGAGCTCATCCGTCAGCACAACACGGATGCGGGAGCCGTTTTCGAGGGCGCGGAGCTGCTCCAAAGACTCGGTCTGTTCCAGCCGTGAGGGAGGCCACGCCACAAACTGAAACAGAAAACTGCGCTGGAAGCCGTAGATGCCCAGGTGGCGGTAGCTGCGCGGCCAGGCCTCGGGATTGCGCAGGTACGGCAGCGGCGAGCGTGAGAAATAGAGCGCATCGCCATGCGTGTCGAAGATGACTTTGACCACGTTCGGGTCGCTGATCTGCGCCGCATCCTGAATCGGCGCGGCGGCGGTGATCATCCTCACGCCGGGGTCGTCCCGGAGCGTGCGGGCCAGTTCGTCGATGAGCGCCGGTGAGATCAGCGGCTCATCGCCCTGCACATTGATGATGACGCGGTGGTCTGGAAACGAATTCGCCGCCTCGGCGATACGATCCGTGCCGCTGGGATGTTCGGGTGCAGTGAGGACGAATTGGGCACCGAACCCGGATGCGGCCTCCGCGATGCGGGCGTCATCGGTGGCGATGATCACGTCGTCGATCTGCCGACACTCCTGGCAGCGCTCCCAGACATGCTGCACCAGCGGTTTGCCAGCGATGAGGTGGAGCGGTTTGCCTGGGAAGCGGGTGGAACCCCAGCGGGCAGGAATGGCTACGAGGGTGCGTGAAGAGTCGGTGGTTGCCAAGGTGTGGTGGTGACGAGCAGGTTCCCCTGAGATGACGCGGAAGAGCGGGCGATGCAAGGGAGATTTGAATGCTCATATGGCGGCCTTCGGACCATGGCCTGCCATCCTCAAAGCTGGGATCTTTCCCCCAGACGCAGAAAACCCGCAGATCGGCTTGATCTGCGGGTTTTTGGAATGGGCGCATTTCGCAGAAATTTCCCCGAAACTCAGGGAACCTGCGGATGCCGAGCTTACTTGACGTGGGCAGAGACGAGCTTCGTCATCTCAAACATGGTCACTTGGCTCTTGCCGCCAAAGACGGCCTTCAGCGCCTCATCAGCATTGATGTTGGTCTTTTTGGCCTGATCCTGCAGACCGTTCTTCTTGATGTATTCCCACAGTTTCTTGGTCATTTCTCCACGGGAGAGAGGAGTGGAGCCGATCACCTTGGCGAGAATCTCATCCGGCTGGACGGGTTTGCTCAGGGCTGGGTTCAGTTTGCGGGCGGGTTTCGGATTAGTAGAGTCAGACATGGAGGTAAATGCTGGCAGAATTCTGCCCCACGGTCAACCTCGGTGATGCATCGGATTGATCCGAGGCAATAAATACAATCTTTAGTGTAATATTGATAGTAGAAAGGCCATCCGCATTGATGACAGGCAGGCAGGCGGACGGTTACCGGTCAGATTTCGCCGCCGTGTCACCACCTGCTTCCAGCATCCGCATGCTTTTTTCCACCAGCGGCAGCCACAGGCTTACCCGCGTGCCCTGCCCCTCGCGGCTTTCGATGTCGATCTCCCCGCCGTGCTCACGGATGATGCGGCGGACAATGAGCAGTCCCAGGCCTGTGCCAGTGGTGCGGGTGGTGGTGAAGGGCTGGAAGAGCTTGCCCATCTGCTCGGCATTGATCCCCTTCCCCGTGTCTTCAAAGCTCAGGCGTATCTCGAAGTCGGTGAAGGTGCCGTTGATCGTCAGGGTGCCGCCATTCGGCATGGCCTGACAGGCGTTGCGGATGAGATTGTAAACCGCCTGCTTCATTTGGCCGGGATCCAGCGGCATGGCGGGCAGGTCAGAGCGCAGCTCAAGCTTGAGCTTCACCTTCGAGGCTTCGATCTCGGGCTGGAGGAAACGGACGCATTCATCCAGCAGCTCGCGCAACTGCACACGCTGGAGCTGAGGCTTCGTAGGCCGGATGGCGGCAAGGAACTGTCCGATGATGAAATCGAGCCGCTTGATCTCTCCGGTCGCCACATCCAGGTGCTCGCGTAGGCTGGCTCCCTTCGCCCCCATCTTCTTGAGCCGCCGTTCGAGGAGCTGCAGGTGGATCGTCAAGGAATTGAGCGGATTGCCAAGTTCATGCGCCACGCCGGCGGCGAGCAGCGTGAAGGCATTGAGGCGCTCGCTTTCGAGCTGCTCCTCCGTGCGCTTGCGGGTCTCGGTGACATCGCGGATAAGCATCACAAAGCCCAGCGGCGTGTCGTCGTCGATGCTGGTGATGTAAAAATTGAGGTAGCGGTTCTCGGGGTAAAACACCTCCAGGTCACGGCTGACCACAGTGCCAGGCTTGAGCAATTCGTTCCAGTCGAGGCCGCGCACGCCCTGCGCGAGGCGCTGGCCCAGCACCTGGTCCAGCTCCAGACCGAAGAAGATGCAGGCCGCACGGTTCACGTAGCTGACCTTGCCCTCCGTATCCAGCAGGATCACCCCCTCCTGCAGCGCCTCGAACACTTTCTCCTGAAATTTTTTCTCGCGCACCAGCTCCATCACAATGCCCTGGACCTCGCCCGGTTCGAGGCGGTCCATGCGTTTGATAAGCTTGTCAATGAAGGCAGATCTCATAGGCTGGCGGTCATGAACGACCTCCTGATCGTCTTTTGTACCTTCCCGGATCTCGGGAAAGCCCGCGAGACTGGCACGGTGCTGGTAGAATCGCAACTCGCCGCCTGCGTGAATCTCATCCCCGCCGTCGAATCCATCTACCGCTGGGAGGGAAAAGTCGAAACCGCCGCCGAAGTGCTGGCTATCTTCAAGACCACCCCTGAGGCTTGGCCGCGCTTCGAATCGCGCCTCCTCGAACTCCACCCCTACGACGTGCCGGAGATCGTGGCACTGAGGCCGGAGCAAGTAACTGCGGAGTATGCGCGCTGGGTGGGAATGAGTGTGGCATGACAGCTGCTTACCGCCATGCTGCCGCCCACTGCTTGGCGAAGTAGGTGAGAATCATGTCCGCACCGGCGCGGCGAATGCCGATGAGCGATTCGTGTACAATCTTGGTTTCGTCGATCCAGCCACCGGAAGCGCCGGCTTTGATCATCAAATACTCGCCGCTGACTTGATACGCGGCGATGGGCAGCGCACTGGCAGCGCGGAGCTTCGCAATGATGTCGAGATATGGCCCTGCCGGCTTCACCATGAGGATGTCGGCGCCTTCGGCTTCATCCAGCGCGGCTTCACGCAGGGCCTCCCGCGCATTGGCAGGGTCCATCTGATAGGTTTTCTTGTCCCCGGCCTTCGGTGCGGAGTCCAGGGCACCGCGAAACGGGCCGTAGTAGGCGCTGGCATACTTGGCCGTGTAGCTCATGATCGACACGGCCTGAAATCCGGCTGCATCCAGCGCAGCGCGCAGTGCGGCGACGCGCCCGTCCATCATGTCGCTCGGTGAGACGATGTCTGCACCGGCACGCGCATGGCAGAGCGCCTGCTGGCAGAGCACGGCGACGGTTTCATCATTCAAAATGCGGCCGTCATCGGTTACGAGGCCGTCGTGGCCGTCGCTGTTGTAGGGATCGAGCGCCACATCGGTGATCACCGTCAGCGTCGGGTGCGCGCGCTTCAGCGCACGGATCGCACGTGGCACGAGGCCATCATCCGCATGGCAGGCCTCGGCCCCACGGGTTTTGAGTTCATCGGGAATGCGCGGAAACAAGACCACCGCTGGAACGCCCAACGCGTGCGCAGCTCCCGCCTCCTGCACCAGACCGTCGATGCTCCAGCGTGTGCAGCCCGGCATCGACTCAATGGGCGTGTTTGCACCGCCTTCCTGAAGGAAGAGCGGATAGATCAAATGGCCCGGCGTCAGCTCCGTCTCGCGCACAAGATCGCGAATGGCGGGAGACTGGCGGTTACGGCGGGGGCGGTGGGTGAGATTCATCAGCCCTCAATATAGGCTGATGGCCGGGCGCTGGGCAAACGGCGAATCACTTCCGGCAGCCCGGCCTCCCACCACGCGTCATGGACGGTACGAATGTCCGCGCCCGGTGACGGGATCGAGCTGCACCGTGTAGAAATTGGGAGGTGGAGTGGTGAGATCCTGCTTGAAGTCTTTACTGGAAACCAAAGTGAGATAGGCCGTGCGCTGCGGCACACGCAGACTGGTAGATCCATTTGGATAAAAAATGACACGGTAGAACGTCGCTCCGAGCGCCAGGAAGGGATTCCTCGTGGCCGGCCCCGTACTGGCAGCCACCGTGCCGGTGCTGAACATGGGCGAAAGCGCGCCCTCCACGAGCACCACATTCTGCTCGTTCCAGTAAACCGGAGGCTCCAGCGGTGTGGTCAGATT
>NCCR01000323.1:2018-6569 GCA_002279765.1 Verrucomicrobia bacterium 12-59-8 | reverse complement strand
AACGCCCGCACCACCGACCCGCTCGGGGTCGTCACTCTGGGCGGGGATCAGCTGGTCCAGGGCATCGAATTCAGCATGAAGCGTGTGTCGGTGCCCAGACCGACCCCCAGCGATGCGGCGATGCCGTAGCGCTCTGACTCCACATGGTCGCGTCCCGGGGTATCGGCCGTGTGATACATGCCATTGAACCGGAAGGCGGAGTGCTCGGAGAGCTTCTCATTCACGTCCACGGTGCCACGGTAGAGGTTGCTGGTGCCGGCGCTGACCGTGGTGAGAACTGAGTCGGTGAGATTGGCCATCTTGCTGACCGTGTTGATGGAGCCGCCGGTGGAACCACGCCCGACGGTGGAAGAGGAGGGTCCTTTGGTGATTTCGACCTGCTCGGTGTTGAACGGATCGCGGTTGTAGTTGGCGTAGTCGCGGATGCCGTCGAGGTAGATGTCGCTGCGTGCGCTGAATCCGCGGATGGAGAGATTGTCTCCTGACACAGCCCCCCCTTCACCTGCCTGCATGGAAATGCCGGGCGTGTTTTTTAGCACATCGCGCAGGCTGAAGGCACCGCGGTCTTCGATCACGGCTTTGGGAATGACGGTGATCGTCTGCGGGATGTCACGCAGCGGTTCCGTGTACTTGGCGGATTGCAGACGGGTTGGATTGTAAACCGAGCCCACGTCTTCAATCAGGACTTCGGGCATCTCAGTCGGAATTTCCGCCTGAGGCTTGAGCTTGCTAGGGGCGGCGGTTTGGGCGCTCAGGCTGCCTGCGGCGCACAGCAGTGAGGTAATGGAGAGAGCTTCAGTGCCAGACTTGAAGGCGCTGCGGCGACCGGACGGGGTGGGGAGTTTTGACATGAGTGGGAGAAGGTTGATGCTACTGAGATTCGATTTCATTAGCAAGTTGCGATTAAGTCTCAATTTCAAACCGAGTCAACCTTGGAAATCACACATTTCTTGTCACGGACAAACACTGTTCCCCGACTCCCCCGCTCAAGAAAAATGGGCCTTGGAGCGCCTTTCAGCGGCCCCAAGACCCATTCACTCTTTGCCCAACCTTATTTAGACTAGAATTTAACGCTGGCGGTCAGTGCCAGGGAGCGACCCGGACCGGGGATGACGTGACCAGTGGTGCTGCTGGTTTCAATGTAGCGCTTGTTGGTGAGGTTGTACACGTTCAGACGCAGGCTGAAGTTGTCGGTGATGCGGTAGCTGATCATGGCATCCGAAGTCCAATAGTCAGGAACGAGGCGGGTGGGATTTTGAGGATTGCTGACGACCTTGCCCATGTATTGAACGCCAGCGCCGACCTGCAGATCATCCGTCACAGCATAAGTGCTCCAGAGATTGAAGGTGTAGTCCGGCGTGTTGCCAAGCGACTGACCGATTTCGCCAGGGTTGGAGGAGTTTTTGAAGTTGCTCGCCAGGTGGGTGGCGCCGGCGAAGACCTGCCATCTGCGGGTCAACTGCCCGGCGATCCCGACTTCAACACCATCGACCGTCTGGGTGCCAGCAGAAGAGGTGATGTTGGTATTGGTGGTGCGGACATTGCGCTTCTCCGTGTGGAAAAAGGCGGCGCTCAACGCCAGACGCTCTTCAAACAGGTCCCATTTGGTGCCAAGCTCGAAGGTTGTCGCGCGCTCAGGATCCAACCCTGCGAAAGTCAGGTTGCCGGTGTTGCCAACACCCGCCGCTCCCGGGCTGATAAGCCCGAGACCACCGCTGTTGCCGCCATCACCCGTGGCATTGAAGGAGGTGCCGTAACCGAAGTAAATGCTGCCGTAATCAACGGGCTTGTAAACCAGCGCGCCTTTCCAGGTGAACACATCATCATCATTGGTGGGGCCAGGATTGCTGCCGCCGAAGATGTCATTGGCACCGGTGTAGTAGATGCCATGCTGCACGGTGTGAAGGTGGTCGTAACGGATGCCGCCGATGACCTGCCAGTGGTCGCCGATTTTGACAGTGTCAAAGGCGTAAACTGAAACCGTGCCAATGTGTGCTTCTGCCGATCCTGGATAATCGGTGGGGGAGACGCCGAACTGGGTGAGGTCGCGGTTGTTGTTGAACGGGGGGGCGAGAGGCCCTGAGACAGAAGGATCCAGCAGATTGGTAACCTGGGTGTTGCCTGCGCGGATGGCGCTCAACTGCTTCTCATAGGAAAACTCAAGACCGAACACGAGCGAGTGCTTGAGCGCGCCGGTGCCAAAGTCAGCCATGACAAGGGACTGGTTGGCAAACATGGAGTTGGTCATCTTCCGGCGCTGCTCTTCCCGGACTATTGTATAGTCGTATTGGTTGCCAGGAGCGATGCCGATGTCACGGAAGCGCGGAGCGGTCACGCGGCTGTCGGAGTGATTGCGGGAATAACGCGTGGTGTTGCGGAACTTGAAGGTGGAAGAGAAATCATGCTCAAAGATCAGGGTGATCATGTCGGCCTGATTTTTCTGGTAGTCGTAGTTCCGACGACCGTAGAAGGTGTTGTAGCTGACGGGAGCGGGCTGGTTGATGTAACCTGTCAGTCCGGTTGCGCCCGGCTGGTAGGCCCCGTTGGGAACCCAGGGGATGCCGAAGTCAGGCAGGTTGTTCTCTTCGTAGCGCTGGTAGTTGATGGTGAAGCGGGTGTCGGTGCCGAGACCGAGAGCCAGGGAGGCGCCGATGCCGTAGCGCTCCTGGAACACTTCATCACGACCGGGGGTGTCCGCGTGGTGGTACATGCCGTTGAAACGGAAGGCGGTGTGCTCGGAGAGCTGCTCATTCACATCGACCGTGCCGCGGTAGAGATTGCTGCTGCCGTAGGTGAAATTGCTGACATTGAAGTCCCCCATCTGCGCCATTTTGGTGGACAGATTGATGCTGCCCCCGGTGGTGCCACGGCCCGTATTGGTGGAGGCGGGTCCTTTGGCCACTTCGATCTGTTCGGTGTTGAAGGGATCACGGTTGTAGTTGGCGTAGTCGCGCATGCCGTCAACGAACCAGTCACTGCGTGAACTGAAACCACGGATGGAAAGGTTGTCCCCAGAGCCCATGCCGCTGACGCCTTCACCTGCCTGCATGGAGATGCCAGAGCTGTTTTTCAGCACATCGCGCAGGCTGAAGGAACCGCGATCTTCAATCAACTTCTTGGGAATGACGGTGATGGTCTGGGGAATGTCGCGCAGTGGCTCGGTGTACTTGGGCGACTGCAGGCGCTTGGGATTGTACACGTTGGCATCGATCAGAATCTCTTTCAGCGGTGTTGGCGTTGTGCTCTTCTTCGTTTCAGCCTGCGCTTGGGTGCCTGTGGTCTGAGCGGTCAGGCTGCCGGCGGCACACAGCAAGGTGGTGATGGAGAGAGTGTCAGCGCGCGGCTGGCGGGCGCGGCGGCGGATGGAACGGGAGGAGTACTTGGGCATGAGAGAGGGGAGTGAATTCATTCAGCGATGTCGAGTAACGACACTGCGAAAAAACGTCAATCACTCCGGCTGGAGAACCCCTGCCGTAGATAGAAATCATCCGACGGATGCCTGTCGCGCACGCTTTTTGATCCGTTCTGCCGCCCGGCTCAATGCTTCCAGCACCTCGATGAGACGGTCCATTTTTTGCAGTCCCAGATCCAGCGGCCCCCGGCGGCGCAGTTCCACGGCGGCCAAGTCCAAGGCTTCGAGACCTGCCTGATACAAATCCGCCTCCTGGGCCAGCATGGACGAGCCCTGCTCTGGATCGAGCACATCGAGCAAAAATTCCGCCATAAAATGCGGCTGGTAGGCGAGGAGGAGATTGCAGCCATAGCGGAACAGTTCGTTGCGAATGCCGCGAAAATGCTTCGCCTCACCCTGCTTTTCCCATCTGGCGGCGAGGTGCATGGCTTCGTCCACTTTGTCCGTGGCCTGCATGATCCAGTCATCCGCGCGGGTGGTGTCCACCGGAGGGGTTTCCAGCAAGACGGCGACGGCGTGACAAAACGCATGGCGGGCTTTCAGGCCGATCTCGGCGGCTTGCAAAACGTGGTGTTCCGCTGGCAGGCACAAGGTCAGTGCAGCCTGTGCCGCGTCCAGCGCTTCGAGGGAGCGAGGAGGGGAGACTTCGAGCAGTACGGCGGCGCGATTGATGAGCAGGGTGGCCATCATCGTCGTACCGATGGGGCGCTCGGAGGTCGCGCCTTCTTCGAGCACGACTTTGGCACGATCCAGCGACAGCAGTGCTTCGCGCATGCTTTCAGGCGTGCCCTGCGCACGCAATGCCAGGGAGCGGTTCATCCAGCCGAGGACGAGTCGTCCGCGATATTGAGGGTCCTCTTCCAGCGGCAGTCGTTGGAGATGGAAGATGGCCTCGTCGAAGCTCTGCACCGCAGCGGCTAATTGATCCGGCTTGCCGAGCCGCGTGAGCACATCGCCCCGGTTCATCCAGCAGGCGGTCAGCAGCCAGCGAAACCATGCGCTTTCCTCGAATGGCAGCGTGCGGCGTATTTCCAGCGCCTGCTCAAAACAGTTCAAAGCCTCTGGCAGGGCCTCGGGGTTGTTGGCGGAAAGCAGGGCGATGCCACGTTTCATCCAGACCTTGGCCACTGCATTGCGGT
>NCCR01000323.1:1218-1976 GCA_002279765.1 Verrucomicrobia bacterium 12-59-8 | reverse complement strand
GAGTCGCAGTTGCAAGTTGACAGGCCATTCTTACGTTTCATCGTCCCCTCCCGCACCGCCTTGTAAAATGACCTCCTCGATGCTCAACCCTCTGCCCTCCATGGGCTACGACCTTCCCAGGACGAATTCTGCCGTCGCTGGCCCAGTCTCCTTGGTGATGGTACGTCGAAGCGGGTTGGTGCAGGTGCTTATCACCCTGTCCTGGATCGTGGGCATCAGCGGCAGTTTTCTGAGCGTGGGCATCATCGGCATGTTCGCTGCTGACCTGCCACCGATTCATCTGAGGACGCTCGACGACCTCGATGACTCCAGCGAGCTGCCAATGGTGGAAACCTCCATGGCGGAACTCCTGGCGATGGAAGCCAATGCCGAGCCGTCTGCTGACATCGAGTCCGTGCTGCCGGTGGAGATTCCCGAAACCATCGAGACACCGCCGGAAAATTTGGACCTGCCGGAGATCGCCGAGGCGATGACGATGGAGGACATTTTTGCCATTCCCACTGCACCGAAGGTGGAAGACGCGCTGCGTCCCATTGACCCTGTGGTCAAACCCAGACCGACGCCCGCGCCGCAGCGTCCACGCTCAGCCCCTGTGGCCAGCAGCGGCGGCACACCTTCCAATACAACTCAGGCGGGTGTCGCAGGCGGTCGTGGCACCTCTGGCGGTGGCGGCAAAGGCAAATTTCCCCAGCCTTCGTATCCTTGCTTTGCCCGCAGCGTAGGCATGCAGGGCACCGTACGCCTGAGCATCAGCGTCG
>NCCR01000323.1:0-1164 GCA_002279765.1 Verrucomicrobia bacterium 12-59-8 | reverse complement strand
ACCGGCTTCAGCTCACTCGACGAGTATGCCGCTTCCTGGGTGCGTCGGAACTGGCGCTGGCCTGCAGGTTCCTCCCATCGCTATACCCTTCCACTGACCTTCCGCCTGCGCTGAAGTTGTTTCTCCTCTTCGATCTGCCATCTCCCGAACTCCCTCATGCCCATTCTTGCCAACGTCGTCGTCGATCTCTTTCATAAAGGTGGCCCCATCATGTATCCGATCGCGGTGGTCACGCTGGTGGCCGTCTGCATCTTCGTGGAGCGTGTGTTCTGGTGGCTGCGTTTTGCCGCCCGGCGTTCCATCAAGCAACTCGATGAAGTGTATGAAAGGCTGGAGGCTGGAGATCTCGCCAAAGCCATCACGCATTCGGCGAAATCGAAAGATCCGGTGGTGCGCATGATTCATCATGGGCTGAACCACCGCCATACCAGCATGCAGGGCGCGCTTGAAGTCGCCGCAGGGCAGGAACTGCGGGACGCAGGCCGCTACTTGAGCGCGATGGACACCATCGTCACGCTGGCACCGCTGCTCGGTCTGCTTGGCACCGTGACGGGCATCATGGGCAGCTTCACCAGCATCGGCAGCAGCGAGCTTGCGGTCGAAAAAGTCACGGGTGGCATTGGGGAGGCGCTTATCGCCACGGCCGCCGGTCTCGGCATTGCCATCGGCACGCTGGTGCCGATGAACTATTTCCATTCGCGTCTTGCGGCCTTGAAGTTCGACTTAGAGGCTGCCGCGAACAATGTGCTGATTCTCGCTGCGCAGCACGGCTTTGACAAAGTGACTTCGAAGGCCTGATCTCGCTGTGAAACTTCATTCGCCACTGCCCGAACGCAAGACGCGGCTGGAAATCATCCCGCTCATTGATGTGATGTTCTTCCTGCTCGCGTCCTTTATGATGGTCAGCCTCACGATGACGAAGCAGCAGACCATCAAGGTCAATCTGCCCGTCGCTTCGGCCACGCAGTCCGACTTCAAGCCGGACATGATCAACCTCGCGGTGAATGCCACGGGGGATGTGTTTTACGACAAGGCCGCCATCACGCTGCCTGAGATGGACCGCAAGCTCGCCGAACGCTTCGGCAAAGACCCGGCCACGCCCGTGTACATCAGCGCGGATGTGAACACGCGCTACGCGGATCTGGTGAAAGTGCTGGATGCGGC
>NCCR01000057.1:41786-45319 GCA_002279765.1 Verrucomicrobia bacterium 12-59-8 | reverse complement strand
TGCTCAAAAAATACTGCTGCTATGACAAAAGAAAGCGGCAAAACTTTGACCAACTTTGCTCCGCTCTCCCTTAAGTTGACGCGCATGCCTTTCAGGGCTAGTGCGTGGCGGGGCGCGGTGGCGAAAGCATCTCGGAGTTGCCAAGGAAATCTGGAAGGATTCGTGGGGAGGCTGGCGCAAATAGCAGCCCGCACAGTCCTTTCTGAGGCTCCAGCGTTCACGACTGTCCGGAAACCGCACACGGAGTGTGCGGACCACTTTGCTGGCACCCTTGCGACAGCCGTGGACATTTCTCACCGCTGGTTGAGCTATGCTGAAATCAACTCCTCGCGTCCGATCCCACCTCAGGTGGGGAGGCGTGTTCCTGTTCGTCATCGTCGTCGAAGACGTAGCAGGTTTTGGCGTGTTCCTGGCCGAGGAGGCGGGTGTCGCCGAGGCGCATGGTGAGTTCTTGGACGCGGACTTTGCAGAGGGCGGCGAGGACGGTGCTGAGGGTCTGTGAGTGGGAGATGATGAGGATTTGGGAGCGTTCGGAGGCTTTTAAGACGAGCTCTGCGAGGGCGGGGAAGACGGCTTCGTTGAGACTGGTTTCGGGTTCGTTGAGGACGAGGAGCGGGGGTGGGCGGGGGCTGCAGAGAACTGCGGCGAGGCAGATGAACTGGAGGGTGCCGTCTGAGAGTTCATGACCGGCGAGGGGGCGTGGGAGATCGTGGGCGTGCCAGGCGAGGCGGAACCAGTCGCCACACTCGATGTGCAAACGAGAACCGGGGAAGGCCTGCTGCAGGGCGGTGTGGAATGCGGTGGCTGCGTTGGATTCGTTGATGGTCTCGATGACGGCGGGGAGATTGGAGGCGTCCTCTGCAAGGACGGGGGACCAGCAGCCGCGCACGGGACGGCGTGCGGGGGCATCGGGGTCGGTGCGCATGGAGTGATAGAAGCGCCAGCGTTCGAGGCTGAGGCGTGCATCGAGAAGCAGGGGGTAGTTTTGCAGATCGCGGATGAGCGTGAGCATGGACTCTGAGGAGCTGATGGGCTCGGTGAGGGTGTGCATGACGCCTTTGGCATCGGCGAGGCGGACCTGGCAGCTGGTGCGTTTGGCGAGGAGCTTTTTGCCGTAGCGCAGGGCTTCGAGCTTGATGTCGGGGTCGAGTTTGAAGGCACTGCGGGAGACGGGCATGAGGCCGCACTCGAATTCGTAGCCGAAGGTTTCGGAGAGGACTTCGGCGGAAAAGGTGGTGAGGCGGGTGTGCTCATTGTTGCCGGCCCAGAGGAGGCTGCGCATGCCGCCTTCGGTGGCGACGGATTCGGCGAAGTCGCCACGGGCGAGAGCGGAGAGGAGGCGGAGGGCGCGATAGACATTGGTCTTGCCGACGCCATTGGCACCGCGAAGGACGGTGACGCGGCCGAGGCGCAGACGGAGGTCTCGCAGGGAGCGATAGCCGGAAAGGCGGACGGAGTGGAGCATGGTTGGGGGCAACCAAGCGGGGGTGAGCCGCTGTGTCTAGCACGGCTGAATGTGAGCCGAGGGCTGACGTAGTGAGAGGCCCGAAAGTCTTCGCGCGGGATTCGAACTTGGACGAGGGCCTAGGGGCTGTGCGGACAACTGGCCCAGTGCGCGCGGCACCCTTCACTGCGAGCCCCATTCTTTATGCTGTGCTACGAAGGGTCTGACATGGGATTGTAAACTGGGAACTGAAAACCAAAAATTGTCAATTGGCCAGAGGCGCGAAGCTGGTGGTGTGTGCCTGAATGCCAAGGCACCACCATGACCTTTTGTGCATCTGAAAGCCGGTTTTGAATATTGATAATCTTAGCTGTTGCCACATGCGGCAGATGAGGAGCTCGCGCTCGTAGATGAGCTCTTTGGGGAGATGGCTCTTGAGATCGATGAAGAGTTCTTCGTGCGAAAGGATCTCGGTGCGCCAGGCGTCGCGATCGAAGTGCTGCAGCGCCTCGAATTTCTCTTTCGAGAAGTCGAGCCCCTTCCATTCGATGTCCTCATATTTCGGCATCCAGCCGATGGGGGTTTCCTTGGACTTGCCGTGGCCGTTGGCGCGATCAACGATCCATTTGAGTACGCGCATGTTTTCGCTGAATCCGGGCCAGAGGAACTTGCCCTCTGCATCCTTGCGGAACCAGTTTACATTGAAGATTCGCGGCGTCTCGCTCAGGGTGCGCTGCATGCTGATCCAGTGGCGGAAGTAGTCGCCCATGTTGTAGCCGCAGAAGGGGAGCATGGCCATGGGGTCGCGGCGCACCTTGCCGATGGTGCCAGCGGCGGCGGCGGTCATCTCGCTGCCCATGGTGGCACCGGCGTAAACGCCGCCGCTCCAGTTGAAGGTCTGATAGACGAGCGGCATGGTGGTGGCGCGGCGGCCACCGAAAATGATGGCGCTGATCGGCACGCCTTCAGGTTTTTCCCAGTCGGGATCGATGGTGGGGCACTGCGAAGCGGGTGCGGTGAAGCGGGAGTTTGCATGTGCGGCCTTGGTGCCTTTTTCCTTGGCGATGGCAGGCGTCCACATATTGCCCTGCCAGTCGGTGCATTGCGCCGGGGGCGTGTCGGTCATGCCTTCCCACCAGACACCGCCGTCGGGGGTGAGGGCCACGTTGGTGAAGATGGTGTTCTTCCGCAGGGAGGCCATGGCGTTGGGATTGGTCTTGTCGCTGGTGCCGGGTGCGACGCCAAAGAAGCCTGCTTCAGGATTGATGGCGTGGAGCCGGCCATCGGCACCGGGTTTGATCCAAGCGATGTCGTCGCCGACGGTCCAGACCTTCCAGCCCTTTTCCACAAAGTGCTTCGGAGGAATGATCATGGCGAAATTCGTCTTGCCGCAGGCGCTGGGGAACGCGGCGGCGACGTAGGTCTTTTTGCCTTTGGGATCTTCGACGCCAAGGATCAGCATGTGCTCGGCCATCCAGCCTTCATCGCGTGCCATGGCGGAGGCGATGCGGAGGGCGAAGCATTTCTTACCCAGCAGGGCATTGCCGCCGTAGCCGGAGCCGTAGCTCCAGATCTCGCGCAGTTCTGGAAAGTGAACGATGTACTTTTCCTTGTTGCAGGGCCAGGGCACGTCTTTCTGGCCCTTCTTGAGCGGTGCGCCGACGGTGTGCATGCAGGGCACCACACGCTTCTTTGACTGGTCGATCTTCTCGAAGACTTTTTTGCCGATACGGGCCATGATGCGCATGTTGACGACCACGTAGGGGGAATCGGTGAGCTGGACGCCGATCTGTGACATGGGTGAATCAACCGGGCCCATGCTGTAGGCGAGCACATACATGGTGCGACCGCGCATGCAGCCGTTGAAGAGCTTGCGCAGCTTTTCCTTCATTTCGAAGGGGTTCATCCAGTTGTTGGTGGGGCCTGCGCCGTCTTTGGAATTGCTGCAGATGAAGGTGCGTTCTTCCACGCGTGCCACGTCGCTCGGATCAGACTTGGCATAGAAGCAGCCGGGCCACTGTTTTTGATTGAGGCGGGTCATGGTGCCGGCTTCGACCATCTCATCGCACAAACGGTCGTACTCAGCTTT
>NCCR01000057.1:14340-41776 GCA_002279765.1 Verrucomicrobia bacterium 12-59-8 | reverse complement strand
GAATACGGTCAGGCTTGCACAGCGTGGCCATTTTTCCAACCCAGCGCTGTAGATGGATGTTTTTGCTGAGAGGCTTGGTGGAGGGGATCTTGGTCATAAATAGTGGGGTTAACGAACCCAACATGCCGAAAACATGCCAACTGTCATGGTGCTTCATACTACCATTTTTGGCGAACGGGAGATGCCCCCCAATGCGAAGAAGCAAGCGAGCCGCCGCCGCCAATTCACGACCGATGGAGGGTGCTCCCGGCTTTCTCTCACCCTGCGCAAAAACGGAGCGAGCCAGTGAAGCAGCGGATGGAATGTGTCATGGCATGAGGCGATTCACTTCAGTGCTGCCTCAATCGACCTGGCCACCTGCTGACCCATGAGCTCGTAGCCTTTGGCGTTGAAGTGAACGTCCTGCGGGTTGGCGATGCCTGCGAGCTGCGGGGCGAGGAAGGCGTAGAGGTCGTCGATGGCGATACCGTGCTTCTTCATGACGCGCAGGGCGATCTCGTTTTTCTCGGCGATCTGGGCGACGATTTCGGGGCCGTCCTTCGTGTCTGGTGGAACGGGCGTGGTGGTGGCGAAGATGAGCTTGGCACCGGTCTGCTGCATGCGGGCGATGAGGGTTTCGAGGCGCTGCTCGTAGTCTGCGGCGGGCGTTTTGCGATCATGGATGCCGAAGTTGAAGTGGATCACGTCCCATTTGCCGGTGCCGAGCCAGACGTCGATTTTCTTCACGCCATTGGCCGTGGGGCCGCAGTTTTCGGGGGCGCGATGGACGTTGGCTTTGCCTGCCATGGCCTTGCGGACGTCCTGGGTGTAGCCGCGTGAGATGGAGTCGCCGATGAGGAGGACGCGCGGGAGTTTGGGATCGTCCTGCACGAAGTCCCAGGCGTTGGAGCGTCCGGCGATTTTGTCCTTTTTGTGAAGCGGGAGGTAGAAGCCATTGCCGAGGTTTTGCTCGAAGGCAAGGAAGAGCAGTGTGAGTCTCATGCTTATTTCTTTGGCAGATTTTCAGTGATCACGGCAGCCACTTTTTCAGCGAGGTAATGATAGCCTGTGGGCGAGTAATGCACGTTGGCTGGCAGTTGCACCTCCGTGAGCTTGGCGGCGGCATGTGCGCAGAGATCATCCGTGGGGATGCCAGCGGAGGTCATCACGCGGGCGGCGGCGGCGTTGTATTTGGCTTCATCGCCCTCAATGCGGCCATCGGAACCGGCGGGTACGGGTGTGGTGTTGCACCAGATGAGCCTAGCACCGGTGGCCTGCATGATTTTGACGAGTTCGGTGAGGTTTTTCTCATACTCTGCCAGCGGCACCTGGAGATGTGAGCCGGGGGCTTTGGGATCGGCGCGCTTCGAGGGATCTTCGGCGATGTATTTCAGATCGTGCAGACCCCAGTTGAAATGGATGATGTCCCATTTGGAGTCGCCGAGCCAGGCCTTGATGTTTTTGAGGCCGTTCGTCGTCGGGCCGCCATTGGTGGGGATGCGGTGAACGTTGGCCTTGCCGGTGAGCAACTCGCGCACGTCGAGCGTGTACCCCATCGAAATCGAGTCGCCGATGAGCAGCACTCGTGGCAGGCCGGCGACGTCCTCGACCTTCGCGAGTGAAGGGTGCGGGGCGCGCTTTGGTGCTTTTTGGGGCGCTGGGGTGGGAGCGTCTGCGGCGATGGCCGCGCTGGCGATCAGAGCGAAGAACAGAATGGATTTCATGAGGCGAATTTAAACGCTGGGCTGCCGCCGGAATATCAGCGCGTTAAAAAAGATGCTGGCAACTGCGCCTTCACGACGTTTGATGGCACTGAACGCCCCCACCAACCACCATGCGCACACTGCTTTCCCTTCTCGCCCTCGCTTCATTTGCCAGCTGCACCAAGACGACTTATCTGACACTTGCTGATTTCACGGATACCAAGGACGCCGCGCCATCGGGTGGCTGGACTACGGAAGGGGACAACACGATTCATCTCAATGGGAAAGGTGGCGGCGCGTTGATCTCGAAAAACGACTACACGAACTTCGAGCTGGAATGGGAATGGAAGGTCAATCCGAAGGGCAACAACGGCATCAAATACTGGGTGACCAAGATCGGTGGCAAGGAATGGCTGGGTATTGAATACCAGATGATCGACGACAGCGGCCATCCTGACGGGCTCAAAGGCGGATCGCACACGACGGCTTCCATTTACGACATCAAGGAACCTGTGGAAGGCAAGGCGGTGAAACCGGCGGGTGAATGGAATACGAGCAAAATCATCGTCCAGGACGGCAAGATCCAGCATTGGCTCAATGGTGCGCTGGCCTGTGAGGCCGACACCACAACGCCGGAGTGGCTGGAGCGGATCGCGAAGAGCAAGTTCAAGAGCAAGGAGGGCTTTGCGCCGGGCAAGGGCAAGATCATGCTGACGGAGCACGGGGATGAGACGTGGTTTCGGAACATCAAGCTGACGGCGAAGTAGGCGGGTTATTTTTCCTCTGCGCGTCCGATTTCCCAGCCTTTGTCGCCGACATCGGTGAGTTCGGTGATGTCTTTTTCGAAGAGCTGGGTGAGCTCGATGCGGCGTTCGCGGACGATGCTGGCGTAGGCGTCTTCGTCTTCATGCACGGGTACGAGCAGATGCACGGTCTCCTCGTCATAACGACGCCAGCGGCGGGCGGCGCGCTCGGTGGCGTAGGCGGGCTTGCCCAGGGCACGGAGGGCGCGCACGGCGAGATCCTGCGCGCTGCCCATCTGCTCATGCACGGTGTCTTCAGCGGTGAGCCCGAGGCTCATGAGTTCAAAGCGCTGATCGTAATCATGAGCGCGGGCCAGGATGCGCAGCTTGGGGAATTTTTCGCGCACCTCGGTGACGAGCTGCGCGACTTTGGCCTGATCTGCCAGAGCGATGATGAGCATGCACGCCTGCTCAATGCCTGCGGCATGGAGGAGATCGAGACGGGTAGCGTCTCCGTAGAACACTTTGAAGCCAAATTTGCGCAGCATGTCCACGTGATCGGGATCGCTCTCGAGCACGGTGACTTTCACGCCCTGGGACATCATGAAGCGGCCGACGAAATTGCCGAAGCGGCCAAATCCGGCTAGGATGACGGGGGCATGCTCGTCGATGCGATCAGGAGCGCGGTCCACCTTGCTTATCGCCGTGTAGCGTGGTGCGAGGACGCGCTCATACAGGATGAAGAGCAGCGGTGTGACGGCCATCGACAAGGCTACCACGGCCACCAGCAGGCGCGAGGTTTCCGCTTGAAGGATCTCCTGCTGGATGGCCATCGAGAGCAGGGCGAAGGCGAACTCACCGCCCTGTGCGAGAGCTAGGGAGAGGAGCCAGCGATGACTGCCGCGAATCTTCAGCAGGGTGGCGATCACAAAGATCACCACTACTTTCAAGGCGATCAATGCGACCACGAGTGCGGCAACGAGCAGTGGCTTTCCGGCGATGACGCTGAAATCAAGTGAGGCACCGACGGCGAGGAAGAAGAGGCCCAGGAGGAGGCCTTTGAAGGGTTCAAGATTGCTCTCAAGTTCATGACGATAGTGACTGCCCGCGAGCACGACGCCTGCGACGAAGGCACCAAGTGCGGGTGAGAGGCCGACCTGTGTCATCAGCAGGGCGACACCGACGATGAGGAGCAATGCGGCGGCGGTGAGGAGTTCGCGCAGGCCAGTTTTGGCCAAGATGGCAAAGCCGCGTGGGACGATGAACTGGCCTGCGACCACAATCGCGACTACGGCACCCAGGGTGACGAGGGGCTGCGCCCAGTGGGGAAGTTCATGCAGCCAGCCGTGGTGCTCCATTTTGGTCACACTCGATGCGAGCAGTGGAAACACGGCCAGCATGGGAATGACGGAGATGTCCTGGAACAGCAGCACGGCGAATGAATCCGCGCCGCCGTCGGTGCGCATGAGGGCTTTTTCTTGCAGGGTCTGAATCACAATGGCGGTCGAAGAGAGCGCCAAGATCATGCCAATGGCGATGGCGGGCTTGGTTTCCAAGCCGCAGGCCATGGCGATGCCCATCACCGCAAGCATGGTCAGCGACACCTGCAAACCGCCGAGGCCAAAAATGGGGCCGCGCATGCGCCAGAGCCGTGCGGGTTCGAGCTCGAGGCCGATCATGAAGAGCATGATGACGACGCCAAATTCCGCGAAGTGCATCGCTTCCTCGCCCTGCGTGCCACCGACCCAACCGAGGACGAAGGGGCCGATCATGGCCCCGCCAATGAGATAGCCTAGGACGCTGCCCAGTCCCAGGCGATGCGCCACCGGCACCAGCAGCACGGCTGCACCGAGGTAGATGAAGGCGGAGAGAAAGAAATGCGGAGCGTGCATGGGTTACGCAGGAATGAGGTCGTTGATCTTCTGCGCCGCTGCTGCCTGCTCCAGCGGCAGTGTTTCATCCCGCAGGGCTTTGAGCAGCCGCACGTAACGCTGCGCTAGCGGCTGGATGCTCGCGGCGTTGGCCAGTTGATTCGCGCTGTAGATGATGTGCGGTGCCAAATAGCTCATGCCGCAGAGAAAGGCGGTCTGATCAAACGGCGCGAGGAGCTGGCGGATGGTGAAGCGGTTCCGCCCCTGCGAACAGTACACCTCTTCGGAGCCTCCGGCGCTGATGGCCTGGAGGAGGATCTTGCCCTGAAGGGCGGTGCCCCCTTCCCCGTAGGCCCAGCCGTAGGTCAGCACGAGATCTAAATACTCCTTCACCAGAGAAGGTGCGCTGTACCAGTAGAAGGGATGTTGGAGCACGATCACGTCGTGTTCCTTGAGGAGTTTTTGCTCCTTCTCGACATCGATCACGAAATCGGGATAGAGCTCGTAGAGATCACGAAAGGTGACGCCTTCCACTTCGCGGGCCGCAGCTGCCAGCCTGCGATTGATGCGCGACTTGTGAGGTGCGGGATGGGCGTAGAGGACGAGAACCGAAGCCATGATGAATGAGCAGCAGCATGGCCGCTCAGAATGGCGCGGCAATCGTTTTCACGGGTCGGTGAGCTCGATGCACAATTTATCCTCAACGCGGCCCTTGAACTTCCACACGCCTTCGATGCGGAGGGCGTCGTCCAGTTCTATTCGGAGCTTGGTACCGTCTGCGGCGAGGAGATGGATATCCACTTCGTCAAAGGCTGCTTCAGGGTCGGCGACATCGTCATCGGGATCGACTTCCAGCTCCACGAGTTTCAGTCCGTCCAGATTGCCAAAGTATTTGGTGACGAGGGCGCGGATTTCATCGATGCGCTGCTTGTTGCGCAGCATGTCCTTTTCGCGGCGTTTCAGTTCTTTCTCGCGCTCCTTGGCTACATTGATCTCGGTGGGGGAGGTGCCGGAGGCGGCGAGGGCCTCGTCCGCTTTGAGTTTTGCCAAGACTTCGGGCGAGTGCCAGCAGGCGGCGAGGGCGGCGGCATCATTTGACTTGATAGCATTCACCAAGGTCTCCGTGAGAATCTTGAGTTCCGGTGGCGGTGGAGTTTTGGGTTCATCGGCATGGAGAGCCTGAGCCAAGAATGAGGCGGCGATGAAGGAGCGGAGGAGTATCATGACGGGGCGAGGTAAGGCAGGATTGCAGGAATTCAACTCACAGAACTGACACGAGCCTACTGAAGCCAGTGGGGCGCGCGTTAAACGCACTCATCGAACTCTGGGGGTTGCAAAAGCAAATTTCAGACCGGATTCCGGCTAAAGCCGGTACTACAGAACAGCGCTGGATGGATCGGTGCTATCTGCCTCTTGAGAGGGTTCATCTGAACTCGACGTAGCTCATGCGATGCATGCTGGCGAAAATCAGGTCCCCCGATTAATGCGAGACTACATCATCCGTTCACTTGCCGCGTGCGAGCCAGACGCCGAGCACGGCGACGGCCATGCCGATGAGAGAGAGGCCGGTGAGGGTTTCGCCGAAGATGGCCCAAGCCATGAGGGCGGTGACGGCGGGGACGGTGTAAAAGAGGCTGGCGACGTTTACTGCGGTGCCGCTGCGGATGAGGTGATTGAGGAGGCTGATGGCGCCGATGGAGAGAACGAGGGCGACCCAGAGGACGGCGAAGACGAACTGGCCGCTCCACTGGATCTGCATGGTCTCGGTGGTGACGGCCAGGAAGGCGGTGATGAGGAGACTGGCGGCGTATTGCACCACTGTACTGGTGCGAAGATCGAAGGAGGGGCAATGACGCTTCTGCCACATGGTGCCGACCGTGATGCCGATGAGTGCGGCAATGGCAGGCAGGGTCATGATGAAGGTGAGGCCGCTGCCGGTCTTGTGTGCCACGACGAGTGCGGTGCCGATGAAGCCGAGTGCGAGGCCTGACCACTGGCGGGGCAAGACGCGCTCGCCAAGGGCCACGCCGGCAAAGGCTGCGGTGAAGAGAGGCTGCAAGGAGACGACCAAACTCAGGATGCCTGCTGGAAGGCCGAGGCGAAGAGACCAGACACAGCCGCTGAGATAGAGGGCGTGGATCATGAGGCCAGCGAAGGCGACGTGGGCGAGCTGTGTCTTTCCTTGCGGCCATGGGGCACGGGTGAGCAGGGCGATGGGCACCAGGATCGCGAGCACGATGCAGTAGCGCAGCGTCAGAAAGGTGAACGGCTCGGCGTAGGGCACGCCGAGCTTTGAGCCGATGAAGCCGCTGCTCCATAGCAGCACGAAGAGCCAGGGGATGGCGGCGGTCCAGCGGGAGGTGGTGTGAGGCTTGATCACAAGCGCGTCATTCATCGAGCTGCTGAATGCGCGCCAAGTGGCGACCGCCCTCGAAAGTGGTGGTGAGGAACACGTCCACGATTTGAAGTGCGGTGGGCAGGTCCATCATGCGCTCTCCCAGAGACAGCACATTGGCGTCGTTGTGGAGGCGGGTGAGGCGGGCGGATTCGAGATTCCAGCAGAGGCCGCAGCGGATGCCGCGCACGCGGTTGGCGGCGATGGCTTCGCCATTGCCAGAACCGCCGAGGACGATGCCGCGCTCGAACCGACCCGCTGCGACGGCTTCGGCGACGGGGCGGATGAAGCGGGGGTAGTCCACGGGAGCTTCGGAGTGGGTACCGAAATTTTCCACTGCATGACCGGCAGCAAGCAAGAAACTCACAAGTGTTGTTGCGTCAGAGTGACATGCCGGGGTGAGAGAACCTTGTGGCTTGCGGCGGGGCGTGGGGGGGACGCTGCTGGTGAGACTTGGGTGCGGCAGGGTGCTGGCTTTGCTTCCCGGATTTGTGGTGTGATACCCAGGGGAGCACTCGCTAACGCTCGGCACCCCTGGGCTATATTACGGAAGGCCGTTGGCCTTCAAGAAATGAGCAACTGAGAGATAACAGGACTGAGTCTGGTGATATATGGGAGCAGCCATTCTCGTCGGTCTATTGTGACACGCTCAATTGAACTGATCCCGGATGACCACTTCGTCATAGGAGAGCTGCCCGGGCTTGGCCCAGGCTGGCTGGGTGCCTTTGCCGACGGCGATCATGAAGGAGATGACGTGATCTTCAGGGAGCTTGATGATTTTCGCAACGGCGTCGAAATCGAATCCGTCCATGGGGCAGGAGTCGTAGCCCATGGCTTTGGCGGCGAGCATGATGGTCATGCCGGCGAGACCGCAGGAGCGCATGCATTCGTCGCGCTGCACCTGATCGCGGCCTTCGTAGTACTGACCGATGGCGGGCACGAGAAAGTCCTGAACCTGCTGCGGTGCATTTTTCCAGTAGCGGGCGGCGTCTTTCTTCCATGCGTCTTTGTCGGCGCACATGACGATGAGCAGCGAGGACTCGGTGACCTGGGCCTGATCCCAAGCGGCGGCGCGGATTTGCTTCCGCACTTCAGGATCGAGCACGGTGACGAAACGGCAGTTTTGAATGTTAAAGGCGCTGGGGGCCTGCATGGCGGCTTCGAGAAGCTGGTGGATTTCCGCTTCAGTCATGTGGTGAGCGGGGTCGTAGTGCTTGATGGCGCGGCGGGAGTTGATGGCTTCGAGGGTGTTCATGGGAGTGTTGTTTCAGGTTTAAAGTTTAAGGTTATCTGCGCTCGGCGTGAAGTTTGATGTGGAGGTGGACATTGTCGTTGACGACGTGTTTGCCGAGGAAGGCGAACAGTCTTCCGGAGCCGTAGTGGCTGCCGAATTGGGTGCGGTCGAGCTCGAACTGTGCCTGACCGGTGAGATGATCTGCGTCTGCAGCGGCAATGACGGCGGAAAAGCTCAGGGGCTGTGTGACGCCACGCAGGGTCATGCTGCCATGCAGGGTGTAGTTTGGTGTGCCGGGTGTACAGGATGGGAGCGGATCTGCGCGGTCGCAGACGAACTCGGCTGTCGGGAAGCGATCCACGGCGAAGAAGTCGTCGTCGCGCAGGTGGCGGATGAGCATGGCGTTGTAGGTGGTGTCCACGAGGTCTTCACAGGCGATGGTGTTCATGTCGAGGGTGAAGCGGGCGGATTGAAGGATGCCGTTTTGAACTTCGATGTGGCCGCTGGAGAGCTTGAGCGTGCCTTGATGATGATTGAAGAGATTGCGGCCCGTCCAGCGGACGATGCTGGTTTCGGTGTCGAGTTCGTAGTGGCCGTGGGGTGTTGATAGACCGACTTCTGCTTGAGTGCCTTCCAGCGGAAGATTGTTGCTCCGCCATTCGGCGATACCGCCGGGGAAAACTGTCAGGTTGGTGTAGCCTGCCTTCGTCAGCTTTTCTGCTGCGGTGGTGGCATCCAGGGAATCGCCGCCTGCGCCATAGACGATGACTGATAAGGTTTTATCGGGGACGAGTTCGGCAACCTTGGAAGGAAAGATTGTTTCATACACACAGGCATTCACCGCGCCTGGAAGATGCTCGCAGAGGAAGTGCTCCTCAGGCAGGACATGTATGAGCGTAGTGGTGCCCTTGTGTGCGTTGAGTTCGGTGGCGGAGATCATTTTCATGGCTGTAGTGGTGATTCCGCCAGGAGGGCGTCGAGGTCGAGGGAGTCGGTGATCATGCTGAGTTCGCCCTGGGCATTGCGCGGCCATTCGGAGGGATCGCGGTCCACGTAGAGTTCGAGGCCGTTGCCATCGGGATCGTTGAGGTAGAGGGCCTCACTGACGCCGTGGTCGGAGGCACCGTCGAGAGGGATGCTGTGTTTGATGAGACGGCGCAGGGCATCTGCCAGCGAGGCGCGGTCGGGATAGAGAATCGCCACATGAAACAAACCGGTGGTGCCGCGAGGTGGGGCTTTGCCTCCACGGCTTTCCCAGGTGTTCAGGCCGATGTGATGATGATAACCGCCGGCCGAGACAAAGGCGGCCTGGGTGCCGTAGCGCTGGGTGATTGCAAAACCGAGCACGCCGCAGTAGAAGGCGAGTGAGCGCTCCAGATCAGCCACTTTAAGATGGACGTGGCCGATGCGGACGGCGGGATGGATCGGCGTGCTCATGAAGTTGAAGTGGGGATGAGGGAGTAAAGAAGCGAGCCGGATTCAGTGACGAATCCGGCCCGCGTGGGGATGCATTATTTAGCGGCGAAGAGGGCTCCGAGGAAGCCTCTGCGGCCGGAGAGGGCCACGAGGGACAGCACACCGAGCACGACTGGCATTTCATAGCCGCCTTTGACGAGGAAGAAGTGGTAGAGGGCGATGTTTACCACGACTGGGCCGACGAGGGTGAGGGCCAGATTGGTGAAGCGACCGCTGAGGAGGAGCACTCCGCCGACGACTTCCAAGACCTTGACCACGGTGAGGTAGCCGCTGCCGTAGATGGCGAACATGAAGTTGGCGGCAGGACCTTCCGGGGGCGGAGGAATCGGGATGAAGTGGAGCCACATGTTGGCACCGAAGACGGTGAAGATGAGGCCAAGGAGGAGGCGGGCGATGGTAGGGATGTGTTTCATACGGGTGGGGTGTTGACGGTTATTTACTGTTTTTGGGTTGGGATTAGGCGAGGTCGAAGAGGAGGGCTTCGGCGTTTTGGGTGGCGGTGAGGGTTAGGGTGCCGGCATCGTCGGTGCTGATGGCGTCGCCGGGATTCAGCGTGGTGCCATTGGCGGTGAGGGTGCCTTTGATGAGCTGGAGCCAGGCACCGCGACCGGCGGTGACTTCGTGGGTGGTTGACTTTCCTTCGGCAAGACGCACGCGGTAGATGTCGGCGTCTTGATGGATCGTGGCAGAACCGTCGCGGCCGTCGGAGGAGATGACGAGGACCTTCTCGGCGGTTTCATGTTCGGGCTTGGGGTGCCACTCGGTGTAGCTGGGCTTCAGACCATTTTGACGTGGGCGAATCCAGATTTGGAGGAGGCTGCCGGGTTCCGTCTGGGAGGGATTGAACTCGCTGTGGGTGACACCGCTGCCTGCGCTCATGAGCTGGATCTGGCCGGGGAGAAGGGTGCGGCCGTTGCCCATGCTGTCCTTGTGCGCGAGAGCGCCGTAGAGGACGTAGCTGAAGATTTCCATGTCGCGATGCGGATGGGTGGGGAATCCAGCGCCGCCGGTGATGATGTCCTGATTGATCACACGCAGACTGCGATAGCCCATGTGCTCTGGATCGTAGTAATCGGCAAAGCTGAAGGTGTGGTAGCTGTCGAGCCAGCCGTGTTCGGCGTGCCCGCGTTCGTTGGAGAGTCTAAGTTTGAGTTTCATAACGACGGTGCATTCGCGCCGCCGCCGTCATTCCTCCAATGCTTCCTGCTTCACAAGTTCATGCCCTGTGGTAATGAATCATGACCTTTGATGGCTTCACTTGCAGGCTGCGGCCAGTAGTGTCATTCCCGCCAAGGAGCACCGGAAAGAAATGCATTTCTCTCACGCAGGATTTCCTGAGCCAGTCCCGTGTTGCCTTCTGAGCTGGCGATTGCAGCCGCCTGGAGTGCGATTTGACCCGCCTTGTCATAATCTCCGGCTTCGGCATGGGCGGCGGCGAGCGTACGCATCAGATAAGCCTTGCTCGCGCCGGGCAGTTGCAAGGCCTGTTCCGCCAAGGCCACCGCCTTTGCGCCATTGCGCAACGTTTCAATCCTGCTGGTGGCCAGCAACCATGCCAGGTTGTTCAGGGAGGGAAGATGGCCGGGACTGGCCAGCAGAGCGGATTGATAGTGGTTCACTGCCGAGTCCAGCCTGCCAAGTCTGGCATACGCCATGCCCAGGCAGTAGTGGGCGTCGGCATGACGCGGATCTGCGGCGATCACCTTCAGGTAGCTGTCGATGGCCTTGGCAAACTGTCCCGCCTGGAGCTGGGCGTTGCCGAGGTTGAGGCAGTTGCCGACATCGGGATGAAGGTCCGCCGCCTGCTGGAAATGGCGGATGGCCTGCTCCAAATCACCTTGCTGGAGAAGGATATAAGCGAGGCCGTGATGAGCTTCGGCCGATTTGGGGTTCACTTTGACCGCGTCCCGCAAATGAACCGCCGCCTCATCCAAGCGTCCCGCGCGGAGCAGGATGAGCCCCAGATTGAGACGAGCAACCGGTTGAGATGGATTGAGCGACAAAGCCCGCTCAAAACTGGCCACGGCCTCCTGGGTTTGCCCCATTTCGATCAACGTGGTGCCGAGGTTGGCGTAAACGGTCGGATCATCCGGAGTGCTTCTGAGCAAATTTGTCAGGAGGCTGCGAGTGTCCCGCCAATGGGAAACCTGGGTATGAGCGAGGATCATCAGTACGATGAGGACGGTGACTGCTGCGCCACCCAGCGCCATGCGGCGGGATCTCCGCGTCCCGGCCCAGTCTGCGAGAGGCCAGACAACCATCATGCTCAGTCCGATCATTGGCAAATAGGTGTAACGGTCTGCATGTGCCTGACCACCGGCCTGCATGAACAGTCCAATCACCGGCACGAGCATGCCCAGATACCACAACCAGCCGACGAGGACGCTTGGCATTTTTTTGCGGTGCCAGACTGCCCAGGAGGAGATGGCTGCCAGCACCACTGCGGCGACGGCGACGCTCCCAAAGTTCAGATTCCACCCGGGAAAGAGGTAAAAACATGTCAAGCCGTCAGGCCAGAGGGTTTGCCTGAGGTAAACACCATAGGATAGGACCGCATTGCCTGTGCTATAATACCACGGCAGGCCAGCCCATGCTTCGGCAGACTTATTGCCAGGCAGGGTGAGAGTTAAGCCCGACACGATGACCACCATGACAAACATCGGAATCTTCTCTGCCAACAGCCGCTTCACCGCGACAGTCCGTGTGCGCCCCAGCGGCCAGAAATCCAGCAGGAGCAGGACGCAAGGCAGTGTGACAAGCATCGGCTTGCTCATCATCGACATCGCACACAAGAGCAGCACCAACAGGTAACTGCCCCACTGAAACGGCTGCCGAACAAAGCGCAGGTAGGCCCCAAGCGTGAGCACAAAAAAAAGGCCGCTGAGCACATCTTTGCGCTCCGCCACCCAGGCAACCGACTCGACATGAAGCGGATGAACCGCAAAGAACGCGGCCACGAAGGCCGAACACCACAGGCGGCTGGTCATTGCCTTCAACACCAGAAACAAAGCCACCGTCGTCAGCATGTGGAGCGCCACGCTCATCAGGTGATGCGCCCCTGCGTTCAGGCCAAAGAGACTGACATCGAGCATGTGCGACATGAAGCTCAACGGCCTCCAGAAATCGGCATCTGTTGAGTCCCTGCCGATGCCCGCTGTCAACGACCAGGACGCATTCTGCCAAGTGAGCCCCTGCAGGATATGCTTGTTTTCATAAACGAAGACATTGTCATCAAAATTGACGAAGGCGAACTGCCGACACTGCCAGAACAGCGCCAGCACCATCAGCGCCAGCAGCAGGCAGACCGCCGCCGTCGTCCAACGCGATCTGAGCAAAACGCCAGATCTACCGGCAGGATGGGCGTTGTGAAGGGCCATGTGGGAAGAGGCTTAATGCTCCATGTCTGGAAAAAACAGAGACGGGCAATACACAATAAAACAAATCGCTGCAATTTGTTTACCCTACCTTCTTTGAAGGTGCAGCCAGCCGTGCGTGAGTGAGCTCCCGGGAAGGACGCGGGCGAAGTTGACCGTGGAGGTGGTGTTCATGCACTCGTGCATGGTGGATGGAGGTTCAATTAAACTTCAGTTTTCTGGCCGCAAACCACACCATGCGCAGCAGCAGCCAGCCGTGCTGCCAGCGCTGGATGTTCGTCGAACCATAAACCCGGTCCACGTAGTGGATGGGTACATCCATGATGCGCAACCCCATTTTTTCTGCACCAAAGAGAAGGTCAAAATCGCCAAACGGATCGAAATCACCGAAATAGGCACGTCCGGCAGCCAAACGTTTGTAATTTTGCCGGAGCAGCACTTTTGTGCCGCAGAGGGTGTCCTTCAAGGGCTGGCCGAAGAGCCAAGAAAAAATGACACCGAAGGCTTTGTTGGCGCAGAGATTGAGGAACCGCATCGCCTTCTCTTTCATAGGATAAACCATTCTGACGCCGTTTGCGAACTCTGCTCTTCCCGAGGCGATGGCTGCGTAGAATTTTGGCAGTTCTTCCGGAGGCACCGTCAGGTCTGCGTCCAAAATCATCAGGATTTCACCCGTCGCCGCAGCGAACCCGGCGCGCACTGCGTCACCTTTGCCCGTGCCTGACTGCTGCAGGCAGGTGATCCGTCTGTCAGGGAACAACTTCGCCACACGCTGAATTTCATCCCAAGTGCTGTCAGTGGAATGCCCTTCCACAAAGATGAGTTCCGTGCCCGCCCCCATGTCGGGGGTGCGACGTACGGCCTGCTCGATATTACCAGCCTCATTGCGTGCCGGAATGACGACTGACACGGTCAATTGTTTCATGGGGACCGCCGGCAATGGTCGTGCATTGCAAAAGATGGCCAGACAGAAGGGCGGCAGCAAGGGTGCAAGCCCCCGGTTGAGCAGAACTTCCAGGCCGAATGCGCGGAACGGAAAAAGAATCCGGCTGGTCATTCCCACCACCTCCCAACCAGACAGAGCCAGCAGATTGCGCACGTCCTCATGTGAAAACCAATTGTTCTCAGGCTGACGAGTGCGAATGCCAGTCTGCGCCGCCAGCGCGGACAGCGGCCGCCAGAAGTTGTTAAAAAAATTCACAACGAGCCGTGTGTGCTCGTAGCTCACGCGGTGAAGCCGTTCGAAAATCATCTGCACGTCTGCGGCATGATTGATGGTCTCTGAGATGATGATGACATCAAACTTCGAATCGAGCGAGAGTGTCTCCCCGGCCTGAACATGAAATTCAGCATGTGGAATGCGTGCGCGAGCTTTTTGAATTTGCCGCTCCGACAAATCCACGCCGACACGCTTTTGCCCATGCAGCATTTCGAGTAGCCTGCCATCGCCACAGCCAATCTCCAGCACGGAGTCTTCAGGTGAAATCAGCAGGTTGTAGTATCTGGCCAGCATTTCATGGTAGGACTGTGCCGCCCAGCCGGGCTTTAGCGCGGGATCATCATAAAACGCCGCCAACGACTGCAGTCGCGTTTTCACCAGAGACGGGAGTTGATCAGAGTTTGGCAAACAAGCCTCGTGTGATGGCCGGGAATTCATCAAAAACAACTATCCCATCCTGTTTTCGAAAGCTCCTGATTTTCGTCCTGCGGTCAAAAAAGTCGGGGGGCATGGTCAGAAGGATCGATTTCCGGCAGATCGCCGTGCCGGAGTGCGCTGGAGAGTTGAAGTTTGAGCTTCATCACGACGATGCATTCGGGAATGCGCCGTCAGTCCTCCGATGCTTCCAATGTCAGCCAAACAGTTCGGTCAGGGGTTTGCCTTCATCGAGAAGATTGTAGGCGCGGCCGAGCTTGTCTTTGGCTTCGAGGTCTTTGATGCCCATGGCGTAATAGACCGTTTTGGTGATGTCCTCGGGGTAAATCGGGCGGTCCTTGGGCAGTTCGGCACGTGCATCGGTTGCGCCAACGACCTGCCCGCCGCGTATGCCAGCACCGGCCATGAGGACGCTCATGCAGGAGGTCCAGTGATCGCGTCCCGCACCGAGCGTGCCGCCGGAGCGACGGTCGCCGACTTTGGGCATGCGGCCCATTTCACTGGTGGCCATGACCAGCGTCTCATCGAGCAGGCCACGGCCCGACATGTCCTCCATGAAGGCGGAGAATGCCTGATCAAACTGCGGGAGGAGGTATTTGCGAAGACAGTTGAAGTTGTCGCCGTGGGTGTCCCAGGCACCGGCGCTTTTGCACTGTTTGGCGATGCTTTCGTCCTCCTTCCAGAAGACGGTGACGAATGGCACACCTGCTTCGACGAGACGACGTGCCATGAGGAGGCTGGTGCCGTTGATTGTATGGCCGTAGCGCTCGCGCAGGTTGTCGGGCTCCGCCTTGATGTCGAAGGCGCTTGTTGTGCTGCCGGATGACAGGAGTTCGAAAGCGCGCTCCTGCTGCTTCACGTAGTTTTGAACTGCGGCTTCGTGATCCAGCTCGCGCCGCGCTTGATTCATGGCATTCAGCAGGGCGTGACGGTCCTGCATGCGCGCGGCAGTCATGCTGCCGGACATGGAAATGGTCGGGGCGCTGAAGTTTAGGGGTTCGTCGAAGCTGCCACTGAGATAAAAGGGATCGTACTCCATGCCAATGCGGCCGGCGAACTGGCCGGGTCGCGTGAAGGGCAGCTTGCTGGGCTTGTGGGGCAGCGAGATGATCTGCGGGAGCGACGGGTGCTGTGGGCGCTTCATGCCCACGACACTGCCCATGTAAGGCCAGTCTTCGGGGTAAGGGCGGCGGTCGTTGCCCTGCTGCTTGAACGTGGGATCGGGTGCGTGGCCGGTGAGGTTATAATAATAACCGGCGTGATGGTCGCCCGTGGCACGACCGCCATCGGTGACGCCATGCACGAGCGCGAAGTTGTGCGCTTGCTTGGCCAGCAGAGGCAGGTGCTCGCACAGGCGGATGTCTGCGCCGGTGGTGCGGATGGGTTTGAACTCGCCGCGAAATTCCAGAGGAGCCTCCGGCTTCATGTCCCACATGTCGATGTGCGAGGCACCGCCGCAGAGGAAGAAAAGGACTGTCGATTTCGCGGGCTTTGCGAGCGTGGGCGCGGCTACGCCCGGACCGGTGGAGGCTCTCAATGCAGGGCCGAAACGCAGCGACGCCAGTCCCAGCGTCGAAGCCGTGAGAAAGGCCCGGCGGTCCATTGAGGGGCGAAAGAGCGGTGAGTCCATAAGATGCGAGCAAGCCACCTACGCGCGCCAACGCGACCGCCTTGCCAATGTGCGGACGATTTGCGCAGACTGCCGGTCTGTGGTCTGATCCGGGGTGGAATTTCACCAGCTTCGTTACTTCATCGCCGCCGCCGAGGATTTGAGCATTTCCTCTGCGGCGAAGCGCCTGCATGTGACGCAGCCTGCGCTGAGCCGGCAGATCGCGGTGCTGGAGGCAGAGCTGGGGGTGGCGCTGTTTGATCGCATTCGCAAACGCATCTACCTGAGCGAAGCTGGTCGTTTTTTTCTGCCGAAGGCGCGGCAGATCGTGTGCGATGCGGAAACGGGGGCACAGCAGTTGCGCGAGCAGTTTGGCAAGGCACGCCGCACGCTGCGACTGGGTTTCCTAGCACCTTTTTTGGATGATCTTGTGGTGCCTGCGGTGCGTGAGTTCCGGCAGCGGCATCCGAAGGCGCAGGTGAGCTTGTTTGAGCTGCCGCCGCGTGCACAGCTGGACCGGCTGCGCAATCATGAGCTTGATGCCGCGATCCTTGGCAATATCTCCGACAGTGATCGTGCTTTCTTCACGACGCGTACTTTGTCGCGTCATAAAATGGCGGCTTTGCTGTCGGAGGATCATGCGCTGGCAAAGAAAAAGACAATCAAGCTGGCCGAGCTGAAGAATGAACGCTGGGTCTCACTTTCTGACACGTCGTTCCCGGGGCGGCGGGAGTTCTTGAGGTCGATTTGTCAGCAGGCGGGATTCGATCCGCAGATCGTGAGTGAGGTTGATTCACTCTCGATGATGCTGGGAACCGTCACCACCATCGGCGGGGTGGCGCTGATTCCCGGGCATGCGAGCAAGATGCCGCATGGGGGGTGTGTGTTTGTGCCGCTGGCCGCGCCGGTGCCGACGACGGAGCTGCTGATGGTGCTGCCGAAGCAGGAGGCGAGCAAGGAGTTGATTACGCTGACGAGCTTGATCGCGGAGCTGGCGGCGCAGTTGGCGAAGAGTTAGGCGGCATCAACTGCCTGCTCATTCATGCCCAGCTGCCGTGGTGGCACGGAACTGGGGCAGGTCGGCGAGGATGTTCTGGCTGCGCATGAGGGTTTCGCCGATGAGGAGGGAGTCGGCACCGGCTTCGGCGAGGCGGAGGGCATCGGCGGGGGTTTTGATGCCGCTTTCGGAGACGAGGACGATGTCGTCGGGGATTTCCTCGGCGAGTTCCTCGGTGGTGGCGAGGTCAACGGTGAAGGACTTCAGGTTGCGGTTGTTCACGCCGATGATGCGGGCGTCGGTGGCGAGAGCGCGTTCGAGTTCGGGGAGATTGTGAACTTCGACGAGGGCATCGAGCTGGAAGGTGTGGGCGACTTCGAGGAGGTGCTCCAGGGTGGGCTGGTCCAGCGCGGCGACAATGAGGAGGATGGCGTCTGCCCCGGCGACGACGGCTTCAAAGATCTGCGCCTCATGAATGATGAAGTCTTTGCGCAGGCAGGGAATGTCGAGCTGCTCGCGTATCAAAGTGAGGTATTCCAGGCGGCCTTGGAAGTATTTTTCGTCGGTGAGGACGGAGATGGCGCTGGCGCCGGCTTTTTCGTAGCCTCGGGCGATGGTGAGCGGATCAAAGTCAGCAGCGATGGTGCCGACGGAGGGTGAGGCGCGTTTGACCTCGGCGATGATGCTGAGGCGCGTGGGGTCGGCGCGGAGGGCATCGTAAAAAGAGCGTACATCGTTGCGCAGGGCGGCGGCGGCGCGGAGCTTTTCAGCGCGTGGCAGCAGGCGTTGCAGTTCGGTGTGCTTGTGGGCGATGATTTCGTCCAGCTTGTTCATAGGGGCGCGCACGGTGGCTGAGGGATGGCGTTGTGCAACCCTCTACTGAAGGCAAATACGGGTGCAGGGGCTGCTTGAATGTGCGCGGTGAGCAGGCTCTTACTGAAGTGCCGCCACTGGAGACTGGACTGCCTTGGCATGGCGCGAGGAGTGCGTGTCCCCGGTGGAAAACGAAGCGCAGAATCAGCGAATTCGAATGGTATTTGACGCGGGGTGCGGAAAAATGACCGCAAAGAGTCCATCTAAAAGTGCCAGGGAACCGCGACATGGACAGGCAGGCTGCCGTTGCTTCCGTCAGGACCTGGCGGGGTTCGCAAGCTGAGCATCCGCGGCCCCTGACACCCGCAGTTTTAGCCGCTGGGCTCATCGGGCACAAGCAGGATTCCAGCGTAAAGACAAAATGCGTGAAAATTGGTGTTGTCGAAACCCGGCGTTTCCGGTAAAACCAAGTTCCTTAATTCTCTAATTACGCTTTCGTATGGTCTGGAAAATCCTCTCCGCTCTCTCTGCTGTCTGCCTCGGCATCGCCTGCTATTTTGCATGGTCCAACCAAAAATTGCTCGTGGAGGAACGCAAACGCGAGGCATACACCCATACCAACCTGACTGAGATCAAGGCACACATCGCCAAAGCAGTAGAGGCGAAAGCGGGAAGCGGGGACCTGCTTGCCACTGTCACTCAGGAGCTGGCCGCCATCAAGGCCACCGTGGCAGACTACACCTCCAAGGTGCAGACGGCGGAACAGGAACTTGCGGTGGTGAAGACGAACCTGGAGCAGGCCACCAAGGTGGTGAGTCAGAACCAGAAGCAGATCGAAGAGGCGGGCGACATCAAGTCGCTGATCGCCCAGATCGAATCCCTCAAGAAGGAACGCGCGGAAGCCGAGTCAGCACTATCCAACCAGACTCAGCATTTGGCCGCAGCCCAGGAAAGAATTACCAACCTCACCAATGCGGCCAAGGAAGCCGAGGAACGCGAAGCCCGTGGACGGCGTGGCATTGTGGATGATGACTTCACCGCCAAGGTGGCCCATGCATATACCGACTGGGGCTTTGTGGTGCTCAATAAGGGCAATGGCGGAGGTGTTTTTGCCAATGCCGATCTCGAAGTGAAGCGCGGCAAGGATGTGGTGGCCAAGCTCAAGGTGCGCGACGTGGAGCAGAATTCCTCCGTGGCCGAACTGGTCAAAGGCAGCCTTGCTGAAGGAGAACACCTTCGTTCGGGTGATCTCGTGGTCGCCGCCGCCGAACAGAGCGCCAAAATCACCCCAGTCAAAACACCGGACGAAGCAGCCGCTCCTGCTCCGGGAGCCCCGGCTGGCAGCCCAGCGCCTGCCATGGAAAGCAGCGATCCGTTTGGAGCGCCGACAGCCCCAGCGCCTGCCATGGGAAGCGACCCGTTCGGTGCGCCAGCAGCCCCGGCACCAGCGCCTGCCATGGGAGCCGATCCGTTTGGTGCAACACCTCCTGCCGGTGCCACGCCGCCGCCGAGTACTGCGGATCCTTTCGGTGCCGCACCCGCCAACAAATAACCGCCGCTAGCAGCTCGTCGCCAGACTCCTTTCCCAGACCAACCTTTCCATGACCAAAGTCCTTTTTATCCTCAGCGCTGTGGTGATTCTTGTAGCCAGCTTCTTTGCCTATCAAAACGGGCGTGAGTTTGCCGAGGTGCGCAACAAAATTGCAGTCGTCAACGCCAGCATTTTGAGCGAGAAGAAAATCGAAGACAATCTGCTGCGCCCAAATGGCGAATTGTCCAAGGTCAAAGCCGAAATCGACCGCATGCGAGGAGATGTGGATATTGAGCAGGAGAAGCTCAAGGCGCAGAAAAACAGGCTTGCGCAGACTGAGGATGAACTCACGCGCACTCGTGAAGAGTTCACGGTGAAAGAAAAAAAGAAGCTGGAAATGGAAGAACTTCTGAAAGAGCTGCCCCCGGGTCTGAAACCAGACTCCCTGGCGGAAGACATCCAAAAGCTGAAGAAGGAAAAGCTCGAATATGAAGCGATGGCCGAGGCCAAGAAAAAAGACGTGGCGGCCGAGGATGAAAAGGTGGCCGGCATCCAAAAACGCGTGGATGACGTGATGCACAAAATCGAGGACCGCCGCAAGAACTTCGAGCGCAACAGCCTGAGTTCACGGGTAGTCGCGGTGAATTATGACTGGGGCTTTGTGATCATTGACGCCGGAAAGAGCACCGGACTCACTGAGCAAACCAAATTGATCGTCACGCGCGGCACGCAGACCGTGGGCAAAATCAGCATCATGTCGGTTGATGGTAAAAACTCCATGGCCGCCATCGTGCCAGATGCAGTCATCAATGGTCGCATCATGCCGGGAGATCGAGTTATCCTCGAAAATTTGGTGCAAAACTGAACAACCTTGTGCATTAGGGTGGTTGTCATGAAAACACGCTTGTTCAGGTATCTGCTTTTGACAATCACTGTTGCATGTTCGCTGTCTTCCTGCGCTTCCGATGAACCGAAGCGCAAGAAAGTGGTGGGACCAGATGGCAGCGAGTTCAGCAATCTGCCCTGGAACCGGCCGCGGTCCTGGGAAGGCAACGCCCGCTATGGCGGCATGGTGCCCGGCAGCCGTTAACCGGCCGGACTAGTCTGCGGCTACCAGCAGCGCCTCGCCATCGGCGGCTTTGACGATGCGGTAAAAACAGCTGGGACGTTTGGTGTGGCAGCAGCCACCGCCATGCTGTTTCACCCGGAGTACCAGTGCATCTTGGTCGCAGTCCGTGCGGATTTCGACAATTTCCTGGAACTCGCCGCTGGTCGCACCTTTGTGCCAGAGCTGATTGCGGCTCCTGCTCCAGTACACGGCCTGTCCGAGTTCGAGTGTCATTTTTAGCGACTGCTCGTTCATGTAGGCCAACATCAAAGGCGCACCTGTCTCCGCATCCACGGCCATCGCCGGCATCAGGCCGTGCTCATCGAACTTCGGGGCAAAGAGGAGGCCCTCTTCGATGGCTTGCTTGGATTCTCGGGCGGCAAACGAAATAGGTGAGGCTGACATGGGCAGGTCATATGCTAGCGGCACATCTCAGCCGTGCAACTCTCTCATTTTCCTGGAAAGATCGGCAGCACCCTGTTGATGAGGCCGGAGCCGGCGTTCACGCCGTTTTCAATCAAGCCGCTGGCACCGTTGATGACTTGGCCGGGCGTTTTGGCCATGTCTTCTCCAAGCACTGGTTTGAGCAGCATTTCAGCGCCCTGACCGACCACGGCACCGGGGGTGTCAAACAGCAGGGACATACCGGCAGCACCGATGAGGCGGTTGCTGAGGTCCTCCTGAGGTGCGTCGAGCGTGCCGACGATATGCACGCGCGTCCACTGCAGGCCGGGAGGAGCGCCGGGATTGTTTTCCACAAAGACACGGCGGCTGGCCCCGGGGATGCTGGTCAAGGTCTCCGGCGTGACACCGAGCATGAAATCGCCGTCCAAAGTGCGGCCCCGGATTTGCAGCGTGCCTTCGATGCGCAGGAGTCCATTGGACTGCACGATGATGTTTTCAATGCGCAGGGAATCGCCCTGCGGCCGGAAGCTGGCGCTGCAGATGTCCAGCACGAGGCGTTTGAACCGGTGGGTGTTCGTGTAGGTCACGAGTTTGTCGAGTATGGGCAGGCCGACAAGCGCGCCGTCTTTGAGCGAGAGGTCGGCTTTCCACGACAGTGGTGCATTGCGCGCGCCGGACATCTCGAGATCGCCTTCGACCCTACCGGAGAGTCGCTGCTTCCACCATTCATCGAGAAATTCATCGAGCGGCACGGCTTTGACATGGGTGAAAGTCTGCCATGCACCGGATGCATACTTCAGGGAGCCACGCAGAGTGACCTCAGACTCCTGCTTCCAGCGCAGGGTGGCGTCACTAACCTGGAGCTGGCTGTCGCCAACACGCAACGCGGCCCTGGTGAGGTCGAACTGGAGCGGTTTTTTTTGTTCCGGGGCATTGAGGGGTGTCACCAGCTTGCCGCCGTTGAGTTTGGCGGACACGGAAGTTTCACCGTTCCGCCAGTTTCCGAGGCGCAGCTGGGTCTCGGCAATCTGCCACCCGCCCTGCTCAAACAGGAAACGATGCACCTCGAAGCCGCTGATGCTGGTCTCAGTGGGAATGTAGCGGCGCAGAAATGCCGGAATCCCGTCGCTGCTGCCATCAAATTTAGCGTCGTTTTGAGCGTGCGGCTCGTCCAAGGGTACAATGGCTGAGTGGCGCAGCGTGAGATCGTCTGCGCCGGCATTCTGAATGCTCCACTTCCCATGCTGGATGGCACCGAAATCGAGGGCTGCGTGCAGGCCGCCGGCATCCATGGTCCACCCGGTATTGGCCAATGAGAGATCGACGGCGGTGGCGGTGTCGTCGTTCCAATTGAGCGGGGCGATGTGTGCGCTGCCGCCGGTCCGCGCTGCAATCAGCTGCTCGGCCTTCTGGCGGAAATCATCCGTCTGCAAATACGAACGGATGTAGCTGGTGATGAGCGTGGGGGCCAGCAGCACCAGGAGAACGCCGCTGACGAGAATTAAACCCGCCAGCCACCACAGCCAGCGTAAAGAGGAGGAGGATGATGGACGTTTGCCCGGTCGGTTGCGGCGTTGCATTTTGAAGGGGGATTGAATTTTTTCATCGCCAGAGCTGCGCTCTCCGGCCTAGTGTCGGCACTTATTTTAACCTGTATGCTCAAAGCGCTCAACGTTTGTCTTGAAGTCGATGGTCCGGAGGACTCGGAGAGGAATAACACGCTGCACCTTCTCCGAGAAGTGAGTTTCGACGTCCCGCCGGCGCATCTGGTGGCGATCGTGGGGCCCTCAGGCTGCGGCAAAACCACCCTGCTGAAGGTGATCACCGGAATCCAGCAGCAGACCTCGGGGGAACTGCTCTGGGGTGGCCTGAATTTGAGCGATGAGGAAGATTTGCATCCGGGTGATCTCGGGTACGTCCCCCAGTTCAGCGTGGCCTATGAACTGCTGACGGTGGAGGAAAGCATCGCCAGTGCGATGGTGCTGCGAACGCAGCTGGCGCAGACCGAAGATTTCATTCCGGCGCTGGATCACATCTTGGAGGTGACGGGTTTGACGCATCTTTCGGACCGCCAGGTGAAGGTGCTGTCAGGCGGACAAAAACGACGCCTGGGGCTGGCACTGGAACTGGTCACCGACCCCTGCCTGCTGCTGTGCGATGAGGTCACAAGCGGTCTGGATCCGAAATCCGAACAGGAGATCACCAGTCTGCTGCGTGTCTTGTCACGCGGACACCCGAAGCGCGTGGTGATCAATGTCACGCACAGTCTTGCCAGCCTGGATGCCTATGACAGCGTGATGGTGATGTATCAGGGGGTGCTGACGTACCATGGCCCACCTGCGGCGATGCTGCATTACTTTGCCGCCGAGCATCCCGAAGATGTGTATCTCAAGCTCACGGAGCGCAAGGCTGGCGACTGGCATGAGTCGTGGATGAAGCACCGTGACACGTATTACCAGCGCCATGAGTTCGACAGCTCACGGGTGCTGCCGGAAGATGCAGAGGCCAAAAAGAGCAGCAGCCCGCCGAAGACCTACGTGCGGGAGGAGCGTGCGGTGGCAAATCCGGAGCCGACTGAAATCCCCGAGCATCACGATCTGCCACCGGTCGAAATGCCGTCCATGATGATCCAGTTGTTTGAACTGCTGCGGCGGCGCTGGACCATCTTCCGGCGTGACAAAGCGCAGGTCTGGCTGCACCTCGCCATGCTGCTGGGCTTTCCGCTGCTGGTCGTCATTTTCGCGCTCGACGGTATCAAGCCGCTGCGCTCGCTCTCAATGCACCAGGATGAGAATATCCAGCAGGAGTATCAGCAGATGAAGCAGCACCAGGAGGAGCAACTGAAGGCAGGAGGACTGGTCTCCGGCCTCATCATGCTGCAGGTGGTGCTGGTCACATTGATGGCCAGCAACAACGCGGCGCGTGAGATCGCCTCCGAACGATTGATTATGGAGCGAGAGAAACTCGGCGGCCTGCATCCGTTTGCCTACATTGGGAGCAAGGTGATCTTTCTCGGCATCTTCGTGCTTGCTCAAAGTTTATGGATGGGATTCTTCGTGGACATGGTCACCGGCGGGCTACCGGGAGATCTGGTGACGAAGCTGGTGCTGCTCGTGCTGGCCTCGGCAGCGATGACCAGCGTGTGCCTGGGCATCTCTGCCATGAGCAAGACGCCTGAAAAGGCCACGATCCTGTGCATCTACCTCGTGGGCTTTCAACTGCCGCTGTCGGGTGCCGTGCTCACCCTGCCAGATTGGTTGGAAAGCTGGGTGCAGCCGCTTGTTGTCGCCTTCTGGAGCTGGAGCGGCAGCCTGAGCAGCATGCGGAGCACCGCCTTTTATGACGCGGTCAAGCAGGTCACCTCCACGGACCTCATCAGCCCCACCCTTGCTGGATTCGTGCTCTCTGTGCATGTGCTGGTCGGCCTCGGCATGACGTTCATCGGCGTGCAGCGCAGCCAGTGGGATTCGTGATCAGTGAGGCAGACCGAAGAGATAGTAGGCTGCGCAGAGCAAGGCCAGCACAATGGTGCCGGCATTGACTTCACGCGCGCGGCCTGAGGCAAGTTTCAGGACGGGATGCACGACTAGGCCGGCAGTGAGTCCGTTGGCGATGTTGTAGGTGAAGAGCATCATCACGATGGTGACGAAGGCCGGAACCCACTCAGTGAGATCATTGAAATCGATGCGGCGCACGGAGCCGGTCATGAGCACGCCCACGGCAATCAAGGCCGGGCCATAGGCAAAGCGGAGCTGCTGCAGCGGCTCGATCAAAGGAATGCAAAACAGCGAGATGGCAAACAGCGCCGCCGTGACCAAGGCAGCGAGGCCGGTGCGTGCGCCTGCGCTGATGCCGGTGGCGGATTCGATGTAGGCACCACTTGTGGAGGTGCCGATGAGACCGCTGAACATGCAGGCCAGCGCATCCACCAGCATTGGCTTTTCCACCTGCGGGAAATTGCCCTTTTCATCATGCAGATCCGCAGCCGCGCCGAGACCGGTGAGCGTGCCGAGCGTGTCGAGAAAACTCATCAGGAACAAGGTGAGCAGCACCGGAAAGAAGCTGAGCTGAAGCACGCTGGTGATGTCCAGCTTGAAGGCGATCTGGCTTAGGTCATACTCACCGGTGAATGGCAGCGCGGCGATGGCCTTTGGCATGTGGCCGAAGCCGAGCGCGCCACCGAGCAGCGCCGTCACGACGATGCCGATGAGCAGTGCGCCGCGCACTTTGCGAATCATGAGCACGGTCATGAGCAGGAAGCCGCCGAGGGCGAGCAGTACCTGGGGATCTCGGAGATTGCCAATCTTGACCGGAACGGCAGGAGAGAGGAAAAGACCGTGCGCGTCGGTGGGCAAAGCCTGAGGAGGCATGCCCGAGACGAAACTGGTGACGATGCCGGTTTCATACAAACCGATGAAGGCTAGGAACAGCCCGATGCCGACGGCGAAACTGTGTTTCAAACTCACAGGGACGGAATTCGCCAGCCAGCCGCGAACGCCGAGGAGCGTGATGATCAGAAACAACACACCGCTGACGAACACTGCGCCGAGGCGCTGCTCCCAGCCAATGCCCAATGCGGCGAGACCAAAGGCGATGAAGGCATTTTCCCCCATGTAAGGCGCCACGGCGATGGGCCGGTTGGCGATCAAGCCCATCAAGGTACAGCCCACCACTGCGGTCAAAATCGTCGCCACGGTGCTGGGTCCCACTGGAATGCCTGCGAAGGAGAGAATCGCGGGATTCACGACCATGATGTAGGCCATGGTGATGAAGGTGGTGACGCCGCCGATGATTTCGGCGCGGACTGACAAGCCCTGCTGAGGCAGCTTGAAGAAGGCATTCATGCTGAGGTGGAGAGGAGCGCGGAAGGGCGGGGCTGCAATTTGAATCAGCGTGCCGCTAGAGCTTGTTTTTGTGCGCAATTCCAGGCAGGCCGTTGTCGTTCACAGCAGACCATGAAGTCTCTGCTGCTGCTTTCATCCTTTGTTCTCCTCCACTCATCTTTATGGGCCAAACCCAATGTGGTGCTCTTTCTCGTCGATGACATGGGCTGGATGGACAGCGGTGTGCAGGGCTCGCAGTATTACGAAACACCCAACATCGACAAGTTTGCGACGCGAGCGATGCGGTTCACGAATGCGTATGCGCAACCGCTGTGCTCGCCGACACGAGGAAGCATCCTGAGCGGCCAGTACACGGCCCGGCATGGCATCACGACGGCCAGCGGGCACCAGCCACCACAGCCGACAGGGCATGTGTTTTTGCCGGAAACCGCACCGGCGAATGCACCGATGCTGCTGCCTGAGAGCAAGAACTACCTGGAGCCTGCGCAGATCACGCTGGCGGAGACATTGAAGGGAGCGGGCTATCGTACGGCGCACATCGGTAAATGGCACCTCGGCCTCACGCAACCTTACTGGCCGGAGCAGCAGGGCTTTGATGTGGCATTCCACTGCCATCCCGACCCAGGGCCGCCGGGAGAGTATTTCTCACCTTACGGTGTGCTGGCTGATGGCAAACCAGGGGGCAAGACGAAAGTCGGTACGATCACCGACGGGCCGCAGGGCGAGTACATCGTCGATCGTCAGGCAGCGGAGGCGGTGAAGTTCATCGAAGCGAGCCAAGGCGGACCGTTTTTTCTCAACCTGTGGTGCTACGGCGTGCATGGACCGTGGGGACATAAGGTGGAATACACGAAGTACTTTGCGGCGAAGAAAGATCCGAGCGGCAGGCAGGGGAATCCGATCATGGCTTCGATGCTGAAAAGCGTGGACGATTGCTTTGGCCGCATCCTGGCCGAGCTGGACCAGCAGGGTGTCGCGGACAACACGATCATCATTTTTTATTCCGACAACGGCGGCAACGCGCACAGCAATGTCTCCGGTTCTGGCAAGACCGAGGCGGCGGAGAAGACCAAGAGTGTGTTCCTGGCCGACTGGCGCAAGTGGGCCGGTGATCAACCGCCGACGATGAACACACCGCTGCGCGATGGCAAAGGCACGCTCTATGAAGGCGGCACACGGGTGCCGCTGATGTGGGCATGGGCGGGCAAGATCAAGCCGGCCAGCATGAGCGAGGCCATCGTAGGACCGATTGATGTGTATCCGACGGTGATCGATCTCCTTGGCATCGAGAAACCGGAGCAGCAGATTTTTGATGGGGTGAGCTACGCGAAGGTGCTGAAGGGCGAAGGCGAGCTGAAGCGAGACGCCTACTTCAACTACCATCCGCACGCGGGTGCGAACCGCGCCGGTGGAGTGTGGGTGCGCAGCGGAGATTTCAAACTGCTGCGCTGGTTTGGCAATCCCGGGACGCACGAGCTTTACAACCTGCGCGAAGACCTCAGCGAAGCGCATGACCTTGCGACAGCGATGCCGGAGAAGGTGAAGGAACTCGATGCGCTCATTGACGGCTTTCTCAAGGACACGGGGGCCACTTATCCACGGCCGAATCCAGCGTACAAGCCCGTGGCAGCCAAAGCCGCTGCTCGAAATGCCGATCCGCTTGATGCCTGGAAGGAGCGCCAGTGCAATGCCACGGTTAG
>NCCR01000057.1:0-14265 GCA_002279765.1 Verrucomicrobia bacterium 12-59-8 | reverse complement strand
ATTATGGGATGGCGAAGATGAACGGACCTGCCACGGTGACACTGCGCGTGCGCAGCGAACTTGGTGGCGAAGGAAAGATTGACTCCTTTCCCAACACTGCGGCTGATCCCAGCGTGATTCATTCCGCTGCACTTGAGGTCAAAGCGGGTGACTGGCAGGAGCTGAAGATTGAGCTGAGTGACAAGGGGCCGCTGGGAACGCTGCGTGTTTATTTGCCTGATGGTGAGATCGACTTCATTGAGGTCGCCCCTGCAATGGGCAAAGGGCAGCGCTGGGATTTTTGAGTTCAACCCCCTTCCACCATGATCCGCCATACAGTCACCTTCCGTCTCAAGCATGCTCTAGGCTCAGCCGCCGAGCGTGATTTTTTACTGGCAGCCTGCGAGCTCGCGAAGATCGAAGGCGTGCAGAAGTTTGAGTGTCTGCGTCAAACAAGCCTGAAGAACAGTTTTACCTTTGGTCTCTCGATGGAGTTTGCCGACGCAGCCGCGTACACCTTTTACAGTGACCACCGCGATCACATGGCCTTTGTGCAGCAACGGTGGATTCCTGAAGTCGAGGAGTTCATGGAGCTGGACTATGTGAGTCATGCGCCGTGAAGCATCATGGAACGTCAGGTGCCCTGTCTTCGATGGGGAGAGGGGATTCGCTTTGTTTCCGCACGATGAGATGAGCCATAAAGGCTATCTAATTCCAAGGGCCGGGCACGAAGCAGCGGGAGATGCAAAAAAAGCGCCGCGCCTAGTGTGAACCGGGCGCGGCGTGAGGAATGCAGGAGTGAATCAGGCGCTGATGTGCTTGGAGACCAGCTTGGTCATCTCAAACATCGTCACCGTCTTCTTGCCGCCGAACACCGCCTTCAATGCGTCATCGGCATTGATGTTGCGTTTGTTCTTTGCGTCCTGGAGACCGTTCTTCTTGATGTAGTCCCACAGTTTCTTGGTGATCTGACCGCGAGCAGCAGGCTTGGTTCCGACGACGGCCCCGAGGATCGCGTCAGGCTGCACCGGCTTCATGAGGGCAGGATTGGGTTTCCGTTTTGCTTTTTTGGCAGCTTTTTTGGCTACCGGTGCCTTGACAGCTTTCTTGGCTGCCGGTGCTTTGGCAGCTTTCTTGGCTGCCGGTGCTTTGGCAGCCTTCTTGGCTGCTGGTTTTGCTTTGGTTGCTTTCTTGGCCATAGTGTTGTTGGCGGCTGTTGCCGTAGGGTCAGGTTATGAGAGCGCCCCGCAGAGCGTCAACGCAAATTTCATCAATATTTAGGCTTGTTTCCCTGCGTACAGCGACTCCACCTCATGCGCAAGAGCAGGTGCGTCGAAGCTATTGAGAACCGATTTTCGCAACGCATTTGCGCAGCATTGCCAGCGAAACATTGTCACAAAACCAACCTCCATCGGCGTGGTTCAGCGCCGCTGCCGCGCGTGTTCAAACACTCCATGATGACAACCGAAAGCGCCATTCGCAGCATGCTGATCGCTGCAAAACCGGCCCTGTGTCCGCCGCACGACTCTAGGCTTACATGCCACCGTTACCATCCATGGTGATCACACCTTTGTCTGGCTCTCCACCCACTGCACTGCGTAGCGCACCAGGGCGGCACCATCGGTCATGCCAAGCTTTTCTTTGATGTGAGCACGATGAGCTTCGACGGTTCGGGCGCTGATGCTGAGCTGAGCGGCGATGATTTTGGTGGCGATGCCTTTGCCGATGAGCGCAAGAATTTCGAGTTCGCGATCCGAGAGGGCGTCCATGCCGGTGGCTTTGGTGCGTGCAGCGCCGGTGACCTGCTCCAACATGCGGGCGTTGAGAGCTTCACTGACGTAGAGACCGCCGCTGAAGATTTTATGAATGGCAGCAACGAGATGATCAGCAGCCTCCTCCTTCATCACGTAGCCACGGGCACCGGCACGGAGAGCGCGCTCGCCATAGAGCGTCTCATCATGCATGGAGAGCACGAGGCACTGGGTGGCAGGATGCAGTGCGCGGATGTCTTTGACGAGTTCCAGGCCGTTCTTGTCCGGGAGAGTGAGATCTATGACCGCGAGATCGGGACTGAGTTTGCCCACGACTTCGAGCCCTTCACGCGCACTGCCAGCTTGACCGATGACATCGAGTCCCTCTTCGGCGCGGATCAACTGAGCGAGGCCGTGGCGCATGATCGGGTGATCGTCGATGAGGACGATGCGTTTCACGGATTTTTCGCTGGTGCGGGAACGCTGCATGTGACCTGGGTGCCGCCGCCGGTGCGTGGCTCGATTTTGAGTGTGCCTCCCATCATTTGAGCGCGATGGCTCATGGTCAAGAGGCCCATGCCGGTTCCTTTGGCCGGCGAATCGGGAATGCCAATGCCATTGTCGCGAACGGTAAGGACGATATTGCCACTCTGACGGGCGAGATGAATGTCCACCCTCCCTGCCTGGCCATGCTTCACCGCATTGGAGACAGCCTCCTGGGCGATGCGAAAAAGCTGCACGGACAAATTGTTGTCGTTCACCTGCACCGGATTGTCGTAGCGGAAATCACAAGCCACCTCAAAGGCACGAGCGGTGCTTTCCGCAAGCTCCTCCAACGCGGCCATGAGACCGCCGGAGTCGATGACCACCGGCATGAGGCCGCGCGAAGTTTCACGTGCCCGCGTGTTGGCTTTGCTGACGAGCTGGACGATTTCTGCCAGGCTCTGCGCCTCGGCGCTGCCGGCATTGGTGAGTTTTTTTTGAGCCACCTTAGCGAGGCAGCCGATGGCGGCGAGCTGCTGGCAGAGATCATCGTGAATGTCCTGGCCGATGCGCGCCTGCTCCTCCTCGCTGATGTGGAGGATCTTGTCCTCAAGCGCCTTGCGTTCGGTGAGGTCACGGATGATGCCGGTGAAAATGCGCCGCCCGCTGGGCAGCACGGCCTCGCCCACGGAGAGGTCGATGGGAAAGACGGAGCCGTCTTTGCGCTGCCCCACAACTTCCCGTCCGATGCCGATGATGCGCTTCACACCGCTGTGCAGGTAGTTCTCCACGTAGCCGTCGTGCCGATCACGATAGGGCTGCGGCATGAGCATGCTGATGTTCCTGCCGATGAGCTCGGAACGCTGGTAGCCAAAGAGGCGCTCCGTGGCGGTGTTGGCGGTTTCGATGATGCAACTATCACCGATCGTTATGATCGCATTGACCGCCGTTTCAACGATGGCGCTGGAAATCTGCTCGCTGGCCTGCAGCGCATCCTGCAACTGGGCAATGCTGCGTTCTTCAGGCGCGCGTTTTTTCATGGGCGGAAGATTTCATTCGGCGGCGATGACAAAGCCGTCCGGTTTCACGGCGAGGATCGAGCAGGGCGCATGCTGCACGATTTTTTCCGCCGTGGTGCCGATGAGCATCTCGCGCAGGCCGGTTTTGCCATTGGTGCCGAGCACCACAAGGGTGGCATGCACCTCGTTGACGTGATCCAGAATGGCTTCGCGGATGTTGACACGTTCCGTGACGTGCTGGGCGACGGCCACAACTCCCGCATCCCGTGTCAGCGGATCAAGAAAGGCGGCCAGATCCTTGCGCCAGTTCGCCACGGCATCGGGATCGTAAGTGGCAGGCAGCGAAGGAGCAAAGCCGCCGTAGTCGAGCGACATGGCGAGGGCGCTCTGATAGACATGCAGGCAGTCGAGCGAGCCCCCGTCCTGCTGAGCGACATGCAACGCGCACTGCACCGCCTTGGCGGAGTTTTCGGAAAAATCGACACAGGCGACGATCTGCTTGAAAGGTCCCTGGGCGTCTTCACGCACGACGAGGACATCGACGGGGGCTTTGCGCACGCACTTTGCAGTGATGACCCCGATGCGGTGCGGTTCATTGCGCGATCCCTTGGCCCCCATGACGAGCAGGTCGGCGCTGTGGGCACGGCAGGCTTCGACCAGCTCGGTAAAGGGATTGCCGATGCGCACTTCGGCATTCACGCCAGCCCCCACCTCGGTGTCTGCCACAAACTTATGCAGCCGCTCCAGCCATTCAGCACGAATGGTGGCCTGATCGGAGGAGAGCGCACTTTTAAGCTCATGCACCAGAAACTCGTCCATGACGTGAACGACCGTGATGGCGGCACCGTCGAGTGAGGCGCGATGCACGGCCTCCCGTAACGCAATGCGGCAGGAGGAGGTGAAGTCGATGGCGGCGATGACGTGATGTAGCTTTTTCATGATGGCAGGTGGTTGAGAGTTATTTCATCATAACCGCCGGGAAAAGGCAATGCCGCGCCGTGGTTGCGGCGTATTGGGCCGACTTTGCGCCTAGAGCCCGGCTTCTTCCTGAGCCTGCTCGACGGCGGCTTCGAGTGTCCACAGGGTTTTATCAAAGCTCTTCTGCCGTGCGCGAAACTGGGCCTCGTCGGTAGTGGCGGTGAGAGTTTCCAGTTCCTTGACGGCAAAGGCATGATGCTGCTCAAGGGCGGTGACACGTGTTTTGAAATATTCGCGACCGATCTCGTCCTTGAGCACGTCGATGTCGGCCTTCCAGCGGGTGAGAGCCGTGCCAGCCTGCTTGAGATACTCTTCGCGGCTGGTGGTCACATGGTCCTTGGCTTTTTTGTACCACTCACGGCCTTTGACTTCGCTTTGCTCCTTCACTTTGGAGAATTCATTTTTCAGCTTTTCCGCAGCACGACGGAGTTGGTCATTGAGGCTGTCTTCAGCATGGAGGGAATGAGCGCAAAGACTGAGGGCGAGGCAGGTGAGTATGGCTTTTTTCATGATCATCGAGGGATACGGCTGGATGCGGCCAACCATGCATGCTCTTTTCCTTAGCGAAAGAATTTCCAATCAGCTCCGTCAACTTCACGCCCATGATCCGTACGACCACCCTAACCGCCCTCTCCCTTTTCCTGCTGACTGTTCTTTCGAGCGCCCAGCCTGCAACGAAACCTGTGTTCTGGCCTGCGAAAGGCGGGCCCACGCAGGACGGCGTCGTGCCGGCGGCCGATGTGGCACGCATTCCATTGGAGTGGGACGGGGCATCCGGCAAAAATATTGCCTGGCGTACGCCCCTCGAAGACCAGGGCCATTCCTCGCCGGTGATCGGCGGCGACATGATCTGGTTCACTGCGGCCACGACTGACGGCACCAAGCAGTTCGTCTATGGCATTGACCGTCACAGCGGGAAGATCGTGCATCATCAGGTGGTGTTTGAAAACGCGGCTCCTGAAGATCTGGGCAACCCCGTCAACAACTATGCGGCCCCGTCACCGGTGCTCGAAGAGGATGCGCTGTATGCTCACTTCGGCACCTATGGCACGGCACGCATCAACCCCGCGACCGGCGAAAAGGTCTGGGAGCGCCGCGACATCAACGTGAGGCACTTTCGTGGACCAGGCTCATCGCCAATCATTTACGGTGATCTGATCATCCTGACGTTTGACGGCATTGATCAGCAGTTCGTCACGGCACTGAACAAGAAGACAGGCAAGAGCATCTGGAAAACCGCCCGCACGACTGACTACGGCGATCTCGACAAAGAAGGCAAGCCGACACGGGATGGCGACATGCGCAAAGCCTACCACACGCCAGGGGTGTTTGAGATGGGTGGCAAGCAGGTGCTCGTTTCGATAGGATCCCGTGCTGCCTTTGGTTATGAGGTCAGCACCGGCAAGGAACTTTGGACCATCCGCCACGGGGGATTCAACGCCGCCATTCCACCCCTGCGTTTCGGGGACATGCTGATCCTGAACACCGGCTCGGAACGCGCGCATACGATCTGCGTCCGCATCGATGACAAGATGAGCGGCGACATCACAGAAAGTCATGTCCTGTGGGACCGTGAGAAACGCAATGCCAGCGAGGCCGCACCGGTGCTGGTGAATGGCACCCTGTACCAGACCACGCGCGGCGGCATCGTCAGCGCGGTGGATGTTAAGACGGGCCAGGATCTCTGGGATGACCGTCTGGCGGGCAAGCACGTGCCGGCCCCGCTCGTGCTGGGGGACAAGCTGCTGTTCTGCAATGACCGTGGGGAATGCTTTCTGGTGCGTGCCTCACCGGAAAAATTTGAGATCATCGGTCAAAATCAACTCGGAGAGTCGATCACGGCCTCTCCCGCCGTGGCCGATGGGGCTTTGTATATTCGCAGCAGCGGCGCACTTTACAAGATCGCCACCCAGTAGCCGGGTTGCGTCAGAATTTCACGGCGCAACCGCTTAAGCCACTGAAATTAGGCTATGCCATGTAAATACAAATTGGATTTGCTAGCTAGATGAAACGAGGTCAACTGACGTTTTCTATCACTGTGGATGTGGCGTAGGGGGAAAATCCGCGTGTGCTCACAAAACCGTCGCAAAGTGACCAAGGATGTGCTAGGTTTAAAGTCCATATGCCTACTACCACACCGACACGTAAGACGCGCTTCTCCCGCCGAGTCCCTGATCATGTCACGGACGAGTTAGTCAATGTCCTCTCAAAGCCTGAGACTTATGAGTTCAACACCTTGTTTGGATTGGTATATGACAATCTCAAGCTGAAAAACGCCGTGAGCGGCGGTGAAGAGATGCTGCGTCTGCGCTCGTATGAGAAGCTGCAGAATCTCGTCAGCCGCGGTCTGTGCGCCAAAGTGGGCAAGACCTACCGCGGTCTGGATGGCCTGCGCGCCGCGCACAACGCCGCCATCGCCGCCCGCAGCGCCGCCGTTGTGGCCCGCACCACGGCTGCTGCAGCCGCCCGCAGCTAACTATTTGGTTCATTTTGGGCCGCTCTGCCTCCGTGCAGGGCGGCCCTTTTTGTTTCCGGGTTCCGGGTTTGACGCTGCCCCACCTCTCGCTAACCATTCTTCATCATTCACCCCCATGTTTGAGAATTACATTCCAGTTCTGCTCCAGATTGTCCTCGCCGGTGGTTTTGCCGTCGTGACCCTGATCGCGTCGGCGCTGCTTGGCAAATCCGCCAAGCGCAACGCGATCAAAGACTCCGCCTATGAGTGCGGCATGCTCCCTGTGGGCGACAGCCAGCCGCGTTTCAGCGTGAAGTTCTACATCATCGCGATGCTCTTCGTGCTCTTCGACATTGAAGTCGTGTTTCTCTATCCCTGGGCCATCATTTACAAGGACTACCTTGCCGCTTTCGGCCCCTCGATCCTCGCGGTGGCCACGGGCTTCGTTTCCATCCTGCTGGTGGCGTTCGTTTATGCCTGGAAGAAGGGCGTTCTGGACTGGAAATCCTAGTCTGTCAGCCACTACGGCCCCCTTTACTGCTTCCATGATCGCCTACCTCAGCCTGTTTCAGCTCAAGCCCCAGGTCACGGAGGAAAAACTGGAGCAGATGATGTCCCAGACCCGAGTCATGCTGCTCCGAGTGCCAGAGGTGCTCACGGTCAAAACGGGCAAGCGCGTCAATCCTTCGGAGCCTTACCCGTGGTTCGTGTATCTTGAGGTCGAGACCATGGACAAGCTGGCCATCTGCCAGGACGACCCGCATTACTTCAAGTTTCGTGAGGAAGTCCTGAAGCCGAACATTTCCGAGCAGGAGTCCACGGCTTTTGAGATGGAGCCGCGCAAGGATGTGAAGTACTCGTAGCGTTTACGGATGGAGTATTCATTTCGCCTTTGGTGCGAGATGACCGCTCAGGTCTCCCGCATATCCTGCGAGTTCCAAGAAAGCCCGGCCTGTGATCTGCCCGTGTGAATCAATCACGTCGCAGGCACCTTCCCAATAGGGCAGCTGTGTGATGCCGCCGTCCTGCTCCTGATCTGCTGCGAGCGGCTTCAGTTCCAGCGATTCGTCTTCAAAGCGAAGCCGGACACGGTTCGGATACTCCGCGCCACTGCGCGGGCTTTTCCACGTACCCAGCACCTCCCAGGCAAAGGCATCGCTCGCGAGATGGCGGACCTTGCCGTCGCGCTCGATGACCGCGAGCGTCGAGGCGGCATCCAGCCTTCCATCTTTTCTGCGCATGCGATAGACCATGATCTCGCGACCATCCTTGAGCTGAAGGGCGGCCCAATCCCAGCCCACCTGCCCTGCCTCCAGCTGGCTGCTGCTGAACTCATGATCCATCCAAGCCTCTCCTGTCACGGCGTGCTCGACCGCGCCCAGTTTGACTGTGCCGCTGGTTTTTAACCGTGGCCAAGTTAGGTAATGACTCGCCGCTGTTTCTGACGCGCCTTTGCGTGAGACGCCTTCTTTGCCGAAGACGACCAGCGGCTTCATGGCTTCCAGTTCGAGTTGCAGCAAGGCCTCGCCCTGCACTGTCGCGGAGATGTGCAGGTGTTGCGTTGATTCATCGAGCTTCAGCGACCAGTTGCCGTTCCGCACGGCCAGTGTCGTGGAGGATGAGGCCGCATCCCATCCTGCGCGGGTCAGACGTTCCTCATGCAGAAAGCGGCCCGTCTGTGCATCCAGCAGGGCGGTGTGTGCGAGATGGAGTTGCAGCGTCTTGCCGTCCTCGCGCCGGGCCTGGCGGAAAAACGTGACCTGAAATCCGAAGCGATGCCCGCCTTTGCCATCGAGATGGCCGGTCACGTACCACCACTCGGTGCGGAATTCAGGATGGCTGCCATGATCGCGTGGGAAGACAAAGACTTTGCCCGGCTGAGGCAGCGCAAAGCCGTCCGCAGTGGTCTGCGCATGCAGCCATGGGGTCAGGAGGAGAAAGAGTAGGATCGTGCGTTTCATGTCATTCCTCCGTGTGCTCCGCCGGCAGCAGGGCCGCCCAGCGACCGACCAAGGCTGCGACCAGCATGCCGGTGGCGACGACCGCAGTACCCAGCACGGCCAAATGCCACCACACTGCGTGAAACTGCAGCGTCCAGCCGAAGCATTGTTTATTGATGCGATACACCAGCAGCCAGCCGAGCCACAAGCCTGCGGCTATACCAGTGAACGCGCCCGCGCAGGCCACGCCGAGGCCTTCCAGTGCGGCTGACTTCGCGATCTCTCTTCGCGTCATGCCGAGTGAGTGAAGCGTGGCTAATACCGAGCGGCGTTCGAGCAGCAGGCTGGTCAGCGCCAGCCCGAGTCCTACCACGGCCACGATCACGCCAATCACTTCCAGGGCATGCGTGACGGAGAAGGTCTGGCGGAATATGCGCAGTGCCTCGCGACGCAGGTGGGCATTGGTGAATACACTGAGTCCGGGTTGTTTCGCTTCGATGCGGTTACGCACGGTCTCCGCATCCACGCCGGGTTTCAGCATCAAGGCCACGCGCCAGGCTTCGTCGGTCTCAAACCATGTGCGAAAGACTGCTGCGGGCAATGTGAGTGAACCACGCTCATTGCCGTATTCCGCGTTGATTGCCACGACGCGCACCTGATGGCCTGAAAGGTGGATCAGATCGCCCACATGGGTGCCGAAGCGTTCGCTCCAGCTTTCGCTGATGAACGCGGGTATGATGCCGTCGTCTGCCATCCACCATTTTTCGTGCTGCGGTGCCTGCACCCATGCATAGAGATCATGCTTGTGTGCAAACTCGGGATTGGTGCCGAGGATCAGTACTTCACCGCCCTGCCAGAGCATGGTCTTTGCCTGAACCAAGGCTAGCTCTTCGACTTCCGGTTCTTGACCAAGCTCAGCCACGGTCTTCGGTGTGATGGCGTGCGTGGAGGATGCGCTCTGCGCCCCTGCACTGCTCACATAAATATCCGCCTTCATTGTGCGATCTATCCAACCGCGCATGGTGTGGTCAAAGCTGGCCACCATCACCGACATGCCCGTCGTCATTGCCACAGCGCTGGCCAATGCAGCGACTGCGAAGCGATGCCGTACGGTTGGCCGTCGCAGATGCGACAGCGCGATGCGCCACACAGCGGACTGTGCTTTTTTGCGCGCGACAAAACGCAGAATTGTACTGGCCGCCAATCCGGCACCGACGAGCCAGAGCAAGGCGGCGGCATAGCCTGCCAGGGGCAGGCGCGTGCCATTTTCGAACCGGAGCACGGGAAGTTGCGCCAGCAAGACGGCGGCGAGCATCATCGCCCAGCCGATCCATTCGACCCGCCACACGGTGCCGCCTTCGAACGGAGTCGCGTGGCGTCCCAGCATGTGTGCTGGTGGAGTCCGTGCCGCCATGCGTGCAGGCCACCACGCGGCGATCAGGCTCGCCAGGATCGAAATCGACAGCGCCAGCAGTGCCTCACGCAGACTCAGCGCTGCCTGCTGTTCGCTGGTGGCGCCATACAGTGCGTTCATGGTCTTGGTCACACCGCCCACTGCAGCCTGAGCACCGAGCCAGCCCAGCAGCACGCCCAAATCACCGCCGCAGATGCCGAGCAATCCCGCTTCGAGTAGAAAAGCGATTTGGATGGCGCGATCTGTGACGCCGAGTGATTTCAAGATGCCAATTTCTTCACGCCGCCTCAGCACCACGCCATCCAGCGCTTGGAAAATGAGATAGCCTCCCACGAGCAAGGCCAGCAACGAAAGGATGGTGAGATTGAGCCGGAAGGCCTGGGTCATGGTGCCGGCGAGCTGACGCCGGTCTGAGCCGCCGCGCACCTGCCAGTGTGACTTGAGCAGTTCACCGGTTTCTTCACGCAACTGTGGAAAGGTGGCGCTGTCCTGAGCCAGCACTTCGACTCGATCCACACGATCGCCTCGCCGCAATACATCTTGGGCCTCCGGCAGATCCATCAGCAGCAGATGCGCGGGGAGGCTTGGCACGCCCGGCGTCTCCGGCACCACGCCAGCTACTTTTAGCGTGATGACACGATCATCCACGATGAGGCGCAATTCCTCGCCGGCTTTGACGCCGAGCTTGGGACTTACATACACGCCCGCACTGACTGCCTGCATGTTCGCGCCGAGTCCTGCTGGTGCTTGACCACGCAGATTGAGAAGCGCCACGAAATCCACACCGAGCAACCGCCAAGTGGCGCGCGAGCCGATCTCGCCGTTTCCTTTATCAAAGGCAGGTGTCACTGTTTCTTCCAACACTGGCAGAAGACTCACGGGGCGTGGGCCCAGTGCATCGCGCATCTTGAGAAGATCGGATTCGTGAATTGACCCTGTCAGCGCCTGCACCGTCCAGTCGGGCTGCCGGGTGACGCCATCGGTGAAGGTCTCGAAGCCTGAGAGAGCTGCATTGCTGGCGAGTCGGACAGCGAGATACACGCTGGAACCGAGCGCGAGGATGAGCATCAGCGCGAGTTGCTGTCTCAAGGCCAGCCGCCAGTGCCGCAAGGCACAGCGCCGCAGGATGAGAATTACGGTGCTCATGCGCCTTCAACGATCTGGCCGTCCTGCATGCGCAGCACGCGCTCGCAGTGTTTCACTGCTTCCGGGCTGTGTGTCACGAGCAGCAGTGCGGCTCGTGTTTCCTGCACGATTTCCGCCAGCAGATCGAGCACCTGTGCTCCGGTGGCGGTGTCGAGACTTCCGGTGGGTTCATCCGCCAAGATCAAGGTGGGGCGATGCACCACCGCGCGTGCAATGGCCACGCGCTGCATCTCGCCGCCTGACAACTGCCCCGGCAGCGCGGCGGCACGATGTGCGATGCCAACGCGCTCAAGCAGCAGCCGTACGCGCGTTTCGCGTTCGTGTGTGGGCACGCCCAGAAGCTGTAGCGGGAGTTCGATGTTTTCTGCCGCGCTGAGTGTCGGCAGAAGATGATAAAACTGAAACACGGTGCCGATGTGAGTGCGGCGAAGTCGCGCGAGACCATCGGCGCTCAAATCACTGAGACCATGGCCTGCAATCGTCACGCTGCCGGTGTCTGCACGATCCACACCGCCGACGCAATTCAGCACGGTGGTCTTGCCGCTGCCCGAGGGGCCGAGGAGGGCCACGCGCTCGCCTTGATTGAGATTGAACGAGACGCCACGCAGGATCGGGCGCTCCGCGTAGCTTTTGGTCAGTGACTGGACTTCGAGAACCGGCATCAGAGTGTTAACGGCCTGCCCGGCAGCGTGGACGCTCACTTCGTGGCGCGCATCAGCTCGCGCACGTATTTGCCGAGCATGTCGAACTCCACGTTGAGGCGGTCGCCGGGCTTTTTTGTGTGCAGATTGGTGAGCTGAAAGGTGTGCGGGATGATCCAGCAGACGACGGTGCTGTCTGTCACTTCCGCTGCCGTCAATGAGATGCCATCCAGGCAGATCGAGCCTTTCGGGATGATGAGGCCGCGATGCTCTGGTGGAAGTTCGACTTCCAAGCGGTGGTCCTGACCATGCTCGCTCCAGTCCAGCACCTTCACTGTGGCATCCACATGCCCTTGAACAAAGTGGCCGCCAAAGCGCGCGCCGATGGCCATGGCGCGTTCCAAATTGACCAGGGAACCGGTTTGCAGTTCTCCGAGACTTGTGACCTTCAGGGTTTGCATGAGGAGATCAAAGCACGCAGTTTGTGCGGCGGCGTCCTTGGTGGTGACCGTCAGGCAGCAGCCATTCACCGCCACGCTTTCGCCGTCCGCCAGTTCCGCAGCGAGTTCTCCGACATGCAAGGTCAGCCGCGCACTCTCGCCGCGAGGCTCCAGAGCAAAAACTTTCCCGGTGGTTTCAACAAGACCTGTGAACATGCAATGAACTAATCCGGCACAATGCCCGTGTCGATTTCCAGTTGGTCAAATCTTTATGTCTTATCCCTGTCAAAACTGCCAAAAAGCAGCCATTGAAATGGTTGCCGTTCCGGTCTGAAATCCACCGTTGAATTGAACGTCTCTGCCATCATGCTAATGCACCCGTTTTCAAAAACCTGCCTCGCTCTCTCATGCTCCTTGAGTGTGCTGCTCATCAGCCCTTCCACGCGGGCGGCAGACAGGACAAAGGTCAATAATACGACGAATCTGAACAACGCGGGGAGCTGGACCGGCGGGGTGCCAGACCTCAGCAATACGGCGGTCTGGACCAACGCCGTGACCGGGGCAAACACTTCACTGCTCGGAGGAGATGTGAGCTGGCAGGGCATCCGAATCGCCGACCCAGGCGGTCTGGTCACCATAGGTCCCGGCAGCACTCTCACCCTGAGTTCCGGTCCGGCGGGGATCAGCATCGACATGAGCGCGGCCACGCAAAGTCTTACCATCCAGTCTGGGCTCACGATCAAGACTGCGGTGGGCCAGCTGTGGAACATCGCCTCAGGGCGCACGCTCACACTCAACACGGGTCTTTTCACCCGCAGCACGGGTGCGACGCTCAATGTGCAGGGGGCTGGCACCGTGAACGCCACGAGCATCGTCAATGACACCAACGGACTCATCGGCACCTGGGCCACTATTGGTGCGGGAACCACGGTCCGATACGCGACCATGGACGGCAGCAGCAACATCATCGGCTACACCAGCGGCACCGCAGCAGCCACGGCAGCGGGTGTCACTGACACGACCGGACTGGTCAATTACGACTTGGCAGCCGTCGGTGTGATCGGCACGGGAGCTTCTTTCAACACCCTGCGCTACACGGGAGCGGCAGGCACCATCACCGGGAATTTCACCGCCAACGGCATCCTGACCTCCGGCTCGGGTGCGCTCACCCTGAGCGGCATTGTCACCATTGGAGCCAGTGGCGAACTGGTGCTCACCAACGGAGACAGCAGTTCCGCACGCGACATGATTTTTTCTGGCAGCATTAGAGATGGTGCGCGCGGGATCTCGAGCCTCACCAAGGCGGGACTTGGCAACTTGACGCTGTCCGGGGCAAACAGCTACACAGGGCTGACGACCATTTCACGGGGTAAAGTATCGCTGACAAGCACCGGCACCCTGGGCAGCACCAGCGGTGGCACCCGCATTGGCTTGAGTGGCAGGCTGTCGCTGGCAGGTGGCGTCACCACTGCGGAGTCCATCTGGCTGGATGACGTCACGAATGCCTTCAGCGGTGGCCTCCTGATCGAGAATATCGGCACGAACACCCTGACCGGAGCCATCCGTATCAGCAGCAGCACCCGCTGGCAAAGCAGCGGAACCCTGAATGTGACAGGCGGCATTTCCACCACGAATGGCAACAGCGGTTCATCTTTTGTCGTGCAGGCGGCGACGATCATGAACATCACCGGCAAACCACTCGCACTGGGTGGAAGCGGAACCCTCTACATGGACAATGGCGGCAAAACCATCGTCCTCGGCGTGGTGGGCAGTACCTACGGAGCCAATAGCCTGTATGCCGGAACTTTGCAGACAAATGTCGCCAACGCCCTGTCCACCTTCGCCGCCATCAACTTCAGCGTGAACTACGCGGCCAGCTCTGCCACGCTGGATCTGAATGGATTTGACCAGAGCGTAGGCGCGATCAGCACCGGCACCTACTCCATACACAGCACCTATGACCGCGTCATCACCAGTGCCACGGCCGCCACGGTCACCACCGGACTCCTCAATACCAAC
>NCCR01000322.1 GCA_002279765.1 Verrucomicrobia bacterium 12-59-8 | reverse complement strand
GTTCACGCGCTCATTTTGCACCGGGCGCAGCTTGGCCATGACCATCTTCATCTGCTCTGGCGGCACGTCGGCGGCTTCGGTGATGTTGTGGCTGCCTCGCACGGCGATGTAGCAGTCGGTCTGCTTCATGAGGGCGAGGTTGTTTTCGGCGATGATGTCGTACTGCTTTTCGGTGGCATGCATCATCTGCTCGCGGGTGAGCACGGCGTCATTGATGCGAACCATGGGCATGCCGCCGGCGGCGACGACTTCGCGGACGAGGCTCTGGCCGACGGTGTTCGGCACGTCGAAGAGGTCGATCCAGACGAGGTCGCCTTTTTTCACTTTGGTAGAATAGCGGACGAGCTGGCGGGAGAGGGCGTCGATTCGGGGGTCGTGCATGATTGGCGGGACTGTGGCGGAAAAGACACAGACTGGCAAAAGGGAAAATCAGGGTAATGATAGAGCATGCGCTGCCTGCTTCTCATCTTCTGTGGTTTGCTGGGTCATTCCTGGGCTGTTGCCGAATCACCGCCGTGGGCGAAAGAGCTGACCTCTGGCACGGCTGGGGCCTTCCGCCATGTGCCGCCGTGCAAGCTGACCTTTGACGTGGGCTGGAGCAACGTGCACATTTTTTGCAGCACCGTGAGACGGACAAAAATGAGACCTGCCGCTACCGCGTGTCGTTTGAGCGGCAGCGCGTGGTCACGGAAACGCAGGTGGAGCCGGTGAAGGGCACGAAGACGATTTCCACTGCGGTGTGCCCCTATGGGCCGATGGATGACATTCTCTCGTTGATCCTCTACCTGCGCAGCCAGGATCTGACGAACGGTCGGAAGTACACGCGGGTGGTGCAGCCGTGGGACACGCCCTACATGACGACGTTTGAAGTGCTGGGGCGTGAAAGCCTTTCGTATGCGGGGGAAAAGCGGCCGTGCATCAAGCTGGGGCTGCAGATTCGGAAAATCGACCGCACCACGCTGACGCTGAGCGCCTACAAGAAGATGAAAACGGCGACGATCTGGGTGTCCGATGATGAGCTGCGTCTTCCCATCGAGATGCACGCCAGTGTGTTTGTCGGCTACATGTTTGCGAAGCTGACCGGCTTTGAGCTGCTCAGCGGCAAGCAGGCGAAGGCACCATTGCCAGCAAGCATGACGGTGAAGCCACCGCCTGCGCCTTGAGGGGGACCTTGTTCCGCAGGAACAAGGCTACTTTTCAGCAGGGGCGGTTTCGATGGCGATGTGGATGTCGTCGAAGTAAACAGGCTCGCCGGAGAAGGGGGTGGCCCAGATGGCGCATTTGCCCTGACCTTTGAGACTTTTTTCCTCGTGCTTGATCATGGGCTCACCGGGTTCGGCCGCATCGGCGGGCCAGGCTTTGCCGGTGATGGTCCAAGCGTCGCCAGCACCCTTTTTGGCTTCGAGTTTGACCTTCACCCACACTTCGCTGGTCCAGGCAAAGGGCACGGAGGCGAGGGTCTGGTCGTTCTTGAGGAGGTCGAGCGATTTTTTGGCGGGATTGACGATGAGGCGGTGGCCGCTCATGCCATGCACGCTGACGCCGAAGCGCGGGGTGCTGCGGCCGCGTTTGAGCGCGAGAATTTTGGCCTCGATGCTGGCGTTGCCCGCAGCGGAGACGGCGAGCTGCGCGCTGGCGTCGGTGATGGGATTGGGATCAATGACGATGGCTTTGTTGCCATCGCGCGCGGCGATCTTGATCGTGCCATCCACGACGAAGACGTCCTTGGGTGGCTCGCCTTCCGCCCAGTCGTCCACCTTGATGTCGAAGGATTGGAGCTGCTGGGCGTGAAGAGAGCAGGCGGCGAGCAGGCTGGCGGCGAGAAGCAGTCGTTTCATGATGGGGCTGAACGAAACTGCCTCAGCGCACCGGTTCTTTCAGCAGAGCCAGGGCTTCGAGAGCGGAGACATCTTCGTGAACGATCGCGGCCAGACTGCGGGCGATGGCGGCCGGATTTTTGTGCTGCCAGACATTGCGACCGATGGCGATGCCAGCGGCTCCGGCGTCCATGGCGTCTTCGACCATTTTCAGCAGACCGGCGTCGTCTCCCATGGCGGCTCCGCCAAGGATGATGACGGGTACAAAGCTCTGCGCCACGATGCGGCGGAAGTCATCGACCGTGCCATTGGTGGGGTAGGGGGTCTTGACGACATCAGAGCCGAGTTCGGCGGCGAGGCGGACGGTGAAGCTGACATTTTCCACGGTGTACTTTTCTGGCGCACCGAGCGCGTAGGGAAGGGCTTCGAGGATGACGGGGATGTCGGTGTCGAGGCTGAGGCGGATGAGGTCGGCACACTCCTGGAAGTTTGTCTTCTCGTAGTTGGAGAAGGGATAGAGCATGTTCATGACTGCATTGGCGCCAACCATTTCCGCTTCTTCGACGCCAAAGACGCCGATGCTGCCTGCGCCTTCGCCGGTGGTGCGGGTGTTATAGACGTCAGTGCGGAGGATGATGCCCTTGCCGGCGAGGCTGTCGGCGGCGCGCAAGGCGACACCGAGGTTCATGACGTAGCCATCGACGAATTCATTGACCTGATCGATGAGCTGAAAGGGATTCTCCAGACCGGGCACGGGAATGGCGCAACCGTGGTCGATGGGGAGGATGACGGTCTTGCCGTTGCGAAAGAGGGCTTCGAGATTTTCCTGGCGGTTCATGGGGCGGATGGGGGAATGAACCGTTTCATCGCAGCGATGAACGCCGCGTGCAAACCAAAATCCAGCTCTCCGGACCTGCGGGTTCAGCGTTTGATGCTCTGGGGCTGGCTTTTGACCTTTTCGATCTCGCGGGCGGAGCTGTCCACCTCACGTTCAAAACGTGTTTTGTCGCGTTTCGCTTCGCGCACGCGATCCACCGTCCAGAATGCACCGCTGAGGCTGGTGGCGAGGAGGAGCATGAACAAAAGATAGCAGATGAAGGACATCTGGCTCTCCTGGCTGCGCCGCTGCTCGCGGTCAGAATCCACATCCAGCACTCCCAGGAGATCCATCCACCAGAGGCGCCAGACACTCGGATCACGCGCGACGTTGAGCGTCCAAAAGCTGATGAACAGCGCAAGAATGGAGGCAATGGCTAGACCAATGGGCATAAGGTATGAATCTTCACCCGAAGACAAACCGCCAATGACGTTTTTTCAAATGGTGAACCCGTTTTGATTCACCAATTTTTGATCCATTTCAACGAAACGGTTGGGTCTTTGAGGGAATCGATGCTTTTCTTCGTCGTGTTTGTTTCGTCTTCTGAGTAAGACCAGAGATCGTAAGTGGAGTTGACGGTGGTGGCCTCCGTGGGGGGGGCGGCTCCGCCCCCTGCCGGCGGCACCGCAGCTTGAGCAGCGGCTTTAACGTACTGGAAAGGATGACCGAAGCCGTCGATGAGGATATAAGCGGAGCCTTTTCGGGTGAAAATGGTCTGAGGAATTTCGACGAACATTTTGTTTTTGACTTCGCCGGCGCCCTCGGTTTTTCCATCCGAGTTGCCTCCAGAATCACCGGCGCCTGAGGTCACTCCTTTGATCTGATCGTACCCATCGCCAGTCAGAGCCTGATAGAGGCACGCCGCTCCCGAGACGTCATAGGTTGATGTCCCCGGAGGGAACTGGACCATCTCGTTGGAGCCGGCCGGCTCTGGAAATTCGGCGAATTCCGTGTTGTAACGTTCGAGGGCAAGTTTGATTGCCTCAAAGGTTCCAGTGGTGAGACGCCGTTTCGATGAACGCATGGCATAGGTGTAGCCGCCCATGGTCAGGGCGGCGAGCATCGAGATGATCGTGATAACGATGAGCATCTCGACCAGTGTGAAACCACGTTTGCGTGAGCTGGATTTGAAGAGGGTTGATTTCATAACTCCAAAGAATGTTTTGAAATGACAGGGTGGTCTAGCCGCCAGCGCCGCCGCTGAGGTTTTTGATCACTTCGATGAGCGGGAGGAACAGCGCCATGACGATGACACCGACCACGACAGCGAGAACGACGATCATCAGCGGCTCCAGCATGGAGGTGAGGGCGGAGACGGAGTTGTCCACTTCATCTTCGTACACATCGGCGATTTTGAGCAGCATCTCAGGGAGCTGGCCGGTTTCCTCGCCCACATCGACCATGGAGATCACCATGGGAGGGAAAACGCCGCTGGCCTCCAGCGGAGCCACCATGGACTCCCCTTCCTTCACTGCGTCATGCACTTTGGTGATGGCATCGGAAACAATCGTGTTGCCGGCGGTGTCACGGGTGATGTTCAGCGCCTGCAGGATGGGGACACCGGAGGTGACCAGCGTTCCCAGGGTGCGGGTGAAGCGGGAAATGGCGGTCTTGCTCTGCACATCGCCGAAGAGCGGCAGCTTAAGTTTCATCTTGTCGATCCACCGGCGTCCGCCTTTGGTGGAGGCAAGCACACGCCAGCCCGCGACGACTGCCGCAACGATGCCCAGCAGGATCCATTTATAATCGACCATGTTGCGACTGAAATTGATGACAAATTTGGTCAGCTCCGGCAGCTTTGATTTGCCGCCAGGGATCATGTCATCAAAGATGGATTCAAAGCGGGGCACGATCACCATCATGAGGAAGACCATGATGCCAGCGGCGATGAACATGACGATGATGGGGTAAACCATCGCGGCAACGATCTTGTTTTTGAGCTTCTGGGCCTTCTCCTGATACTCGGCAAGACGGTTGAGCACGAGCTCAAGCACACCGCCAAGTTCGCCGGCTTTCACCATGTTGATGTAGAGCTTGTTGAAGATGCGCGGGTACTGCTGCAGGCTTTCGGAAAAGGTGCTGCCGGTCTGCACGTTGTCAGCCAGCGTGTTGATGGTGCCCTTCATGATCAGATTCGGCTCCTGCCGCCCCAGCACCGTGAGACCACGCAGCAATGGCAGGCCGGAGTCGATAAGTGTGGCGAGCTGGCGTGTGAAGATCATCAAGATCTTGCTTTTGATCTTGGCATTGGCCCCGACCTTGACGCTCTTCGACTTGCCCTTCGTGGCGGATTTGGCGCGTTTCTTGATGGCGGCTGACTGCCCTTGTCCTTCTGCTGCGACGCTGGTCGGATAGAGGCCGGACTGACGCAGTTGATTGACGGCATCTGCCTCGGAGGCGGCATCAAGATTTCCGGCTGTTTCCTGGCCATTCTGATCCAGGGCAATGTAATGAAACGTGGGCA
>NCCR01000056.1:43461-46084 GCA_002279765.1 Verrucomicrobia bacterium 12-59-8 | reverse complement strand
GCAGCACCGTCCAGGCCAGGGGGGATGCCTGGCGCTCCCACAGCACCGTCGCCACCACCATCTTGTGGAACTCCTCGCGGCTACCGGCAAAATAGGCCCAGGCGGGAATGCCGATCACCGCGAAAGTGAAGATGACGAACAGCACCTGGCCGCGGCTGACCTTCTGGTTGTCGCGCACGTGCAGTTCGGTTACCAGCCCGGAGACGTCCGGCGCGACCTGGATGATGTCGGCGTGAACGTGGCCGTCGCGCGTCCAGGGTGCCTCCATGTAGTAGTCCCACAGGTGCAGGCTGACGACGACTGCGGCGGTCACGGCCAGCAGGGTCAGCGGCCAGCCAAAAACTGCAGGCATCCCTTTGAGATAGAACGGCACCGCCTGCACGAAATACTGCGACGGCGTGAGCAGAGTCATGCCTTCCTTAGAGATGCCGGTGGAGTAGATCATCCAAGGCCCGGCCAGGACAGCCACTGGCAGTGCCGCGCACCACCATGACCAGGTGAAGATCAGCCGCCAGCGACCGGCCAGCAGTGTGCCTAGCGGTGGCAGCAGACAGAGGCCCATGCCGGAGCCTTTCGAGAGAATGGCCGCTGCGGCCACGCAGCCCCAGATGAGCGACTTGCGTAATGTGGGGGCTTGTAGATACCAGGCCCACAGCATCGCCGCCCAGAGGCATAGCGTCGCCAGCAGAATGTCAGACATGACATGCAGGGTCAGTTTCAGTGCTAGCGGCAGCAGCAGTATGCTCAGGCTCGCGACGGCGGCAGGCACCGGTTTTAAAAAACGACAGCCGATGAGGTACGTAAGTGCGGCGAGCAGAGACAGCGTCAATGCCTGAAAGAGTAGCAAAGTGCTCACACTGTTGTACACCAGCAGCAGAGGGGCGGTCAGCACATAATACAGAGGGGGATAGTGACCCAGCGCCACACGGGGGAAGTCAGCATAGTAGGCTTTGGCAAAGTGCATCGGATGCTGACCCAGGCCGACAGTCAGGTAGTCCCGCAGCATCAACGAGGTGACAGCATGTGCGGCTTCATCGGGGTCGCCGCCCAGATCAGACGAGAATCCACCGGCTCCAGCGGCAAATGCCAGAGTGAAAACGATGGTGGATATAAGCACTAGTATCAGCAGCCAGGTGGCAGCACCAGCGCCCGGTTTGAATTGATTGTCGTAGTTGGCCATCGGCAGTGATTTCAAAGACATGTTTCATGGCGGTGTGTAAAGCGAAGATTCGGCCACGGTCGCTGAATATGCGCAGGCAGTCATTTTTGTGCATTGCATAAATCCCGTCGCATGACTATTCGCAGGGATGCCGCCACATCCGTCCGACATCTCCGCCTCTTCCACGCGCCGGTCCGCTTTCTATGGACTCATTGGCAGCGGACTGGTGGGACGTGATCCGTTCGACCGCCGCAGTTTCTCCGGAATCAGCTATTATTTTTTCAAAGAGTGCGAACGTCAGGGATTGCTCCTGGGGGCAGCAGGATGTGAGTTGGAAGGCTGGCGCAAGTGGCTACTGCTGGCTCTCAGCTATCACCGCCAGAAAGCGCTCTGGCGCATGCGCTACTATCTAGATTCGCGGTATCGTGATCAACTGACGCGCATTCTGGCTCGCAAAATCCCACGGGACCAGCGCATCGGGACACTGCTCCAGATCGGTGCCATGTTTGACGGCGGGGAACTGCTCCAAAAAAATGCCTACTGCACGTCCTATCACGATGGCAACATCGCCATGCGCCTGCGCAGTCCGTATGGCGCGCGCGGTTTTGACGACCGCCGCGCGGCCCAGGCTTTGGCCTACGAACGCAAAGTGGCGCAGAAAATGGATCGTGTCTTTGTCATGGGAGACTACCTCGCCAAATCCTTTGAGGAGGACCTGGGTGTCTCACCGCATCGGATTGTCAACATCAGCCACGGGGCCAATCTGGACGAGATACCCATGCCTGATCCGCAGAAGAACTATGCTTCATTGGAAGTGTTGTTTGTCGCAGTAGAGTTTGAGCGCAAAGGCGGGCGTGTGCTGCTGCCAGCTTTCCAGCGCGTGCGTCAGCAACTGCCTGGTGCGGTGCTGCATGTCATCGGCGTACGTGGAGAGCCCCCTGTGGATCTGCCTCTCGAAAACGTCCGCTGGCATGGCTTCATGCGCAAAGAGGTGCCTGCGGAGGCGGCTGTCATTACGGATTTGTACCGTCGTTGCTCGGTCTTTGTACTGCCCTCCTTCTATGAGCCGTTTGGCATTTCCGTGTCAGAGGCCATGCTCTATGGCATCGCGCCCATCATCACCGGTGACTGGGGGGTGGCGGAGAAAGTAGTGCCAGGCGTCTCCGGCCTGCATGTGAAGGCGGGTGATGAAGAGGGACTGGCGGCAGCCTTGCTCGAATTGCTCAGTGATCCTGCAAAAGCTGTAAGCTTTGGCCTGGCTGCACGCCAGCGCGGGCTAGACTTTTTTACCTGGCCCGCAGTGGTTAAAAGTCTCGGTAAAGCTCTGGAAAAAATGCAAGAGGAGCCGCCGCTGAGCAGCCTGCGCCAATAACGCAACCACCGGGTATTTTCAACCTATTCAAACAGTGTTGCCGGGCGTTGGGGGCCGATTGTCATTTTTGTTGCAAAGCGGGCATATTCGCT
>NCCR01000056.1:29604-43445 GCA_002279765.1 Verrucomicrobia bacterium 12-59-8 | reverse complement strand
GAATCATGCTAACAGCGTTTAGTTTTTTCTAAACAATGCCTTCTGTTCCCGCAACTCAGACAACCAAAGCAGCTTTTTCTTCTAGGCCGCTGGGAGCATGGAGCCGTGAGATCACCCGTTTCATCAAGGCCAGCGGTGACACCACGCATTCCTTCGGAATGGGCAAGCTGATCGGTCGGCTGTTCGCCCTGCTATATTTGACCCCCGAGCCCTTGTGCCTGGATCAGATCGCGAAAAAGCTCAAGATCAGCAAGGCCAGCGCCAGCATTGCTGTGCGACAGCTCGCCGCCTGGAATGCGGTGCATAAAGTGGATGTGTCAGGTGGATCGGAACGGCGTGACTTTTATCAGGCGGAACTGCGCTTCGGTATCATTCTCCGCAATGGGCTTTTGCCCGGAATGCAAAAAAAACTGCACTCCGCAGGTGTGCAGATAGATCGCACGCTGAGTGTGGCTCCCCGGCAGGAGGATCTGCGGGATGTTCCCGCCTCCGCCAGTGAACAGCACAAAGAGATACACCGGCGGCTGCGACTGGCCCGCGGCCTGTATCAGAAAGTCGATGCTTTATTTTCCAACCCTCTGCTGGAGCATCTGCTGTAAGCCCTTCAATCCGCCGCACGGCGGCAACGTTGCACACCTCGTGGGCAGCTCATTCATCTCAAATTCTCCGCCGCCGGTTTTCACAACCGAGGGCGGCAGCGTGGTCGCAGTAGCAGCTTGGTGTGTCGCTCCAGCAGATTGAATTTTTACACTTAACAGCATGTCGCAAAGCTCGCCGACTTCGGCAGAACAAGAAGAGGATTGGGATTTGGAGATCAGTGCACGCTCAGGCTGGCTGGATCTCCACCTGCAGGATCTTTGGAGGTATCGCGATCTGCTGCGCATGTTTGTCTGGCGGGATTTTGTGGCGGTTTACAAGCAGACCATTCTTGGCCCGGTCTGGTTTTTCATTCAGCCGCTGCTGACGACCGCCACCTTCACGATCATCTTCAGCGGCGTGGCCAAGCTGTCCACCGACGGGCTGCCGCCCCTGTTGTTCTACTTTGCCGGCACCACGCCGTGGAATTATTTTGCAAGCGCTGTCACCAAAACCTCCGCTACCTTTGTGTCGAATTCGAATCTGTTCGGCAAAATTTACTTCCCCCGGATGATTTCGCCTTTGTCCGTGATCATCTCCACCCTTGTGCAGTTTGGAATCCAATTCGTGCTACTGTTCGCGCTCATGGGCTGGTATCTTTTCAAGGGCACGCCCATCCACCCAAGCTGGGGAGGCATCGCGGTCATGACGCCTGTCCTCATCGCTCTTCTCGCCGGCCTGGGCCTCGGGGTGGGAATTATCGTCTCCTCCCTGACCACGAAGTACCGCGACCTCTCCTTCTTGGTGAATTTCGGGGTGCAGCTCGCCATGTATGCAACGCCCGTCGTTTATCCCTTGTCGATGGTCTCGGAGAGGTACCGTCACTGGCTGGAGCTGAACCCCATGACGCCGATCATTGAGGCCTTCCGCTCCATCTATCTCGGCGTGGGTTCATTTTCCTGGGGCGGTCTAGGTTACAGTGCCACATTTGTCACGATCGTGCTGTTCTGCGGGGTGATCATTTTTAACCGCGTGGAAAAGAGCTTCATGGACACCGTATGATTGATCGATGAGTAAGCCCGTCATTCAGGTCGAAAACGTCTCCAAGCTCTACCGCCTGGGGCAGGTGAGCACTGGCACCATCGCGCACGATTTAAACCGCTGGTGGCATCGTGTGCGTGGCAAGGAGGATCCCTATGCCAAGGTCGCCCTCACCAATGACCGCTCCCGTAAGGACGGCCCGCAGAAAGCACCGTCATATGCCTGGGCCCTGAAGGATCTCAGTTTTGAGGTCAACCAGGGAGACGTCCTCGGCATCATCGGCCGCAACGGCGCGGGCAAAAGCACGCTGCTCAAAATTCTCTCCCGCGTCACCATGCCGACTTCGGGAGAAATTCGGGTGAAGGGGCGTATCGCCTCCCTGCTGGAGGTCGGCACAGGCTTTCACCAGGAGCTAACTGGCCGAGAAAACATCTACCTCAATGGGGCGATTCTCGGCATGCGCCGGAAGGAGATCACGCGCAAGCTTGACGAGATCGTGGACTTCTCCGGCTGCGCCGCCTACCTGGACACGCCTGTGAAGCGCTACTCCAGCGGCATGACAGTCCGTCTTGCCTTTGCGGTGGCCTCCCATCTTGACGCGGAGATCCTCATCATTGATGAGGTGCTTGCTGTGGGAGACAGCGAGTTTCAGAAGAAATGCCTCGGGAAGATGAACGACGTTGCAAGCCATGGCCGCACCATTCTCTTCGTCACTCACAACATGGGCCTCATCAGCTCCCTGTGTCAGCGCGCTATCCTGCTGGAGCAGGGGCAGCTTGTCGCAGACACCACCACCTCAGAAGGAGTGCTCGCCTATTACAGCCGTGACAAGGCCACCGCCTACCACGTCGATTTCGAGGCGGTTGGCCGCTCGAAATCCGGTGGGCCAGCCTCCATTCTGGAAGGTCGTGTCGAAGATGCCAGCGGACGTGTCGTGCCTGATGTCGACATGCGCATGCCTTTCAGCGTGAAGATGCGCTACCGCTTGAATCGCGACATGCCGATGGCGCCATTTCCCAATTTCCACGTCACTGACAGCTCTGGAAACCAAGTGTTCGTCTCCTCGCCGGTCACTGCCCAATGCCCCACGCAGGCCGGCTCCTATGAGGTTGAGTGCCATTTGCCCGGGAACCTTCTGAACAACGGCACTTATTTCATCGGTCTCGCGCTTACCTATATTGAGAAGGGCATCCACGTGGCCTTCTATGAGCGTGAGGCATTGTGCGTCAACGTTATCGAGCCGGTCGAGGAGACTCTCGATCAATGGCGTAACGGGTACTCTGGCGTTATTCCTGGGGCGGTGCGGCCCCGGCTGGATTGGTCAGTCTCTAAAATCTTATGAAGGTCATCATACTTTGCGGGGGGCTCGGCACACGGTTGCGTGAAGAGACCGAATATCGTCCGAAGCCCATGGTTCCCATCGGGGGCCAGCCCATTCTATGGCATATCATGAAAACTTATGCCTGCCATGGCTTCAAAGATTTTGTGCTTTGCCTTGGCTACAAGGGAGATGTGATCAAGGACTACTTCCGCAACTATCACTGGAACCGTAGTGATGTGACGATGAAGCTTGGTCGCAATCCGCAGATCACCTATCACAACGCACACAATGAGGAGGACTGGACGGTCACCCTGTTGGAGACAGGTCTCGCCACCCAGACCGGTGGTCGGCTGCTGCGTGCCATGCGGCACATAGGAGATGAGGACGTGCTGTTCACCTACGGGGATGGGGTCACAGATTCAGACATTGGGGCCAGCGTTAAGTTCCACTATAACACCAAGGCAGAGGTCACGATCACTGCCGTCCAGCCCAGCGGTCGCTTCGGAGAGCTGGACATTGATGACGACACTATATGCGCCTTTCAGGAGAAGCCCAGCCAGGACGACAGTTTCATCAATGGCGGTTTCATGGTGGTTAGCAAGAACGTTCGGGCACGCCTCAGTGGTGACGATTGCATTTTTGAGCGGGAGCCCCTCCAAGGAGTCGCGGAAAGTGGTGGGCTGAAAGCCTATAAGCATCGTGGTTACTGGCAGTGCATGGACACATATCGCGAGTTTGAGATACTCAACAAGCTGTGGGACGGCGGCAAGGCTCCCTGGAAATGCTGGTAATGTTCGCGGGAACCTTCAATGATAAACGTGTGTTCCTCACAGGGCATACCGGGTTCAAGGGCTCATGGATGAGCCTTTGGCTGCATATGCTTGGAGCACGCGTTTTTGGCTATTCCCTGCCTCCACGCCCCGGCACTGACCTTCGTGCGGACCTCCCGGCCAACATCTGGCAGCGCGAATGGGCAGCGGATATCCGGGACGAGGGGCTTCTCTCTTCGGCCATCGCGGAGGCATCTCCTGACATCGTTATCCACATGGCCGCGCAGCCTCTCGTCCGCCTCTCGTATGCGCAGCCTTTGGAGACGTTCTCGGTCAATGCCTGGGGCACGGCCATGCTGCTGGACATCGTGCGCCGGAGTCGCTGTGCGGCCTCCGTGCTAGTGGTGAGCAGTGACAAATGCTACCACAATACCAACTCTGGAACCCCCTTCTGCGAGAATGATCCTCTCGGCGGATCGGATGTTTATTCCATGAGCAAGGCGGCCACGGAAATGGTGGCCGCCGCCTGGCACAAGTCTTTCTTTGCCTTGGACGACGCGCTCGGTGCCATGGCCACTGCTCGTGCCGGGAATGTCATTGGAGGAGGGGACTATGCAGCCGACCGCATCATTCCAGACAGCGTTCGTGCCCATGTCGCTGGTGAGACGCTCGTTATGAGAAATCCTTCAGCCACCAGACCCTGGCAGCACGTGCTGGAGTGCCTGAGCGGTTACTTGTCTCTCGCCCAGCGCCTGCTCACTCATCCCAAGGACAAAACCTTGCTTAGTTTGAACTTTGGCCCCGACCCGGAAAGCGAACGAACCGTGGGAGAGGTGATCGAGGCCTTTCACGCTGTCTGGCCCGGGTCTTGGGAGGTGCGTGCCGATCCCAATGCCGTGCCTGAGGCCACGCGCCTGACCCTCAACCACCAGCGCTCTGTCGAAGTGCTTGGCTGGCGTCCTGTATGGAACTTTGCCACCACCATCACCCGGACGGCAGAGTGGTATCAAAAACGTCATGCCGGCTCCGAGGTGAACCTTGCCGAGCTTTCGCGAGCCCAGATCATGGGATATGCCGAAGACGCTAGCACGCACGGACTGTCGTGGGCGGTGGAGGACTGATAGACGAACCAAGCAAGTATGAACACCGCTTTTGAATGTCGCGCCTGCGGGTCAAAAAAACGCCACCCCGTCATTAACCTTGGCCCGCAGCCGCTGGCCAACAATCTGCTGAGTTCGGAAGACCTGGGCAAGCCTGAACCACGCTTTCCGCTGGATGTCGTGGTTTGCTCGGACTGCTGGCTGATGCAAATCACTCACATCGTGCCGCCCGTCGCCCTGTTTAGCGACTATGTTTATTTCTCCTCGTTCTCCGAGCACATGCTGAGGCACTCCCGCGCCGCCGCGCTGCGCTACATTGAGGAGAAGTCGCTCAGCGGGGACAGCTTCGTTGTGGAGGTCGCCAGCAACGACGGCTACATGTTGAAGAACTTTGTCCATGCGGGCGTGCCATGCCTTGGGCTGGAGCCTGCCGCCAATGTAGCCGCCGTGGCCCGGGAGGCCGGTGTGGACACCCGTTGCGAATTTTTCGGCGCGGACTCCGCCGCCGCTGTGAAGGCTCTGAGCGGAGGCGCGGACCTTGTTCTAGGCAATAACGTCTTTGCCCATGCCCCCGCCACCAATGATTTCGTGGCAGGCCTGAACACACTGCTTAAACCGGATGGCTGGGTTGTATTGGAGTTTCCCTATGGCGTGGACATGATCGAGCACGTGGAGTTTGACACCATTTATCACGAGCACGTCTTCTACTTCACGCTTACGCCTCTGCTCACCTTGTTCAAAAAGCACGGGCTGGATGTCTTTCACGTGGAGCGCATCCCAATTCATGGCGGCTCGCTGCGCCTTTTTGCCTGTCATGAGGGGGCAGAGTCCGTGCGTGTTAGCGTGGCCCAGACGCTGGCTGCTGAGCAGGAACTGGGCGTGGCTTCCGCAGAGTACTATCTGCGCTTCAGCGACCGCGCTGAAAAAGTGCGTGCGGACCTCCAAGGCTTTTTGGTTGAGCAGCAGCAGGCGGGCAGACGCGTGGCGGCCTACGGCGCTTCTGCCAAGGGCAGCACGCTGCTGAACTACGTGGGGGATGCCGCGCGCGTCATTGAGTTCATTGCGGACCGCAGCACCTACAAGCATGCAAAGCTGAGCCCAGGAATCCATCTGCCCATTGTTCCTGCCGAGCAACTCGCGGAGTCAGTGCCTGATTACGCTGTGTTGCTGGTGTGGAATTTTGCGGATGAGGTGATCGCCCAGCAACAAAGCTATCGGGATGCTGGCGGGAAGTTTGCCATTCCACTGCCAGAGCTGCGCATTGTCTGATCCAAGCAAAGACCAGTTCATGGGTGCTCTGTCCAAAATTCTTAAGTCCCTGGTGCCGCAAAGCCTGCGCGCCAAGGCCAAAGGCTGGATTCGTGTCCAGGTGCAGTCCGCGCTACGCGAGGAAAGGCACCGCGGCAAGACTGACTGGCGCAAGCACTCGCAAGTTTGCATCGGCCGCCATACCTATGGCATTGTCCATGAGTCCATTCCCCTGATGGAAAGCCGAAACTGGAAGCTGGAAGTCGGCAGCTTTTGCAGCATTGCGCCAGCGGTGCGTTTCGTGTTTGGCAAGCATCACCAGATTGAAGGCCCCACCACCTTTCCCGTCCGAGAGTACGTGCGCAACCATTGGGACAAAGATTCCTGGGAGCATGAGAGCATCCGCGTGGGGCATGACGTATGGATCGCCAGCAACTCCCTGATCCTCTCCGGCGTGACCATCGGCCATGGCGCTGTGATCGGCGCGGGTTCCGTGGTGGTGCGGGACATTCCGCCCTTTGCTGTGGCCGCCGGCGTCCCGGCGCGCGTGCTGCGCTGGCGCATGCCCGCAGAGCAGCAGGCCAAGATGCTCGAAATCGCCTGGTGGGCTTGGCCAGATGAAAAAATTCTAGCCAACGAGGACCTTCTCTACGGTGACCTCGACGCCTTCATCGCCGCCCATTGGCCCCCGGCCAAAACGGAGCCTCCGGCCAGCTCTGTTTCGCCATGAAATTTCACGCCACCAACTTTGACGGGGTCTGGCTCATCGAGCTCATCCCGCACGTCACGCCGTTGGGTTATCTGGCCCGCAGATGCGGAGACGAAGCTCGTGCGCTGTTTGCGCGGCACCATCTTCGACGTGGTGGTGGATGTGCGGCCCGCTTCTCCCACCTTCGGCCAGTATCAGAGCTTCGACCTCTCCGCCGAGAATATGCGCCAGCTCTATATTCCAGAGGGCTTTGCGCATGGATTCCAGACGCTGACGGATGACTGCATGCTGCACTACCAGATGGGCGCGTCGTTTTCCGCCGAGTCGGCGCGTGGCTTCCGCTGGGATGATCCTGCTGTGAGCATTGCGTGGCCTCTGCCTGTATCCATGCTTTCGGATCGCGACAAGGATATGCCTGCCTTGCGCTCGTTCTTTAGTCTCTGAACACATGAGCATCCTCTGCACGGTCCTGGGTTCGCGTGGTTACGTGGGCTCCCATCTGGTCCGCCATGTCCAGTCACTGCCTGGGATGGATGTGCTCACGGATGCTAGCGTCTCGGCCCTGCCGCATGATCTGGGTCATGTGTTCTTTTGCATTGGCGTGACCACGGACTTCAAGAGCCGCCTGCACGACACCATGCGCGCTCATGTGGGCAAAGTGATGGATGTGTTCGAGTCGCACGCCTTCAATTCCTTCACCTATCTTTCCAGCACCCGTGTCTACGAGCGAGGCGCCTCGGGCGACGAGGCCGCCACGTTGAGCGCAGACCCCGCGAATGTGCAGGACTATTACAAGATCTCCAAGATCGCCGGAGAGGCCGTCTGTCTGGCCCATCCTTCCATCAATGTGCGTGTGGTGCGGCTGTCCAATGTGCTGGGTATGGAACTGCCGCCGCTGACATTTGTTCCCAGTGTCATTCGTGACGCGCTGACGACGGGCAAAATCGCCCTGGAGACAGCTCTGGATTCGGCCAAGGACTACATCTCCATGGAGGATGTGGTCAGGCTGCTGCCAAAGGTTGCCATGAGTGGCAGGCAGCGGGTTTACAACCTAGCCTCAGGCTGCCAGACGACCCACGGCGAGATCATGACGGCGATCTGCGCCACTTTAGGGGCATCCTTGGACGTGAAGGAAGGTGCGCTGCGTTCCCACTTTCCCGAGGTCTCCATTGCACACCTGCGAGAGGAGTTTGACTTTCAGCCCCTGCCAGCCGGGCAACTAGTGCGGGAGCTGTGCGTGCGGTATCGTGCGCAGGCAAGCTGCCAAGGAGAGTGACCACAGGCAGATGTCATCAGAGTCCAAACAACAAGCGCCCGTGAAAACGAGAAGCGGCAAACGCCAAGTCTGGCTGGATGTGCTGCGCTTCGTCGCCATCGCGCTGGTGCTCGGCGCGCACATGGACGAATGCGGCCCCGGCGTGCATCCGTGGGTGAAGTTTGCGGCAAATGTCTGGCGCTGTGGCGGCTGGACCGGCGTTGACCTCTTCTTTGTGCTCAGCGGGTTCCTGGTCTCGGGCCTCATTTTTTCCGAGCAGGCGCGTACTGGAACCGTGGACCTGGGGCGCTTTCTCATCCGCCGTGGCTTCAAGATCTATCCAGCATTTTGGGTGGTGATCATTTTCACCATTTTCTACCGGCTGCGTAACTACGGTGGATGGCTGACCACGAAAAAAATCGTCGGTGAGCTGCTATTCCTGCAAAATTATGTGGGGCGCATGTGGAACACCCACTGGTCGCTCGCGGTGGAGGAGCATTTCTACATCCTGCTTGCGCTCGGTGTCGCCTTGTCGTTGAAGCTGGCCCGGGAGAAGCACCAGCAACCTTTCCGCCGTCTTCCCGTTGTGTTTGTTGTGGTGGCCTTGTTCTGCCTCTCCGTGCGGTGGTACAATGGTGCGCACTATGCCTTCGATGTGGACCGGCATCTTATGCCCACGCATGCGCGTATCGACTCGCTTCTCTTTGGCGTGCTCGTCTCCTGGGCGCTGCACAACCGTCTGTGGACTGGGGAAAATTGGAGCGCGGGCCGGCGCTGGTTGCTGGTCCTAGTGGGTGTGGGCTTGTATGTCCCGGCGTTTGTTTTTCCCTTCTATGATGTCTGGTGGGTGCTGGTCTTCTGCGTCATCGCTTTTTACGTTGGCGGCGGCCTGTTGGTCATGGCCGGGCATGGTGTCTCCGAGCGGTGGCCGGCGCCGTTTCGTCTGGCGGCCTTCATCGGGGAGTACTCCTACAGCATCTATCTGTGGCATATTCCGTTCAAGATGTGGATCAATCCGCATATCACACGGATGCTCCACGTCCAAAACATCTGGTGGGTGAGCACCGCATCCTACATGGTTGGCTCCATCATCTTTGGCTGTGTCATGGCCAAGCTTATTGAGCGCCCCATGCTCATCCTGCGGGACAAATGGTTTCCGGCCAGAAGCAAGACCGCCGCGGAAGCGGCACCTGAGTCCTCTGCGCCAGCCCACATTTAGTCCAGCCACCGGGTGTTTGAGTGACGGCAGGCAATCCATCATCAAACCTAGATCATTGAAAATGAAATTTTCTGTGGGACTTCCAACCGCTGGCCGGTCTTTAATGCTCAGGGCTGCTCTCGACTCAATTCGGGCGCAAAGCAGGCCAGATCTGATCACCGAAATCATAGTAAGTGAAAATGGCGGCGATCCAGCCTCCGCTGACATTGTGAGGGAGTATCCTGATCTCCCCATCGTTTATCGCACCCGGCAGCCCTGTCTGGAGGTTTCCGCACACTTTATTCAGCTCGTGACCGAGCTTCAAGGTCCTTGGGTTGCACTGCTCGGAGATGATGACATGTGGGGACGTTATCATCTCGAAGAGGCTGCCCGCCAACTCTTGAACGACCCTGATGCCACTGGCTTCACAAGCCAGACCGTTTCGGTGGGAAACGAATCCCGCCAGGTGAGGAATGGCTTCACTCGGCTCCTGCGTTCTTATCCGGGTGGCAATGGGGACGGCTATCGTGCTTGCTGGAGGTGGGATGCCGAAGACCTGCTGGTTGAGTCATTGATGAGGACTCCTCTAAACCTTTGGGCTCTAGTCGTTCAAAAAACATGCCTTCTCAAGGCCATGGACTTTTTCGATGAAGGCGGCCTGTATTTGGACTCCGACCGCTATCTGTTTTGGCGTCTGGCAATGCAGGGGCCTGTTTTGGTGGGGCGGGAAGTTGGCCTGTTTTATCGAACGCATGAAAATGCTAATAGTACGCAATTGGAGAAGTCGGAGCCAGCTTTCCACTTTGAAATCTCGAAGGGCTACACCTTGCGCATGATAGCGGACGCTGAGTCCGCAGGGATCAATTGGAGACTTAGGTGGTCAGAGACTTGGAATAGTCTTTCTTCCAGAGATCAGCGTGAGGTATGGAAGGAAAGCTTGCGAGGTGCGCGGTCTGCTTTGGAGTCAGTGGTGGGTCCGCTGGTGGAGCCTCCTGCCGTAGTGGCACAGGACAAGTGGAAGCGCCTGTGCAAGCTTGCGCTCCCGCCACTGGTGTCCAGTTTGTTGAGCAGGGGCTTTCGTCTGGCTGCTAGGTACACCAAGGGGCACTCCCGCTAAAGGCGGTGACGGGCTGGGGCGTTTGACGCCTCCGGTACTCTTGTCCAAGGAGCCAGGCGAGAGGTCCTCTGTCATAGATCGAATAGTGCATCCTAGACGCGCAAAACGTTGTTTTGAAAATCACTCATCTGAACACCCTTGCAGGCGGCGGTGCTGCCAATGCCGCCATACGGCTGCATCAGGGCCTGCTGGCTGCCGGGGTGGACTCCTTGTTTGTTCGCGCTAAAAATGGACGTCTTGATCCTGGGGTTCATGAGATCCCGCAGCCGGCAAAGCCCCGCGAATTTCTCGTGCGATGCCTGCGAAAGTGGAGGCGCTGGAGAGATGAGCGCAGCATTCGGGGCAGAAAGTTTTCCACCTATTTAAGTGATCCGCTTGCAGCGTTTACTCCCCAAGACCTCGACGGGTTGCGCGCACCGGATGTGTTCAATCTCCACTGGACATCCGGTTTTCTGGACTGGGCTTCGATGCTCCCCTGGATGGCAGCCCAGGCTCCATTGGTATGGACCCTGCATGATATGAACCCGTTTCTAGGCATCTGGCATTACTTGCCGGAAGCTGCGGATTGGACGCCTGCGCTGCGTCGGAGGGACGAGAGAGCGCGTGATGTGAAAAAACGAGTGCTTGATGCCCTTCCTAAAGACAGGCTCACGGTGGTCGGGCCGTCCAAATGGATGTGTGAGGAGGCTGGCAAAAGTGAGCTCATGCGGCGCTTTGATATCCGCCATATCCCCTATGGGGTCGACACAGATGTCTTTCAGCCTTTTGGAAAATCTGTGGCGCGGCAGGCGCTAGGACTGCCGCAGGATGTTCCCGTGGTGGGCTTTGCGGCTGACTATCTGCCGGATCCTCGCAAGGGAGGGCGGAGCGTGTTCGAGGCGCTCTCAGCCATGCAGACGCCAGGTGTCGTACCGCTGTTGGTCGGCAGCAGTCCGAGCGCCCACCCATTGCCAGCGCGAGCTGTGCATCTGGGCCGCGTTGAATCCAGCCGGGTGATGGCATTGTTTTACAACGCCATAGACTTGTTTGTCTGCCCGTCTCTGCAGGACAACCTGCCAAACACGGTGCTCGAGTCCCTGGCATGTGGCACGCCCGTTGTGGCGTTCAACACAGGTGGCATTCCAGACATGGTCAGGCCTGGGATCACAGGGTGGCTAGTTCAGCCGGGATCTGCCACCGGTCTTGCTCATGCCTTAGACGCGGCATTTTCGGTGCCGCTCATGCTCAAGCAAATGAATGTGCAGTGCCGCGATGTGGCGGTTCGGGAATATGCTTTGGCCGTTCAAGCCGCGTCGTACAGCGCTCTGTATGCTGGCCTGCGTGGAGGTGAGCAAAGGCTGTAATTGGAGACCTTGCTGACCAATGACACCTGCAGAAGGCAGGTGCTTTCCTCGACCAAACCGATCTTATCTCGTCTCGCTGATGCTTTGCCATTCTCCCATCTGCCGTGAGGCCCTTCAAGTATGATTCTGGTTCAAATAGCTGGTGGGTTGGGAAATCAAATGTTCCAATACGCGGCGGCACGTCAGCTGGCCAGCAAAGGGGATGGCATTGTGCTGGCAGACCTTTACCATCTCAGTGTGTTCGTCCAGCCCGTCAGGAAATACCGCCTCGACAAGTTTCAGGTGAGGATAACACCCGTGACGTGGAGCCGGGTGGCCGAGTTCAACCCGGGTGAGTTTGCGACCCGTTTTGCGCGTCGATACCTGCCGGCAAAGCTTTCGAAACGCCTGATTGCGGGCGCGGAAAGGTTTGGTTGGAAGTCCTCCTGCCAGCACCGCTTTTACAACTACAAGCCCGACATCCCCAAGCCGGCATTAAAAATCGGCAAGACGGTTTCAGAACGTCATTTCCATTTTGATCCGGAAATGTTGAATCTTTCTGGCGATCTGCTGCTCATGGGCTTCTGGCAGTCGGAGAAGTATTTTGCTGATGTCGCCAATGAACTGCGTGCCGATTTTCAGCTCCGTGAACCGCAGCAGGGGCTGGACCTTGCGCTGGCTGAGCGGATGGTGGCAACTCAGTCTGTCTCCCTGCACGTTCGCCGGGGGGACAAGGCCGTGGCCAAGGACTTTAACGGAACCACTGCCGAGTACTGTCATCGTGCGGTGGAGTGGTTCCGGTCCAGGCTGGACAGTCCCGTGTTTTTCGTTTTCACCGACGATTGGGATTGGACACGACAGCATCTGCCAGAGGCGGCTGACGTCGTGTATGTCAGCCACAATAGCCTGGGGCATGACGTGGAAGATTGGAACTGGGAGGAAAACATGCGCCTGATGAGCCAGTGCCGGCACCACATCATCGCCCCCAGTTCCTTCAGCTGGTGGGCAGCCTGGTTGAATCCCGATCCTCAAAAAATGGTGCTTAGCCCGCCTCATCATCGCTGGCTCAACTTTCGCAACTGTGACACCTCTGATGTCCTTCCCTGCTCTTGGGTGCAGCTGGAGGACACATGATTCTGCCGTTCATGACAGTTTTGCCTTGGCTTCATCCATGGTTCTCTCGTCCGCGGCCCAGATTGCATGAACTGTGAAAAACTCTTCGGAACATATGTCTGCCCAGGCCGATGCCAGAGCTCCGGCTGTGGATGGAGCCGGACGAGCGGTTGTTCCCCTTGGCGGGCGAATTCCTTCCCTGGATGGATGGCGTGCGTTTAGCATCGCGATGGTGCTCGCCTCACATTCCCCCCTCATGCAGGGCTTTCCTCCGCAATGGCAGTATCCGCTCGGCTTTGTCGTGGATGGCAATCTTGGAGTGCGCATCTTCTTTATCATCAGCGGTTTTCTCATCACTTGGCTGATGATCAAAGAGAAAGAGAAACGGGGTGTCATCAGCCTGCGGCTTTTTTATCTTCGACGTGCGCTCAGGATTTTGCCGGTGTGTTATGTCTATCTGCTTGTCGTGTTTCTTCTTTCGCTAGCGACTCCGTTTTCCCAAGGGCCCGCGGTGTGGTTGTCGAACCTGACCTTCACCACGAATTTCATGTTGGACCGAGACTGGCAAGGGGTGCCTTGGACGACCATCCATCTATGGTCTCTGGCCATCGAGGAGCAGTTTTATCTGCAATGGCCTCCGCTCTTTGTGTGCGTTGGCTTCCTGCGCGGACTGCGTCCGCTGGTCTTCCTTGTGGCAGCCGCCGTCTTGGTGGCCCCGTGTGCGCGTTTTGTCAGCAACTACAAGCTCTATCCCGCCTTTTGCAGCTGGGTCTTCTCTCCCGCCTCGTTCCTAAATTACTTCGACGGAATCGCCTTCGGATGTGCGGCGGCTGTTTTGGTGACAACACAGACGGACATCGTTCGAAAGGTCTTTTGTGATTATCGGTTTGTGGTGGCGGCCATCTGCTTGGCGATGATCGCGACACCCCATGCACTTCGCATTTGGAAGGCTTACAAAATGCTCGTCATTCCACTTGGGCCGACCTTGCAGGCCGTCGGATTCACTGGATTGCTCGTCCAGAGCGTGTTTCTTCCTTCCTGGGGCATCTACCGCGTGTTGAACTGGCGGTG
>NCCR01000056.1:4099-29599 GCA_002279765.1 Verrucomicrobia bacterium 12-59-8 | reverse complement strand
TCATCGGCCTGCTTTCCTTCTCCCTTTACATCTGGCAGCAGCTCTTTTGCAGCTCCCCGGCTTTGTTTGGCTGGCCTGCAGATGCGTGGTGGATGACTTTCCCTGGGGCCTGGGTGGCGGCGGGTTTCGCGGCCGTGCTTTCCTATCTTCTGGTGGAGCGTCCATTTCTGGGGCTGCGTGCGCGACTACGTCCGCTGGCTTGATCTTTTTCGATGGACTGCTCTACCTATACAAGTGGTTGCATGTTCACCAGCACCAAACAACATGGTTTTTTTGCGTGCACTTAATCTTTCACGAGCCCGGCGCAACAAGGCGGTTCGGCTCAGTGTTTTCTACAGTTCCGCTTCTGGAGAATGGACAATAGAATGAGCACCATCAGTGTCATCGTTCCGAGTTACAACAGAGCTTCCCTGATCAGGAGATGCTATGATTCAGTGACGGCGCAGGCGCACCGTCCTCTTGAGTTCCTTCTGGCGGACGACTGCTCCACGGATGACACTGCGGCGGCCATGAAAGCTTTGCCGGAGGTGCCTGGGGTGACGGTCCGCTATCTGCCGCAGCCATTGAACCGTGGCGTGTCTGCCGCGCGCAATGCCGCCATCAGGGCCTCCACAGGCAGCCTGCTCGCCTTTCTGGACTCTGACGATGTCTGGCATCACTGCCATCTTGCCAAACTGCTGGAGACCCAGCGCAAGTCTGAGGCGGATGTTGTTTTTGCCAGGGCGAACATTCGTGAAAGTCCAGAGTCACCTCCTTCTGGACGCACTGATTTTGGCCCCCTCCCACTGGAGCAGGCGCGGCTCTTGGAGTGCCTCTATTACTATAACTTCGTCCTTCCGTCCGTGACTTTGGTTCGGCGCTCTTTTGTTGAAAAGGTGGGCTTTTTCGACGAGGATCCAGACATCCAGCACGCGGAGGACTGGGACATCTTTTTGCGTGCGGCTGAGGCTGGGCAGAAGTTTGCGCACGTGCCTGAAGCTACCGCGTTTTATATTGTGCCCGCCCGGGTTCCTGAGCCGAAGCGGCTGATGATGATGCGCCGCTCAATCCACTGTCTGGAGAAGCATCATGGCTATCGGTGGGCATCTGCTTCACGCCGAAGGTTGACACGGGACTACTACCGGCTGTGGCTCGGCCTGCTGCTAGGGGCAGACACCCCGGAGGCGGTAGACCGCTTCCGCCAGGTGTGGGCGGACAGCTGGTGGCACCCGCTCCTCGGCCTGCCAGCATTATGCGGCCTGCTGACCTCGCGCCTGCCAGCCTCCGTAAAACCCTATGGAAGGCGGCTGCTCGCCCGCTTATTCCGCCGCGTGCGGGCAAGGCACCGCGTGTTGCGAGGCTTTGCCGATCCATGGGATTGACCCTTTTTCCCCATTATTTCTGACATGAAAAGCACTGCGAGAAAATTCATTCAGGCGCTCCGGCGGCTGAGGCAAAGACAACGAAGCGCCGCCGCGCACAAGCAGTCTCTGGACGTCTTTCTCTCCTTCTGTGAACGCACAAAGCCGGGCCTTGAAGGCTCTGTTCAGCCGGAGGAGCTTGTCCTGCTCGAGGAACTTGTGCTGATGGCCAACAAGATTGACGGGCCCATTGTCGAGGTAGGCACCTTGTTCGGCTTCACCACGCAGTCCATCGCCTGCTGGAAGGACCCGGAGAAGGAACTGATCACCATTGATGACTACAGCTGGAACCCGGTGGGACTGGTGCCTCTGGCCCATCGTGACTTCACCCGGCGCTGCCTGGCCTATGTCTCCAGCAAATGCAACACCACCTTGTTTGAAGGGCTGAGCTCGGACTTTTATGCCACTTACAAAGGGCCCGCACCGTCAATGATCTTCATTGACGCCAGCCACGAATATGTGCATGTGCTGGCAGACATCACCTGGGCACGGAAGGCGGGCGTGGCCATCATTGCCGGACATGACTACTCCAGGTTTTGGCCAGGAGTGTCCCAGGCCGTGGATGAGTCGTTCAATGGCGATTTCAGAGTGACCGGCACCCTTTGGGCCCACGTCGCACAGCCACCCGCAGAAATGTCAGCTTCCGTTTAAAAGCGCAGCATAGTCCGCCACTTCTCCTTTCCACCAACCCAACCGCCCCATGAAAAGTCTTCTCGTCACCGGATCCTCGGGCCTCATCGGCTCGGAAGTCGTTACCCATTTCTCCGAGGCCGGATGGACGGTCCATGGAGTGGACAATAACATGCGCGCCGACTTCTTCGGCCCCGGCGGCGACACCCGCTGGAACACGCAGCGCCTCAAAAACCAGTTCCCGTCCTTCAATCATCATGAGCTGGACATCCGCAACCGCGCCGGCGTGCAGGCCCTGCTGAAGGAGCTGCATCCAGACGCCATCGTGCATACCGCAGCGCAGCCCAGCCACGACCTAGCCGCCAGCCGCCCTTTTGATGACTTCGATGTGAACGCCGTGGGCACTTTGAACTTCCTGGAGGCCGCGCGCCTTGCCTGCCCGGAGTCTCCCTTCGTCCACATGAGCACCAACAAGGTCTATGGCGACGCTCCCAATGAGATCGCCCTGACTGAACTTGAAAAGCGCTGGGACTACGCCGACGCCACCTACACCGACGGCATCCGCGAGACCTTCCGCATCGACCAGAGCAAGCACTCCCTCTTTGGCGCTTCCAAAGTGGCCGCCGATGTCATGGTCCAGGAATACGGCCGCTACTTTGGCATGCCCACCTGCGCGCTGCGCGGCGGCTGCCTCACCGGCCCCAATCACAGCGGTGTGGAGCTCCACGGCTTCCTCAGCTACCTCATCCGCTGCAATCTCGAAGGCCGCACCTACCGCGTCTTCGGGTACAAAGGCAAGCAGGTGCGCGACAACATCCACAGCCATGACGTCGTCAGCTTCATGGAGCATTTCATCGCCGCACCGCGCCAGGGCGAGGTGTACAACATCGGCGGTGGCCGTGACAACTCCATCTCCATCCTGGAGGCCTTCGATCTAATCGCCTCCATCTCCGGCAAGCACATGCAGCATGAGTACGTGGAGCAGAACCGCCAGGGGGACCACATCTGCTACATCTCCAATCTCGACAAGATGAAGGCCCACTACCCGGGCTGGAACCTCACCAAGGACCTCAAGACCACCTTCCAGGAGATTCACCAGTCCTGGCTGGCCCGCACCCAGGCCTCCTGAGGTGGGCCACGCCGCTTTGCAGCCTGTTCGAAAACGCCATGTCTGACACAAACAACGCTCCTCCTCCCGACAGCCCAGTTCTCTGGGGCATGGCCGCCATTGAGGGCAAGCGGCAGAGCATCCTGGAAAGCGCCGAGGCCAATGCCGCCGAGCGCGACTACCACATCACGCGCAACGAGCACTTCTACAGCCTCGTAGGACGTGAGCTGAAGACGCTCATCGGGGATGCTGGAAACCTGCTCTTCATCCGCTGCCAGACCGGCAAGCTGCTGGACTACATCCAGGCCGGCTCCGTCACCGCCGTGGACGTCAGCCCGAAGATGATCGACCTCGCACGCCAAAAGCACCCGCAGGCCGCCTTCCATGTCATGGATCCCGAGAAGCAGCTTCCGGAAGGCTCCTTTGACACAGTGCTCATCCAGGACACCACGGACAGCGTGGATATCCAGGCCATGTTTAACCGCGTGCGCTCTGTCTGCGCCCCGCACGCCCGCGTCATCATCTACACCTACAACCACTTTTGGGAGCCTCTGGTCTCGCTGGCAGAGAAGTCCAGGCTCAAGAGCCCCAAGGTCGAGCCCAACTGGCTTTCCGTCTCGGATTACGCCGGGCTGCTGCACCTCTCCGGCTTCGAGCTGCTGCGCATCTCCCGCCGCGTGCTGATGCCCTTCGGCATTCCGCTGCTCAGTAATCTGATGAACAAGTTCATCGCCTGGATGCCTTTGCTCGACCGCCTGAACCTCTGCCACTTCATCGTCGCCCGGCCCACGCCACAGCCGCGCCCCGTGTCTGACTTCAAGGTCTCCGTCATCATCCCGTGCAAGGATGAAAAGGGCAATGTGCGCAGCGCCGTGGAGCGCATGCCCGAGCTGGGGAAGGAGACTGAGATCATCTTCTGCGATGACAAGTCCACGGACGGCACCTCCGATGAGGTCCGCCTCATGCAGGCCGAGTTTCCGCAGAAAAACATCCGCCTTGTCGCCGGGCCCGCCATCTCAAAGTCGCGCAACGTCTGGACCGGCTTCCGCGCCGCCACCGGGGACATCCTCATGATCCTGGATGCCGACCTCACCGTCATGCCGGAGGAGCTCCCGCGTTTTGTAGAGGCCATCGCCTCCGGCAAAGGGGACTTCATCAATGGCTCACGCCTCGTGTATCCCATGCAGGGCCAGGCCATGAAGTTTGCCAACATGCTGGGCAACAAAGGCTTCGCCACGCTCTTCTCCTACCTGCTCGGCTCTCCGGTGCGCGACACCCTCTGTGGCACCAAGGTGCTGTGGCGCAGAGACTGGGAAAAAATCAACCTCATGATCGACACCTGGGGCGCCGAGGACCGCTGGGGTGACTACGAGCTGCTCTTCGGCGCGGCCAAGCTGAACCTCCGCATCATCGACATGCCCGTGCATTACCAAGAGCGCACGTATGGGGACACGAAGATGAACCGCCGCTTTAAAAACGGCCTCGTCATGCTGCGCTTCTGCTGGGCCGCGTTCCTGAAGCTCAAGCTTCCGCAGATGTAAAAGGGGAAAGAGAATGGCGGCGGAAAGGTGCCGGAACCGCTGTTATGCCCTCGACAAAAGTATACATGAGCCATGCGACGACATATGCGGTGCGGTATGAGCATCTGGACGGCCTGCGTGGGCTGGCTGCCTCCGCCGTGGTGCTCGCCCACTTCGTTTCCGCGCTGTATCCGCACGGCACCACCGGCGGTGCGGCGCCCTTGCATGGCGGCTGGGAGCAGGCCTTCCTATATCCGCCCTTAGGGCTGCTCGTCGCAGGCCACTTTGCCGTGTGCCTGTTCTTTCTGCTCAGTGGTTATGTGCTGGCGTTGCCACTGCTGCTCAAAGGCACGCCCTGGCGGGCATTGTGCTGGCCACCACCGTGCTTTCCTGGCTGCTGTGGCGCATGGGCCTCTATCGCAATCACGAGGTGGCCCTGTCCAGCGGCTCCGGTTGGTTTGACTACTTCTGGCCTGCTCCCGCTCCTGACACCGGCGCGCTGGCCTGGCAGCTGGCCACCTCCCCATTTGAGATGGCCACCACCTACAACCAGCCCATGTGGACCATCAAGAGGGAGCTGCTCGGTTCCTTCCTCGTGTATGGCATTCTGCTCTTCGGGCAGCTGCGCCTGGTGCGCTGGGGCCTCATGCTGGCCGGCGCGTGGTGGTTCAAAGGAAACTTCTTCCAGTGCTTCATCATCGGCCTCATGTTTGCGGACTGGCAGTGCGCCCGTGTCAGGGCAGGGAAGCCCCGGCCGGTCAGCCTGCCAGGCTGGCTGTGCGTTCTGCTCATCCTCGTCACGCTTGTCTGCGGCTCTTATCCCAAGTATGCCATGACCACCCCGGAGGCGCATGAGGCCTACTGGTTCAGTCCGCCGCTGCGCTGGCTGGGGGGCGGGTGGTCCATGGTGGGGGCGCTGGCCTTGTTCCTCCTAGTGCTGCATGCGCCTGCGGCCCAGCGCTTTCTCACCCGACGTCCCGTCCTGTTTTTGGGCAAGGTGTCGTACTCGCTCTATGGCGCGCACTTCCTCGTGCTCGGCACCGCCTGCTCCTGGGTCTTCATCTCCGCCCTGCCACTTGGCGGCTACACGGCCGCTGCCGCGCTTGCCCTGCTCACGCTCATCGTCATCACCCTCCTCTGTGCCAGAGCCCTGCATGCCACGGTGGATACGTTCTCCATCTGGGGCGCGCGCGCCATAGGCACCAGGGTCTTGCGGCTCCTTGCTTGGCGTGGCACGCCTGTCTTGATTGCGCCGCAGCCAAAGGCACAGCCACAACCCCGGCCCAACACTCTCTGACCCGAATGCGTCGTCTGCTCTCTTTCTTGAATCCCTGCCTCATCGGGCTGGTGGCCTTCATTGGCCTCGTCCCCTTTGTGATCCTGTGCGCCTACTCACAGCCTTCGGCGGACGACTGGTACATGGCGGCGGACACGATGGAAAAGGGCTACTGGCAGTCCAACATCGACTTCTATTTCGGTCTCACCGGGCGGTTCTTCTCCTCCGCGCTGCTGTTCATGCACCCCATGCTGCTGTCCTTTGGCACCTTCAAGTGCTACAGCCTCCTGCTCGTGCTCGGCCTCGTGGGCAGCATGCGCTGGGCCGTCGGCCCCTGGTTTCCCGAAGCCTCGAAGGGCTGGAAATGGGCGCTCGTCGTCATGGCCTCAGTGCTGTTTGTGTGGGGGATGGCCAGCACCTCCCAGGGCTTCTACTGGGGCACCGGCTCTGCGGGCTACACGCTGCCCTGCCTTCTCTTTTTCTGCCTCGCTGGCATGTTTGGCAGGCGCTGCCTGGAGCTGGACTGGTGCCCGCGTCCCCTCGCGCTTGTCGTCGCCTGCCTCCTCGCGGTGGCCATCACCGGCTGCACCGAGGTGGCCATGGCCGTCTTCCTCGCCCACATCACCGCGCTCAATGTCCTCTTCTTCTGGCGTCATCGCCAGGTCAGCCGCCCGCTGCTAATCGTCCTCTCGGCCACCTTCGTCGGCGTGGCCATGGTCGTCCTCACCCCGGGGAATGCCAACCGCCGCGCCTGGTACACCAACGACGTGCACCACGTGTTCATCCCCGCCTTTCTCATGGCCTTGAAGCTCGGCGTCAGGCAGGCGGCCATCTGGCTGGTCTTCCTGCCCATCGTCCTGTTTTCCCTCGTCATCCTCAGCACCTGGCCTGCGGCCTTCCAGCTTTCACGCCAGCGGGCGTGGGAGCTCGTCATCATCGCCTTGCTGCTCATGCTGGCCACGGTCTTTGGTGGCTTCTTCCTCGGCACCTGGAGCATGGGTGCCCTCATCCCCCAACGCGCCATCAATCTGCTGCTGCTCTTCTTCATCATCGACTGGGTCCTCCTCCTCGCCGGGGTCGTCTCCCTGCTGCGTTCCTTCCAGGTCGAGATCCCGCGCGCGGGTGTGCTCCTCTCCCTCCTGGCTTTCCTGCTGTTCGCCACGGCCCTCGGCACCACCAACAACAACGTGAAGGCCGCCTGGCGCGACCTCCTCAGCGGAGACGCCGCCCGCTATGACCGTGAATGCAACGAGCGCCACGCCACCATCCGCGCCTCATCCGAGCAGGACCTCCTGCTTCCTGAGCTCAAGGCGCGCCCCTTGACGCTCTTCTTCAACGACCTGAAAACTGACCCTGCCAACTGGCGCAACACCGGCTGCGCACGCTTCTTCCGCAAGCGCAGCCTGGCCGTGAAGCCTTGAACCGCCCCACCTCCCGCCCGCTTTGAACACCAAAACCAAGATCGGCTTTGCCAAATTCATCTACCGCTGCCTGCGGCTGGTCGGCTTCAGCCAGCATCGTGTCATCACCCGCAACGGCGTCCGCTTTGATGCCGACCTCGCCGAGGGCATCGACCTCTCCCTCTTCCTCTTCGGCAGCTTTCAGAAGTGGGTCATTGATGGCACGATCCTGCCGCGCAAAGACGACTTCTGCGCCATCGACATCGGCGCCAACATCGGTGCCATCTGCCTCCCCCTCGCCGCCCGTCACACCAAGGCTCGCATCATCGCCGTGGAGCCCACTGACCACGCTTTCAAGCGGCTCAATCGCAACATCGAGCTCAACCCCGCGCTGCAGCCCCGTATTCGCACCGTCCAGGCCTTTGTCGGGGATGGCACGCAGAGCACCACCAGCATGGTCGCCTACCCGAGCTGGCGGCTGGACAACACCGCCGGCACCAAGCACGAGGTGCATCTCGGGGAGGCCCATGAGGTCACTTGCCCCACCATCTCCATTGACGGCCTCGCGCAGCAGGAGTCGCTCGATCACCTCGACTTCATCAAGATCGACACAGACGGCCACGAGCTGGACATCCTCAAGGGCGCGAAGCAGACCCTGCAGCGCTGGCGCCCCGTCGTGGTCTTCGAGTTCTGCTTCTACGAGAACGAGAAACGCGGCTACACCTTCGACGACTTCACCGCCTACTTCAGCGCGCTGAACTATGACATCTACCTGTGTGATGGAAAGACGCGCATCCCGGATGAGGCTGCCGCGCGTCGCGTCGTGCCGGAGCTCGGTTCCTGTGATTTTGCGGCGCTGCCGCGCTGATCATGGGCTGGCTTAATGGCGGCACCTCCCATGCTCTTTGACATCCTGCTGATCGGCTCCGGCCCGTGCGCCGTGGCAGCACTTTCCGCCCTGCCCAAGGGGCGAAAGATCCTCGTCGTGACCGGCGCGGGCCCCAAGTTGCTGCCAGCGCATGCCCGGTCTATGCACGCCAAGATCGCCTCCACCGCCAGGGAGAGCGGGGAGGAGATCGGCATCGGTCAGCGCATCCCCTTTGCCGGCCCGGCTAAAGGGGAGCTGCTACGTCCAGCCATCGTCGGCGGCCTGGCCAACTACTGGGGGCAGCAGTTTGCCCGCTATGAGGTCAATGATCCCTGGCCCCGGGGCACCTTTGACAGCCACGCGCAGTACCTGGACGCCTGTGGAAGGATCGAGTCGCTGTTTCAGTGCTCTCCCGGCGTGGATGCCAGGAGCACCGTGTCGCTCGACTCGGGCTACAGCCACCGCACGCCGAACCTCGTGCTCGGCAGCAGGGGTGCGGGCACGGCAGGTGGCCGCAAGGTGCCCGGCCTACAGTCCATGCGGGAGGCCTTTCATGCCCAGGCGGCTGCCCATGATGCCACGGTGGTGCACCTCTCCGCGGTCCAATGGGAGACCCAAGGGGACATCGTCCGCGTGACATTGTCAGACGGCTCCACGGCGGAAGGGCGGCTGCTGCTGCTCGCGGCCGGCGTGGTTGGTACCTTGAATCTCGCCTTCGCCTCCTGCGCGGACATCGGCTCCGCCACCTTTGGCGACCACGCGCCCAGCATGCTCTACACCACCCTCCGGCGGAACGGGCTGCCCACCGCCCGGGCCGATGGTGAAAAGCACTTCAACACCCTCGCCATCGAACGCATCATCCAGGACGAGGTGAAGGTGTTTGCCTCTCTTTACCGGCTCAGCCATGCGCCGCTCAGCCTGCTGCTGGCCATGCTCAAGCTGCCCACAATTACCAGGGGGCTCAACATCCCGGGGCTTATGAACCTGATCACCCCCATCCAGGTGTGGACGCATGCCACCCAGATGCGCTACCGGCTGGAACGCGGCATCCCTACAGCCTTTGTGGAAGAGACGGCGGACTCCTCCAACGATCCGGAGATGACCGGCTTCCTGCACTGGATCAAACAGCGCGCCAGAGTGTGGAAGGTCGCCGCCCCGGCGCCCGGTGGCGGCTTCCACTTCTGTGCCGCACGAGTGGCCTCGGAGGAAGCTGGGGAGGTCACTTTGGACGACTATTTGCAGCGCACGCAGCAGGGCAGGGTGGTGGCTGTGGACGCATCCGTCCTGCCTGAGCTGGGCTGCCGCCCTTCGGCTCTCACGATGATGGCCAACAGCCGGCGCAAGGTGGAGCGCTGCATGCAGAATTGATGGCTGGTTCCTGCTCATGAAGATTTTGATATTCGGCGCGGCGGGGTTCATCGGCTCTCATCTGGCGCGGCATGCCCAGGGCGCCGGCTATGCCGTGGTCTGCTTCTGCCGTTCGGGCAAGGTGCGCGGCTTTGCCGGGCAATGTCATTCGTGGTCGCTTGGCGACGCACTGGATGAGGCGGTCATCGCAGGGGCTGACTGCGCCTTGCATCTGGCGCATGATTTTGATGGGCCACGCGGGGCTGAAAAGACGCTTAATGGGACGATTGCAGCGGTCCGGCGGCTTCACCAATCCGGTGTGCGGTGCCAGTTGGTGTTTTCATCTTACTCTGCCGGCCCGCATGCTTGTTCGCTGTATGGCAGGACCAAATCGACATTGGAAGCTCAGGTGCTCGGTATCGACACTGTCAGTGTGATCCGGCCGGGGCTGGTGCTTGGCAATGGCGGTCTGTATGGCCGCATCCGGACTTTTGTCAGGCTCTCTCCCTTGGTGCCGCTGCCGGACGGCGGTGCTGGCAGGGTCCCGGTGATTGAGATCAATCAACTGTGCGAGCAAACATTGCAGATCGCTGCCACGGAAGCTCCACGCAGAGAATACAATTTGTTTGAGAAAGAGCTGCGCAGTCTGCGTGACATCGTACAGGGGGCGGCACGTGAGGCTGGCCGAAGCGTCTGGGTGATCGGGGTGCCTTCAGTGCTCGTTTTACTGATGTTACGGGTGACAGCTGCGCTGCATCTGCCCATGCCGGTCAATGCTGACAACCTGACCGGATTTTTGGCCAACCAGTCAGCCGGGCATGAATCATCCCTGGAAGAAATGGAGAACCTTCAAGGGTAACTCCGACCTTGGCAGCATTCCTGCATCTACAGAGTGTAAGTACCATTGATTGTGCGATTAATGTCTCAAACTGAAACCACCGCCCGACCGCTCCTTCATGGCATTCAAACGATGCGCGGAATTTTTGCGGTGCTGGTGGTGTGCCACCACGTAGGCGTGCATTCTTCGCGTTACTGGTCGAATGAGTGGCTGGGCAGCATGTTCAATCACAGTACATTCAGGGTGGATTTCTTTTTTGTGCTGAGTGGGTTTGTCCTTTGGGCCGCTCACCGGGCGGATGCCGGCAGGCCGGATGCCGTGCGCAGCTTTCTCCAGCGGCGGTTTTGGCGGCTGTATCCGCTGCTCATCACGTTGAGCTTGTTCAAAGTGATGCTGCTCTGGTTCGTTCCGGGCAGGGCCGCCGATTGCTATCAGGTCTTTCCTTCGCTGCTGGCGCTGCCGCAAAGTTCGTTTCCGCTGATCGTGGCTGCCTGGACTCTTTCCTTTGAGGTTTTTTTCATGGTGGTTCTGGCGGCCTGCCTGGCCCTGCCGAGACAGTGGGTGCTCCCGACACTGCTGACGGTGGCTGCTCTGCTGGGTGGCGGCGGGGGGCTGCTGGGTATTCGCCCGGCCATTTCGGGCGTTGGCTTCCTCACGCATCCGTTCATTCTGGAGTTTGCCGCCGGAGCGGTGGCGGCGGAATGTACCAGGCTGAGAAGCAGTCGGAAATGGGGCATGGTGTTGTGCAGTATCGCCGCTGCCGGTTTGTTTACCGGTTCCTGGCAGCATCTCTGGCTTGTCTCCCAGCTGGTCATCTGGCAGAAATGTTTCTGGGCTGCGGTGTTTGCCGCAGGTATTGGCGGACTTGTGATGTGGGAGCGTTCGTGTGAGGCGGGGCGCTGGTGGTTGATGGATCATTGGAAACTTGGCCGCGCCAGCTACTCCATCTTTCTATCCCACGGCCTGGTTCTGATGGCTGTCTTTGGCGTGGTAAAACCGCAAATGCTCGGCAATGATCCCTTCTGGGTCGATGTCTTTTTGCTACTTGTGGTGGCGGCGGCAGTGCTGTTTGGTCTGGCCGTTTATAAATGGTGGGAGCGTCCGCTAATGCGCTGGTGCAAATCACTGCGCTGGCTCTCGACGGAGATTCAGTGCTCCGCAACTCAGCGGACACCCTGATTCTGATTACATGATGAAAAAATCTGCTTCAGCCATGCCTTGGCTCGTTCTGGGGGCATCCTGCCTTCTCGCCTTGATCCTGCAGGGACACACGCTGTTGCAGCCTATGCTCATTACGGATGACATCGCACAACATCATGTGTGGCTGGACGCAGGCGAAGGCAGCGGTTTCCTGCCCAATGATCCCTGGCTTGTCAGCGCCAAGGCCATTCAACCTTATGTCGCTGCTGCGCTGTTTGAAACGGTGCGCCTGTTTCTGCCGACTTTGCTGGTGGGTAAGGTCATCGCATTGGTGATGCTGGCTCTGACTGGGGTGCTGATTTATCGCATTGCTGAATGTCTGGGTGGCGCGCGCCTTGGCTGGATCACCCTGGGGTTGTTTTTTGTTTCCGATGCCTGGATCGGGTTCAGTGGCGGTTTTGCCCGCAGCTTTGCCTGGCCGCTGGTCTGCGGCTTTCTGCTGGGACAACTGACAGGACGACGAGGCTTGACCTCCCTGAGCCTGTTCATGGCGGCGGCCTTGTATCCCATTGCTTTTGTCCTGCTGTCTCCAGCGTATGTCATAATCTGGCTGTATCGGCAGATCGGCGAAGGCTGGCGCGACACATGGAATGTGCGAGTGCAGTGGCGGACACATTGGCCAGTGATTCTGGCCGTGGTGGCTGGCAGCACACTGGTGCTCCTCAAAAGCCGGGAACTGGGTTATCATCCGCTCGTAGGTCCGCAGGTCACGCTGGATCAGATCCAGCATGACCCCCTCTATGGTCCGGGCGGGCGTGTGCCGCTCTGGCCGCAGACTCCGCTGGGCACCATGCTGCCATGGACGCTCATCCCCTGGGACAAGGCGCTGCTGGAGCCGGTGCTGCGTCATGTGGCTGCTTGGCCCGCGGGCGTGTCCAAAGCGGTGTTTGCTGTGTTTCCCCTGTCGGCTGTGGCGGGGTTCGTACTTGCCATTTTTATCCTTTGGCGGCGCAGTCGTGACAGAGCGCTGGTGCTGCTGGCATTGGCCGTCTCGGGTGTTCTTACTTTCTGGCTCGCCGAGTTTCTGCTGCCCCGGTTGTTCGAGTCATCCAGGTATCTAGTCTGGAGCATGCCGGTGCTCGGGGTGCTCTCTTGGGGGGTGCTCTTCGACGCGGCTGTGGGAAGACTGCGGCCCGGACGAGTCAGGCAGGCGGCGTTGCTGCTGCTGGCGTTCGTGCTCGCCGCCAGATCTCCTGCCATTCGCGGCAAGGGGGCGGAGGATGTGTCTGAATACGCTGCTTTGTACATGCAACTCGCGAGAACTGGTGGCGGCGAGGTGATCGCATGTTTTCCACGTACGGGGGATCTTATCTCGGTGCTGTGCCACCGCAGCGTCTACATTAGTTACGAGTCATCGCACGCAGTGCTCTTTTCGCGCTACCGGGAGCTGGTCATGGAAAGGCAGGCGGCACTGCTCAAGGCGTTCTACGCCAAAAAACCCGAAGATGTGCGCGCCTTCTGTGACCAGAACAATATCTCGTGGCTGGTGGTCGAGGAGAAGTACTACCGTCAGGACCTGGAGCCCGGAGTTCACTTCGCCCCCTTTGATCAGCAACTGCGCGACACACTGAAACGAACTCCGGAGCCATGGCTGCTGACCTATGCCAGAAAATTTGGCAAACAGGTGCAGTCTGGCGTTTACTTGCTCAATACCGGTTCGATCATCGCCCCCTCCAACCAGCTATGACCGCTCCTTCCCTTACTGTTCTCATTCCATGCCTCAACGAAGAAGTTGCCATCACTGGTGTGGTGGCTGAATACAAGCAGGCATTTCCCCATGCGCGCATCCTCGTGGTGGACAACGGCTCAACCGACGCCACCAGCGAACGCGCCCGTGCCGCAGGCGCGGACGTGCTTGTGGAGTCGCGGCGTGGCAAGGCCAAGGCTGTGGCAACTGCACTCTCCCACATTGAATCCGATCTCGTGCTCATGGTGGACGGTGACGGCAGTTATCCGGCCGCTGGCGGGAAACTGCTCTATGAGCGCTACTGTGAGGCTCCCGTCGATATGATCACCGGGGTGCGCCAGACACAACAGGATGTATTCCGTCCCGGGCACCAATGGGGTACATCCATGTTTGCCACCTTTGTAAGAGCCGTGTTTGGCCAGCAGCCGGGAGATGTTTTTTCCGGCCTGCGCCTGTTTTCACGCCGATTTTACATGAACGCCCCCGTGCTTTCACGTGGCTTTGAACTGGAGATCGAACTTACCATTCAGGCCATCGACAAAGGCTTTTCCACCGCTGATCTGCCGATTCCGTTTGGCGACCGTGCGCATGGTACCAGTTCCAAACTCAAGACCTTCCGCGATGGCACGCGCATCCTCCGTGTGCTGCTCGTCCTGTTCCGCGACTATCGGCCGATGCGGTTTTTCGGACTCATCGCCGCCTGTGGTTTTTTGCTTGGCGCACTGACTGGAGCGCTGCCGGTCTATGAATTCATCCAGACATCCTACGTGAGCCGTGTGCCCAGTGCAGTGCTCGCGGCCAGCATCATGGTCATCTCCACCGTTGTGCTAATGGTGGGCTTGATATTGGAGTCGAACTTGAGGCATCACCGAGAGATGTACCACATCCGGCTGCGTCAGTTTGGCAAGAACGGCATAGTGGAGGAATAGGGAGCCTGCCTGTGAGTAATATCGATCCTGCGACCGCCCGGTCCACTGTCACCCACGAGCGCATCATTGCTTTGGATGCGCTACGTGTCATTGCCGCATTCATCGTGCTGGCGCAGCACTTCCGGCTGGTCTTTGAACTGCACTGGCCGGAGTGGCTGCGGAAGGGGGTGTTTGATTCCAAGGCCGCTGTGATGCTGTTCTTTGTGCTCAGCGGCTACGTGCTGGCGCTGTCCCTAGGCGGCAAGGCACCGTCCTTCGCAGCTTACGTCAAATTTGGTGTGCGGCGCGTTTTTCGTCTGTATCCCGTCTATTGGGCGGCGCTTCTGCTGGCCCTGGCGGTGCTGTGGAGTGTCCAACAGCATGGGGCAGGGCAGGTGACAGGTTTGCCTGCCTGGTTTCTTGATGGCAAAGGCCTGCAAGTGAAGCAATGGCTTCTGCAGAGCACGCTGGTGGCACCCGGCATGAAGTCCGACTTTGCCCTGCCCACAGTGTGGACGCTGATGACCGAAGCCAAAGTCTCCATGGTTTTTCCGCTCTTGGCGTGGGTGATCCTCCGCAGCCCTGGCTGGCTGGCGGGAGCGGTGGTCGCTGCATTGGTGCTTGGCAGCGCTTGGCTGGACCAGCATGTCGTAGGTACGGCAGCTTTCTTCGGCATGTTTGCACTCGGCACCTTACTATGTCGCGTGCCGTCCGCTGTTTGGGAGCGACTGAATCAAGCTGCATGGTGGGGCTTGGTGTTGCTGGGGTTTGGGCTGTATGCCGCCATCTCTTGGCGCTATGTGATGCCAAGCATCTGGCTCGGCTACTATCTCTGCGGTTTGGGTTCGCTGATCTTCATTGCGGGAACCGTCCACTGGTCGCAAATGCGTTCTTTGCTGACGCGATTGCAACACCTGCTGCGTGTGGACCTCTCCTACAGCATCTACATCCTGCACTACCCGGTGCTGGTGGCCTTGAAAAAATTTGGCGGTCCCATGTTGCTGTCCTCGCCGTACCTGGCTTTCATCCTCGCTGTGGGATTGACAGTGACACTCGGTCTGCTGCTGCATTTTACGATTGAAAAGCCTGCCATTGATCTGGGTCGAATGCTTACCAGTTCAGGCTCCGCCAGGAAGAGATGAAGTCCTGTCAGCATCGATCATTTTTTGTGACGTGAATGATTAAATTTCGACCGAATCTGAGGGAATGGCGTATTTGGGCGTGGTTGAAATCAGCCTTGTTTCGCAACAGCGCGATAGCAATGGTGCGGGTGAATGAGCTGGGCTTTCATCGCTTTAATGGCATGTCATTTCAGTTCTCATCAGCGTCTCAAATCCTTGGATTTTTTGCGTTTGGTCCTCTGTCTGCTGGTCATGACTACTCATGCCCGCAGGATCTTTGGGGTCGGCTTTCCGGTCTGGCTTACCAAAGGGGTGTTTGATGGCAAGGGCGGGGTAGTGCTGTTTTTTGTGCTCAGTGGTTATGTGCTTACCAAGTCTCTTGCTGGCAGCCCCATTTCCTGGGAAAGCTACAAACAGTTCATCATTAAAAGAGCGTTCCGGCTCTTTCCTTTGTACTGGATCGGGCTGCTGTTTGCGTTTGTCGTGCTTACCTGGATCAAATATGAAGCCAACGGCCCGGTGGAAGATGGGGGCGTGGTATTTCTGCAGCAAAGAGGCCCCTGCTGGGAGCAATGGTTGCTGCATCTTGTTCTTTTGATTCCCGGCATGAATTCAGATTTTGCTCTGCCGACAGTTTGGTCTTTGACGACAGAGTCCAAGGTTTCAATGCTGGCGTTTCCGCTGTATGGCTGGGCCATCCTGCGTCTTCCCGCCTGGGCTGCAGTGGGCATGGTGGTCGTCTTTGCGATTGGGAGCGATTATCTGTATTCCAACATTTTCGGCACGGCCGCCTACATGGGGATTTTTGGCCTGGGGGCGGTGCTGGCCCGGGTGCCTGAAGAATGGTGGAGTCAGATTCCGGCGGCCGTTTGGTGGTGCCTGCTGCTTGCTGGAGGCGGAATGTACTCGTGCATGTCACTGCGCTATCGACTGCCGAGCGTCTGGATCGGCTATTACCTCTGTGCTGCTGGCGCGGCTGTGATCATCGCCTGCGTGTCTTACTGGCCGGCTTTGAGCAGACGCATGCACGCACTGTATTCATTAGTGAACGTCGATTTGTCCTATGGAATCTTTATTCTTCATTACCCTGTGCTGCTGGCATTTTTCAAACTCGGAGCTGGATTTTCAGCGCCCAATTCTGTGGTCTTCGCTTTGATTGCCATGACTGTGACAGTGGCGCTTGCCTGGATTTTCGCGCATGCCGTTGAAATCCCGATGATCAAATTGGGGCGGCGGGTGGCTCAGCCGCAGGCTAACAATGTCAAGGATGCCCCGGATGCTCGAGGCTTTAGTCAATGACTGTCTGTCAGATATTTCCGCATTACGCTCCCGTGCTAGCGGGCGCTGCGGAGCGTTTTCGCCGCTATGCGCCGGGTTTGCAGACACGTGGCGTGACCACCTCGGTGATCACCTCCCGCAGTGATCCCTCTCTGACTCTTGAGGAAACGGTGGATGGCCTCGTCGCTGTCTCCCGCATGGAGGTGGGGCTTGACGCACGAGCGCGCGATCAGCGCCTGTTTCAAGCCGCAGCGGCGCATCTCCAGACGCAGGGCAGGGCGGGAGCGCAGGTGGTGCAGACCATCAAAATAGACCGTCGCCTTTTCCGCAGCCTGCTCTCGATCAAACGCCAAGGCCGGGCGCTCATGTTTGTCTCCACCATGGTGGAACCGGAGACCTGGGGGCGCACGGCATTGCATCGGTGGGCCAATCTCCAGTTGCAAATTCTGGCGCAGCGTCTGTTTGATGCGGTGGTCGTGGGCTCCCCTGTGATGGCAGCGGCCCAGCGGCGAATGGGGGTGCGCGAGCGCCGCCTGCATATCATCTCACATGGGGTAGACACGCAGCGCTTTCAGCCTGCGGAGCCAGGCCAGGAACTGCCCGCCTTGGTGGAAAAGGTGCTGCCTCCCGGCGCGAAGGTCTGCCTCTACGTAGGGCATCTGATCCCTCGTAAAGGCGTGCGCAGCCTGCTGCAGGCCTGGCCCGCAGTGGCTGAGTGTCATCCTGACGCATGGCTCGTCCTCGTCGGCGCGGTGCAGCGCCCCACGATCTCCTCCGAGCAGGAGCGTCAGGAGATCGAGGCTTACCAGAGTGCCTTGTTCAAGGAGCTGCGCTCCCTGCCACGCGTCCTGCACATTCCTGAGCAGGCGGACATCCATCGCTGGTATCAGATGGCGGACTTGTTTGTGTTTCCTTCCATGCAGGAGGGCTTTCCCAATGCGCTGCTGGAAGCCATGAGCAGCGGACTGCCCTGTCTCACCCGTCGTTTCATGGGCTTTCCTGAAACACAGCTCGGTGAGCATCGGGGCGTGATTCAAGTCGTGGATGAAGGACCGGACGCATGGGCTCACGCCATGGCATCACTTCTGGCTGACGAACCGGAACGACGCCGGATGGGTGCCGCTGCACGCGAGATCATTGTTCAGGATCATGCCCTGGAAAAAACGCTGGATGATTATGCCGGCTTGTATCACGCCCTCGCCCGCAGGCGAGCCGCCGTATGAACTCTGAAAAACTCAGCGTGCTGATCCCGGTGCTCAACGGGGCGCAGTTTTTAGAGCAAGCCCTGGCCTCGCTTGAACAGCAGACACAGCGTGATTTCGAGGTGCTGGTGTGGGACAACGGTTCCACCGACGGCACTCTGGAAATCCTGGACCGCTGGCTGCCTGCGCGTCTGCCCGGCAAAGTGTACCGTGGGGTGCCATTGTCACTGGGACTCTCCCTCGCACGGCTCGTGGAGGTGGCAAAGACCGAACTGTGTGCCCGCATGGATGCGGATGACATCTGCCATCCTGACCGGTTCCAGCAACAGCTCGCCTACCTGCGTCAGCATCCCAACCTGGCACTCGTGGGCACGGACCGCGTTTGCATCGACATGTCAGGCAACGTCGTGGAAGGAGCTTCCACGCTGCCCTTCAAACCCTCCGATGTGCTTCATGCCACGCTCGTGGGACCGCGCATCTGGCACCCCACCGTGATTTTCAAACGCAGCGCCGTTCTTCAAGCCGGCAATTACCAGGATCATAGCACAGCGGAGGAGCCCTACTGGTCTGAGGACTACGACTTGTGGATGCGTCTGCTGACCCAGCACCTCGCAGCGACCATGCCGGAGCCACTGCTGCGCTACCGCATCAACCCCGAAGGGGTGACGCAGAAGGCCATGCGGGAAAAGCGCGCTGCCTTGGCACGACGTCGGGTGTGGGAGCGCCACGCTGCTGCCTTCACCGGCCTTCCGTCTCAGATGGCCATGCAACTGCATGACCGTGCCTGCCGCTTTGCTCTGCCCGCATTGTGGCGCATGGCTCATCACTTTCAGCGTTTGGATGGCATGCCGTCCTTCACCCGCCTGCGCCATCCATCGTTTCTGGATGCGATGGAAAAGCTCATCTCCCGCAGAGATCTGGCGGCGCGCATCTGGCTCAAGGCCTGCCACGCCTTGCGGCCAGCTTCAGCAGATGGTCCACAAACACTGTGACCGGCTCCGCAGGGATGCGCGCCTGTACCAGCTTCCGTCCCTCCTCCCCCAGGCCGCCCCAACGCTCCCGCTGGCCCCACGCCTCCTCCATCACCGCATGCAGCGCGTTTGTATCACAGGCAGCGGCCAGAAATCCAGTACGGCCCGGCTCCATCATCTCCGCAATGCCGCCCGCCGGCGTGGCGATGACCGCGCGGCCCGCCAGCATGGCCTCAATCTGCGCGATGGGCAGCCCCTCATGCCGCGAAGGAAGGATGAGCGCATGATGCTGCCGCCACACCTCGTTCATGTCGTCCACATGGCCGTGAAAAGCCACCTTGTCGCCGATTCCCAGCTCCTGGCACAGCGCCCGCAGCGTCTTCTCGCATCCGCCCGAACCGAAAAGGGAAACCTGAATCTTCCGCTCCCGCCACTCCGGCCGCGCCAGCACTTCGAAAAGCATGTCATGCCCTTTGGTCTTCGGGTGCAGCCGCGCTGGCAGAGCCAGTTTGACTGGAGTTTCGCTGTTCAACGGCGGCATTGGGATGGCATCGACGCTCACCAGAAAGGGATTCCGCACGATGCGTGCATTCGGCAGATTTCGTCCCGTCTGCCGAAAACTTAGATCCCTGTTGTGTTCCGAAACAAAGCAGGCCTCCAAAGCGCCGCTGTAGCTGCTGTGGATCTTTTCCGCCTGCGCGTCGTCCGGCCAGTTGTCCGTGGACACCAGATGCGTCACCGCCACGCACGGCTGACGCTCTGCGTGGATGATCTCCAGCAGCGGAATGCCGTCCACCAGCGTACCCGAGTTGAAGACCACCAGGTCCGGCTTGAAGTTGCGGAGCGTGGCCTTCAAGAAGCGGTCGCGCCACGGTGCCTGGCCGGTAAGACGCTCCAGTACTTTGTTGAACACCGCCCGCATGCCGCTGAGGTCCAGGGAGCGGTGCGTCACCCCCTGGGCCTGGAGCTGCCTCACGCGTCTCTGCGCGCCAGCCTTCCACTCCGTCAAGGCCATAACCGCATGGCCCAGGCCGCGCAGGCGGCCCGCCGTCTGCACCCACAGCTCCTCGCTGCCGCCTCCACCTTGGTTGGCACTGACAAAAATAAATTTCATGAGTCTTACGGGGGCTGGATTCTGGAACAGGGAAGAGGCATATCAATAACGACTTATCTCATTCAGTGCCAGATACAATGAGGGCTGTCAAAAAAATGCAGCCCCAAACCTTTGTTCCTTGCCCTCGTAACCTGACAGGACTATCTGACAAGCATGACCGGACGTCAGTGCGTCCACGACTCAACAAGGGCTTGTGCCCACCGTCTCAACACATACCTTATGATTAAAAACAGCAGCGGACTGACCATTCTGGAATCCCTCGTCGTCATGACGGTGTGCGTGGTGTTGCTGTGGGTCGTGGTTCCCGTGGGCATGGTTCGATTTGGGTATAAAGAGGCTGGAGTCATGGTGGTGACTGACGGAGACAAGGCTCCCGAGTATAAAGGTCCGCCCATGGATCCGGATGTGTTGAAGCCCCGCGTCAAGGAACTTCCCATGCCACGCGTGCTCCCAGACACTCAATTCCTTCCTACTCCTCCCATCATCCCCCCGAAGAAAAATCCATTGGAATGAGCTTTCACAGGCAAGCCATCCAAGGGTGATCTGAGGAGCGCGCGCGTTTGCTTTCTGCTAAGATGGACGAGCCCCCCCCTGAAGCAAAAAACCCCGGGTCCAAAGCTCGGCCGCCGTCGGCAGCGACGCTCATGGTAGCCCTTTGGCGCGCATTGCAGCCATGGGCGGGCCGTGCGGTTTTTCTCACCGTGCTGTTCATGTCGGGGCTGGCTTTCTACATGAAGTATCACGCGGAGAGCAATCTGTTGAGCGTGTTTCTGGCCTATCTTCCATCGTGGGTCATGGCCTTGCCCATGGCAGCCGCTTTGATTCTTGCTGGCTTGTTTGCATGCTGGCGTGCTGCGCTGTCATGTGTGATTGCGACGGTGATCATTATTGGGTGGCTGGGCGGAGCCAGCCTCCGATGGGGGGCAGGCATTGCGGAGAAAGGGGCTGCCGATTGCCTGTCCGTGTTGACCTATAACCGCGGCCAAGGTTCCGAGAAAGTGCTGACCGATTTTGCGGAGGGGGCCCGGCTTGACATTGCGGTCTTTCAGGATGCAGCTCGCCGATTGCCTCAGATCAAGGCGCTGCCTCAGTTCGCCTCTCATGTGTTCCACACGGTCAATGGTGAGTTCATCCTTCTCAGCAAGTGGCCCGTGTTGGAAGATCAGCCTTTACTACTGACCTGGCCGGGCTCACCGAAAGGTGTTTGCTCAGCAGGCACGCGGTCAATTATTAACTGGGGCGGTCGCCATGTGGCTGTTTACAACATCCATCTCCCGACACCGCGCGATCTGCTCTCGTGGTACTCACAAAGAGGAACGTTTCTCTATGGGATTCTGGGGCTGGTGCCACATACTCCGTTGTATCACATGCATCAAAAGTATGTCGCCACTTGGGCAGCGCGCGTGAGTTTGGTGGAGCAACTCGTTGCGCGTGTGCGGGCAGAAAACGTGCCGGTGGTCCTGCTGGGGGATTTGAACCTTCCGCCTCTCGGGAAAGCCTACCATCTTCTGAGTGGACTTTTGCAGGATGTTCATGACGCGGCAGGTGTTGGCTTTGGCCACACTTTCCCCGGGAACATGACTTCCGTTCTACGGCTTTTCAGCCCATGGATTCGCATTGATCACGTGTTTGCTTCAAGCCACTGGAAAGGTATTTCTTGCAGTGTGTCTCAAGGGGCACGCTCCCAGCACCTGCCGGTGAGAGCAGTCCTTCAACTCCGCTGAATATTGCTCTATGATGCATTGCGCAATGATGTTCTTGGCATGAAAGCTGCTTTTTTAGAGGGGTATGGCTGCTTTAATCTGATGAACTGCACTTTTTCGCCTCGTTTTGTCACAAATATTTGGATTGCATAGTCCAATGACGCATCTAAAGATGATCGCCAGCGATGCTCACCAGTTTAGCAAGAGCTACAAAGTAACACTCCCTATGAAGATACTATTCAATAAGACAAAAATCGTTGCTGCATTATTTCTCGTTAGTGCCATCAACGTTTACGCCCAAGGCTTCGGCCTTGGCATGGGTTACTTTCCCATTCAGGACAGAACGCTTGGCTCTGTTTCTATCTCTGCTGATATCAACTACGATGGTTATCTCGGTGGTGGCGATTATGATCCTACAAACAATATCAAGCGAAACCCTCCCGGCTTGATCATTGGAACTCGTGAGCTTGCACGTGTGGATTTGTCAGTGGTACATAACACCAAGAGGCAGACCGGTGAGGCCCCTAATCTGAAATTTCTCTATTACAAAACAGCCGCCATTCTTGACCTGAGACCGATCAATCTTGGACATCGGCGGGGCCGTTTTAAGAGCTTTGCGGAAGAGCAGTCGCGCAGTGGGCGGGTGCGTGTTTGGTTGGATCCCAACCGGACCACACTGCTGCTCGACTCTTCGGATCCTGCGCGTCGCCGGGTTGAGTGGCCTGCCGCCACCTCTCTTCCTCCAAGGCACGTTTATGTGGAAGGAGTGACCTGCGGAGATTCAGGTACTGTCATGATGCTTACGGTGCTGCTCGATGACACTAACTTGGGGCCTTTAGCAGACAAACTGTGGGGGGAGAAAGCCAGTTGGGATGCGATGATGCTCTCGGTTTGGCCATCTCCGAAAACCAAACCATACATTGATAAATCACCTGTATGGAAAAGGCTCTGATTTCTTCTTTGTTTGAGGTGAGGAACTGGCCGTATGCCTTGATTCTGATCCTTTAACTCCCTTTTCGCACATGAATCTATTTCAAAATGCCCTAGCTTTTGATCCGCAAAACGTCTCCCCCTTGGTATTGATGTTGGCGGCAGGAGCTTGGGTGGGTATGATGCTCATTCTTTTGACGGATCTTTTAGTTGATAGCCGCCTGTCTCTATGGTGGAAGATTGTTTGGTTTCCTATCATTGTTTGTATTCCTTTAGGTAGTGGTTTGTTATACGGAGCGTTTTCCCTAGCACGATCTTTCGTCAAAAGTGCTTGAGTCTAGCTTGCTGCAAACTGCGGGTGCTTTCAGGCACTTCAAATTCTTGTTAACTAATTACGTTTTCAACCAGAATTTTTATTAATCGTTCCTTTGTGGTACTTTCTATGACATTACATGCAACAGCCAGGCTGAAAGGTCTGATGGGGGCTTGTGTTCTAGCAGCCCTTTTGATGTCCCATGATGCTGCTGCTCAGTCAAGGGGCTCAGTGGGTGGCGTTGCATCTCCTGAAAGTTACGCTTTGGGGCAGGATGTTGTTCGCCCTTATGGGGATTATCAATATGTTCCTCAGAGGGGATTGTATAGAGATGTCACGCCAGGAGACATAGCTGAGGATCTAGGTGCTGGTGTGAGAGGGGTCGCAAGTTCCATTCAGTCATTGAACCAAAGGGCTGGCTGGAGCATCCAACCAACCATTGGCGATTTTACCTTAACGTCGAGGCTCGGGATTGGATTGAATAACACTAGCTTTCTTGGGGCCATGTGGGGGAGTGCCTTTGATAAGAATTCGGCGGATCATCTGACTGTCATGTTGGGGCCGTTGCTCATGGACAGGTTTCTTGCAGGCTATGGTGCCATTTATAGCGATGTAAGCGGGACCATTCCGGGCTTTGAAAACCTGCCTCCCGATGACCGATGGATCCATATAGTCTATTTAACCTGCCGCGCGTCCTTGATCCTAGGGGATCTTTCCATCAGCCTGAATCCTTTCCTATACTACCTGCCTAACACGGGTCGGGTGGGTTGGGCTATCCCGGGCCCTTTGGCTGGTACTGGATTGATTTCGCAATTCGGCACAACGGCGTTCAGCCAAATCAACTGGTATAAAGAGTTGGGGAGATGGAAGGTATCGGCGTACGACCAGTTTAGCCCATTTGCAGTTGGTGGAAGTCTTTTTAACGTGTTCGGAGGTGCTAGTGCAGGGTGGGGAGATCTTTCCCCGATTGACAGGGTCGGGCGCTATGCGGTTGGTTACGGTACGGGTGATGTGACTAACTACGGTTCTCGGTCTAGCTATGGCGGTCCACAGACGCCCCATTCGGGAGTGGCAGGTATTTACAACATTGCTGGTGTCCGCGCTTTCAGAAACATTGGCGACAGAACCATGGCCATGTTTTACTTGGACCGCTTTGACCTATGGGATAGCGAATTCAACCACACCCGAGCGAGCCTACTGGGAGGGGCTTATCTGAAAAATGGAGATCAATTTTTCTCCTCCTATGTAGGCTACAACTTCATGACAGCTGCACCTTGGACCAGCGCGTTTAATTGGGCCGTCGCAGGAGTCAAAAAGCGTCTCACCCAGTCGCTTCTAACCTACGCTGAGGCGGGCTACTACTGGCAAAGCGGCGATGAGAATGCGAAGGTTGGAAAGGGCTGGACGGCTCTAGCGGGCATCCAGCAGCAACTGGGCTTGTACACCAATCACAGAGTGGAAGCGGGAAGGCGTGTATATTTGCCTGTCAGGTCTTCGCCAGGAGTTGAAAATTTTGTTCAGTATGGAATTAGCCATAGATTGAGACAGAGGAACGTACTGAGCGCAAATGTCGGAATCACGGAAAGACATGTTATATCGAGCGTAGAAAATGACAGCGTGCTCAAATACGCTGCTGTCTCGTTGACCACCTTCATTACGCCTCGATTGAGTGCCATTACGCTGGCAGGCTGGGAGCACGTGGAGTTCGAGCAAAGCCAGTTCATTCAGGACAGCTGGCAGTGTCGTTTGAGCTTGCTGTATGCATTGACTAGAGATATACAAGCTCAGGCAATTTACCAATACCAGGACGTTCATGGCACCAACCACTATAGCGAGCACTACATTTACCTTGGAGCTTCCAAGAGTTTCTAATAACCGGCGAAAGAGTATGAGGCGGCTTCGTGAAGTGACTTTTTTGTTCTTGACCTTGGCCTTGAGCGCCTGCAGCAGCACTCCTGACATCGGACCTACGGATATTATGGCTCCGCGCTCTGATGCAGCTTTGCAGGCAGGCGCTACCTATCGAATTCAGGTGGGGGACCAGATTGACGTCTTTGTCTTAGAGGATGGGTCATTCAATGGATCGTTCATGGTACGTCCAAGTGGAGATATTATCATGCCCAAGGTTGGTCGAGTAAGACTGCAGGGGATGGCACTTGCTGAGGCTGAGAACAGCATCAAGCAAACCTTGCAGGGGAGTCAATTGCGCCAAGCCACTGTGATTGTGGATCCCGGCATGCGTGGCGACACAGGTGGGGGCCTTACAGTCCGAATGAGCGGGGAGGTCAATCACGTCGGTCGTGTTACTGTTCGACCACTGGGCGATGCTCCGGTTTCAGCCTACCAGGCGGTAGTGGATGCTGGTGGATTCAAGATGTTTGCTAACAGACGCAAGGGATACATTTTGAGAAAGGGTGCGCAAGGAGTGTCTCGCATATCGGTCAACTTCGAGGCGATTGAAGTTGGGAAGGCAGAAGATCCGCCACTCATGGAAGGGGACTTCATTGTTGTTCCTAAGAAGCTTTTCGGCCTATAAATCACTTAAACGATGTCTGCGAAAAACTTCAAACGTTTCATCACACTTCAGGACGTATTACAGTTCCTTTCCAGATATGTAAAATACTGGAAACTGGCGGCGGTTGGGGGCGTGCTGGGATTTGTCTTGGCTCTGGCCTATTTCGTTAAA
>NCCR01000056.1:3398-3970 GCA_002279765.1 Verrucomicrobia bacterium 12-59-8 | reverse complement strand
GCCTTCTTATTACTCTAAGAGCATCGTTGAGTTCAGCTACGTGGATCTTCCCATCAAGTCTGAGATTTCAGACGTGAGAGGTAACACGCGTTGGGACAGTATTTATGTTCAGGTAACGAGTGGTCTTCAATCGAGATGGCTCGTGGAGCGGACCGCTCTCCGGCTGGGGTTGGTGAAGGACACGACTGAGTTGTCGAGTGTCTGGCATCGCTTCTTTAGCAAGATTAGAGTTAGCAGTACCGTCGGCTCGCACCTCGAGATTGAGGTTTGGGTTTATGAGCCTAGACTGGCCAGACTGTGGCCTGAGGCCATGCTTCTTGAGTATCACGACTACCTCACAGAGTCGCGCATTAAGCATCGGGATGTTCTCATAAAAGGCTTTACCAAGGAGATGGACCGGATTCGCGAAAACATGCGTGCTGAAACTGAGCTTGGTAGGCGCTATGAATCTGAGAACAAGGTTCTAGAGAATTATGTGGCAAACAACAAGCTGGAGCAGCTTCCCTCCGAAATGCTTACTTATCGTTCCCAGATTGACGCCATGGGCGAGATGGAAAAATTTATTGAGGCCG
>NCCR01000056.1:0-3357 GCA_002279765.1 Verrucomicrobia bacterium 12-59-8 | reverse complement strand
GAGAAACTGGCGTTGCTAGCAAAGTACAGGTCTGCACCGCTGCCTGTGGGAACCATTGTGAGACGGGAGCCAAACCCGGATCCATTCCTGATTAAAACAGCTGGCCCAAATGTGGTTCCTGGTGCAACTGGGGAGCAAGTCAATGGAGCTAACACCGCGAGACGGCTCTCACCTGAGGTGGGAGCGGCGACACCCGAAGCCAGCACCACCACGATCGTGACGCCTCAAGTCGCCAAGCGGGCAAATGAGTGGGAGTACATTGAGGGGCAGTTGCATTCCTCTGAGCGAGAATACGAGCGCTTGTCCAATTCCCTTCTTCCTGGCCATGAAAAAATGCGCGAGTTACGGAAGCAGATTGAGAATTATCAATTCAGCTTGGATGCTGAGTGGAAGAAACAAATTGCATCGTTTCATTTGGAGAAGGAACATCTTCAACAGCGGCTCGAAAGCTTGCAGGATAAGCTGCCTGAATATCGGAAGCTTATTGCCGGATATGACGATTTCCGGAGAGACTACAAGCTACAATCCAGCGGGCACCTGGCATGGGAGGCTGCCTACGTCGGCATGAAGGGCAGGCTCGCTGCAATGGACTACACCGGTCCAGAGGTGCAGGTCGAGTTCCAGTTCAAAGGGTTTACGGATGTTCGGGATGATATTCCAGTGTCTCCCAATAAACAAAAGCTACTGACTTATGCTCTTGCGCTGTCAATAGGGTTGGGGCTCGGGGGACCGGTTCTTACTGAGAGACTTCGTTTCACTTCCTCATTCGTGGGAGAGGCTGAAAAGTACTGCCAGTATCCAGCCTGCGGAATCGTTCCGTTGATGGAGATCGATGACCGTCGTTTGGTGCCCCAGCTCCCTGACGGCAAGGAGTCTGACGCCAAGGTGACCACTCATGCCAATGAATCTTTCCGAATCATTCGCAGCTCGCTGCCTTTTTATGCGCTGCCAGATAACCCGAAGCAGGTGATCATGGTCACAAGCGCACGTCCGAATGATGGCAAGACCACCGTGGCCGCACATCTTGCCAAGTCATTTTCCGATTCAGGAGAGAGAGTTCTGCTTATCGATGCTGACCTACGCCGCGGCACCCTGCACAAGGCGTTTAATCTCGGTAACAAGAACCTTGGATTAATGGAGATTCTGGCTGACCGCGTTAAGTGGAATGACGCTGTTCGCTCATCAGGCGTCGAGAACCTGGATTTTATTTCTCGAGGCAACGATTCAGCGCGCGGCCACGATCTGCTCTCCAGCAGCAGGTTCAAGGAGTTCTTGGACGCTTTGAAGCACCATTTTGACCGGATTATCGTGGACACCCCCCCGCTGCTCGGCCTCGCAGATTCTCTCCTTATCAGCAAGGCTGTTGACGGGCTTATCTTTGTTATTCGGGCGGATCAGACCACTCAGCGTGATGTCGCCACCGCATCTGAAATCCTGCACCAGTCGGGTGCCCAAGTTTATGGCTTCGTATTGAATTGTGTGAACCTTAGACGCCTGGAGAACAACTACTACTACGGTCATTACTATTCCAGATACTACGAGCCAACGTACTATAACAATCCCAAAGAAGGTGGTGAGGCAGCCTGAGCAGGGTGCTTGATTTAACCCCTTCGTTTATTTGCAATGGGAATTAGTGTCCTGCATGTGTTGCACTCCTACCGTCCTGGAGGCATGGAGAACATGATTGCCCAGATGGCGCGGCTTTTGCCCCGGCCTGAGTTTCAGGTGGCCATTTGCACCCTGGCTGGAGGCGACGATTTCACGGACCGGCTGCCTGCAGACACAAAGGTTTTGGATATGGACAAGAAGAGCGGCCTGGACTTGGGCTGTGTGATGCGCCTTCGCAGGTTGATACAAGATCTCCGGCCAGACGTGGTGCATTCGCACAACTGGAGCGCGTTGTTGTACTCATTTCTCTCCCTGGCCGGTGGCAGCACCCCCCTTTTGCACGGCGAGCATGCTTTATTTTATGGCTGGGAGCGTGCTCCCTGGCGCCTCAGGCTGCGTAAGGCCTTTTATGCCCGCTGCAATATCGTTCACACAGTGTCCCGAGGACAGGCGCATGAGATCAAGGGGTTTGGCTTGCAAGATGGAGTGGACCTTCGGGTCATCAGCAATGGGGTTGACACCGTCAAGTTCAGCCCACGAGAGAAGGCCGCAGTCAGGGCCGCTGTAGGCATTCCGCCCGATGGCCTCTGCATCGGTATGGCGGCGCGCTGCGTGCCTGAAAAGCGCCATGCTTTGCTTTTGCAGGCTTTTGAGAAGATCGGCACAATGTTTCCCCATGTGAGTCTTGTCCTCGCAGGGGCTGGCGGTAACTGCGAGGCGGAAATCCTGGCGCTTGTGGTCGGCCACCGCTTTGCCAACCGTATCTTTTGGCTGGGACACCGCGATGACATGGCGGTGGTTTACAACATGCTGGATCTTCTTGTCCTGACTTCCACGTCTGAAGGCATGTCCAATGTCTCCCTCGAGGCCATGAGCTGCGGCGTGCCGGTGCTGATGAATGAAGCTTGCGGATCGGAGGAATTAATCATCGAGGGAGTCAACGGCCAGGCCGTTCCTATGGCCACCGCCGCTGCAGTGGTGGACGCAATGGCTCCTCTGCTGCGGGTCCCCGCCGAATTGAAACGGCTGGGGCACGCGGCCCGTGCCTGGGTGGCGCTCCAGCATCCGCTGGAAAAGACAGCGGCACAGTACTCCGGGGTATACCGGGAACTGGCGCAGCGGCACTAAGCCTTCATAGGAGCCTATCGAGTGGACTTTATTTGCGCCTGTATTCTGCTGTTTCTGTGGTTTGTCCGACCCCAGGATATTTTTGCGATCATCAGCGGCGTCAGCCTTGTGAAGTACCTGATGTATGCTGGCATCGTGGCCACTTTGCGACGTCCGGCAGGATTCAATGTTTCCAAGCTGTTCGTCACACCGGTGGACTGGCTGATGACGGCCTACTGTGTCTGGGCAGTCTGGGCTACTCCGGAGCACACGGCGACGACCAAGGAGGTGTTCACCTATTTTAGTTTCCATATGGTGACGGCCCTTGCGCTGACTAGCTGGAGAAAGATCGAAATTTATCTCAACTGCTGGCTGGGCTGCCTGGCGATTTTGGCGCTGCTCGCAGTCTCCACAAACCTAGGATTCGAACTGGTTGAAGGCTCGGCCCAGCTCACCACCATTTTCCATGACCGACTCACCTTGAACACCTGGATTTTTCGCAATCCGAATGCTTTGGGGCATGGTGTACTGGCCCTGATTCCTGCAGGCCTCGCCTGGTTCTTCATGAGCGGTGGAAAAAATCGGGTGGTGGGCATGCTGATGGTGGCGCTGGGCTGTTACTGTGTGTATTTGACGCAGTCA